>JBEBWI010000150.1:0-5688 GCA_040392345.1 Leucobacter soli | reverse complement strand
TGCCTGGATGCCTGGATGCCTGGATGCCTGGATGCCTGGATGCCTGGATGCCTGGCGTCGCGGCCTCGTTGCGGAATCGCCGAGCCGCGCGTGTTGTTCGCGCAACGGACTCAGGGGCTCAGTGCGAGCAATGCGCGCGTGCACAATGCGCTGGCGCCGATCAGCGCGATCTGCGCACCAGCGAGCATCAGCCCTGGGGATCCGAACCAGCCCGCCGCTACGGTGAGGCCGATGCCGCCTACCGTCAAGGCGATACCGCTCACGGTGATCAGTACCGAGATGATCCGATTGAGAACTGACATAATCGAGCCCACGCCACGTACCGGTCGTGCGCCTCGTCGCGTTCGGAACAGGGCGGCGACCGAGAACGACAGCACGCCGAGCGAGAGCGCGCCCACGAGGTCGCTCGGACGATGCCACCCGAACTCCAGCAGCTGCCAGGCCACGACGCTGAGCACGATCGCACCGAGGAGTGCGATGCACGGCTTGAGCGCGCGCGGTACGGCCCAGATGGCGGCGGCCGCAAGCGCTGCGAACACGGTCATATGCCCGCTCGGGAACGTGTTCTGCGCATCGAGCTCGAAGAGCTCGGGGCGCACGAGAAGCTCCTGCTTCAGCATCTGTGAGGCGACGATCGCAGCGGCCGAGAACACGACGACCGTGAGTGCGGGTCTGACCCCGTGCGCCCAGAGCGCGATGAGCGCGAGCACCAGCAGCGTGACCGCCACCGAAGGGATGGATACCAGACTGAGCGGGATCGGTGGGTCGTACGTGAAGTCCGAGGCCTCGAGCACGATCGCCTCGGCACGCTGACCGAGCAGGCTTCCGACGCCCACTGCGTAGGAAGCGGCTCCGAAAAGGAGTGCGAGCAGCGCGTACACGGCTGCGCGGCCACGGTGCAGATTCATCCGCCACTCCCCTTCCGCGTGCTCACGACGCCCGGTTTCCGGGCCGTCAACCGAGCCTAGCGCCGGAATCTATCCGCTCGCTGTGCCCGCTTCTGCAGCGGCATTCGCGCCCGACGCCGAGGCCGTCGCCGGAACCGTTGTATCCGATGCATCAGCGGTGCGCACGGCCCACAGCGCCAGGGCCGCCGCGGTCGCGACGTTCAGCGAATCGACGTCTTGCTCCATCGGAATCACCACGCTGCGGGTCGACGAGGCGAGCGCACGCCGACTCAGCCCCTCCCCCTCGGTACCGAACATCAGCGCGAGCCTCGGCGGTACATCGCGCACGAATTCGGCGAGATCCTCCGCATCGTCTCGCAATGCGAATGCGGCGAGCTCGAACCCGGCGTCGCGAATCATCGGGCCGGCCTCGCGCCATTCGGGAAGGCGCGCCCACGGCACCTGCAGCACGGCACCCATGCTGACCCGTACTGCGCGACGATACAGGGGATCCGCGCAGGCCGGCGTGAGCAGCACGGCATCGGCTCCGAGCGCCGCTACCGACCGGAAGATCGCGCCCACGTTCGTGTGATCCGTCAGGTCCTCGAGCACGACGACGCGGCGACTCGCATGCAGCAGCTCGAGCGGGTCGCGATCGGCCGGCCGATGCATCGACGCGAGTGCTCCGCGGTGCATGTGGAATCCCGTGATCCGCTCGAGTTGCCCGCTCTCCCCCACGTAGACCGGCACGCTCGGAAATCGCGTGAGCATCGGCTCGACAGTCGGCAGCCATTCCTCGAGCAGCAGGAGCGAGCGGGGCGTGTGCCCGGCCCGGAGCGCGCGCTCGATCACCTTCGGCGATTCCGCAAGGTAGAGCCCCTCGGCCGGTTCGCGCACCCGGCGCAGCGCGACGTCGGTGAGTTTCGTGTAGTCGTTGAGCTCGGGCGCCTCGACGTCTTCGATGCGGTGGATCCTCACGCTCGCTCCCCCGCGTGTGCCGTCTCGCGCAGGAACGCGATGATCTCGGCGGCCGCGTCGTCGACGGCCTCGTAGTGCACCAGGTGGCCCACCCCTGGAACGACTCGGAGCCGGGAGTCCGCGATGCGGTTGCGCAGCGCGACCTGCTCGGCGAGCGGCGTGATGTCATCGCGATCCCCGGCGATCAGAAGCGTCGGCCGATCGAATGCGGGTGCGTAGTCCGCGACGGTGTGGGATACGGATGCGCGGAACGATTCGAGCAGCGTTCCCGTGTCGGCGAAGCGGCTGAAATAGCTGTGGTGCTGGCCGTGGATCCACGCGCGCAGATCGCGGTCGGCGGTCTTGGCCATGACCTCGCTCATCACTCTCACGATGAGACGGTTGCCGAGCAGCGCGCGAGCGGGGCGCTCGGGCAGCAGGTCGGCCGCGCGGTAGTAGGCGATGGCAAGCCGCGAGAGCATCGCTTGCGGGCCCTCGAGCGCCGGTGAGGAGATCGGATTGATCAGGATCACTCGATCGGAACGGAGCCCGGCGTCGACGGCGTTCGACACGACGAGGGAGCCGAAGGAATGTCCCAGGATCGCGTGCCCGCCCGGCGCGAGCTGCGCGGCGAACCCCCGCAGCCATTCGCCGTAGAGGTCGAGGGTGTGCTCGCGGCCCGGGATCGCTGGGGACGCCCCGAAGCCCGGTAGGTCGGGCACGATCACGCACAGCTCTGGCGCCAGGCGCGCCAGGGCCCGAGCGACGCCCTCCAGTCCGTGGTGGTCTCCGCGGAAGCCGTGTACGAGGATGAGCGGTTCGCCGCCCGGTTCGCCGTACTGCCAGCTGAGGGTTTCGGTGCCGAGCACGGGCACGCGGAGGTCTGGCGGTTCTTCGGTCACCCGTCGAGTGTATCCGCCCGGGGTCACCGGCGGCTGCGCTCGTACCGGCGCCCACCGCTGTCGGTGCCTGCCGGTACTATCGGGAACGACGAAAGGAACGCACGTGACCGAACGACTGCCGCTCTGGGCCGAGAACCTTGCCGTGTTCGACACCGAGACGACGGGGGTGGACACCGCGCAAGCGCGCATCGTGAGCTCGACGATCGCGCTGATCGGGCCGGGCGGAGAGGTGAAGGAGCGTTACGACTGGCTGGTCGACCCAGGAGTCGAGATTCCGGAGGCCGCGGCGCGGGTGCACGGTATCACGACGGAGGTCGCCCGGGAGAGCGGCGTGCAGGCTGCCGTCGGTGTGACGCAGATCATCTCGCAACTGCTTGCGATGATCGATCGCGGCTTCCCGGTCGTCGCCTATAACGCACCATTCGATCTGGGGCTGTTGCGTGCCGAATCGGCGCGCCACCGCGTGCCCTGGCCGGCTGAGGTCGCCCCGGTGATCGATCCGCTGGTGCTCGACAAGCAGTTCGACCGTTTTCGGAAGGGAAAGCGCACGCTGGGGGTCGTCACCGAGCATTACGGCGTGGAGCTCGGGGTCGCCCATGACGCGGGAGAGGACGCAATCGCGGCGGGGCGGCTCGCTCAGGCGATCGCGCGCAAGTTCGCGGCGGTGCTGCCCGAGGACGTGGTCGCACTGCACGATGCGCAGGTGGGATGGGCCGCGGCGCAGGCCGAGAACTTCCAGGAGTACATGCGTCGGGTGAAGGATCCGACGTTCATCGCTGACGGCGCGTGGCCGTTCCGGTCGGCATAGCCGGAGACGGCGTGACCCGGCAACAGCGAAGGGGCGGGTGGCATCCTGATGATGCCACCCGCCCCTTCCTGCGCGGTTCGAAGCCTAGGCGCCGAAACCCTTGAAGCGCTTGTTGAACTTCTCGACGCGGCCGGCCGAGTCCATGATGCGCTGCTTGCCCGTGTAGAACGGGTGCGAGGCGCTCGAGATCTCGACGTCGATCACCGGGTAGGTCGTGCCGTCGAGCTCGATGGTCTTCTGGCTGGTCAGCGTCGAACGGGTGAGGAACGTCTCGCCCGAAGCCAGGTCGCGGAACACGATGGCGTTGTACTCGGGGTGGATCTCGGTCTTCATGGGTGTCCTTATGATCGGGTGACAGATGCGCGGTGCGCACGAATACTCTGGCGTCTGCGCGCCAAGGTTCTACTTTAGCAGATTTGTTCGCCGGTCTGTGTATTGAGGGAATCGCGGATCAGCCGCGCGCCATCGCCGTGTATCGGCCGCCGGTGACGGTGAGGTCGAACTCCATGCCGAACGTTCGTCCCAGGGCCTGGGCGGTGAGCGTCTCGGAGATGGGCCCGGCGGCCTGCACCTTGCCGTCGCGCAACAGCATGACGTGGGTGAAGCCCGGCGGAATCTCCTCGACGTGGTGGGTGACCATGATCATCGCGGGCGAGTAGGGCGACTGGGCGAAACCCGAGAGCATGTGCAGCAGGCGCTCGCGGGCGCCGAGGTCGAGGCTCGCACTCGGCTCATCGAGCAGCAGCAGTTCGGGGTCGGTCATCACTGCGCGCGCGATCATCGCCCGTTTGCGTTCGCCGTCGCTCAGCGTGCCGAACGGGTGGTCTGCGAGTTGGGTGAGGTCCCATTCGGCGATGATGCGGTCGGCCTGCCTCACGTCGTATTCGTCGTACTGCTCGTTCCAGCGCCCCTCGACTGCGTATGCGGCGGTGAGCACCAGGTTGCGCACCGTCTCTCCCGCCGGGATGCGGCGGGCCGTGGCGGTCGATGCGAAGCCGAGACGGTTGCGCATCTCCCAGATGTCGAATTTGCCGAGGGTCTGGTCGAGCACCTGCACGGTGCCGGTCGTCGGGTAGTCGTTCGCCGTGGCGATGCGCAGCAGGGTCGTCTTGCCGGCGCCGTTGGGTCCCAGAATCGCCCAACGCTCGGCGCTGTCGACCTCCCAATCGATTCCGTCGAGAATCGCGCGACCGTTGCGCACGTAGGTGACATCTGCGAAGCGAAGCACGTTGACCATGACTGCAAGCCTAGTGCCGTGGATCGCCGTCATCGTCGACGACGCGGCGCAGTACGGCCGAACTCTAGACTGGTTTCCATGACTACCGATGCGACCGTTCGCCCCCTTGTTGTGCTCGACTGCGATTCGACGACGATTCAGGACGAAGTGATCGAATTGCTCGCCGCCGCCGCCGGGACTCGCGAGCTCGTCGCCGAGGTGACCGAGCGGGCGATGCGGGGTGAGCTCGACTTCGCCGAGAGCCTGCGCGAGCGCGTCGCCACCCTGGCGGGCACACCCGATGGTGTGTTCGAGGACACGTATCGGCGGGTGCGGGTGACCCCGGGGATGCAGGAGCTCGTCGCCGAGGTGCACGCCCGCGGCGGCAAGGTCGGTGTGGTTTCGGGCGGGTTCCACGAGGTGCTCGATCCGCTCGCCGTGGACCTGAGGATCGATCGGTGGCGCGCGAACCGCCTCGAGGTGGTCGATGGGAAGTTGACGGGGCGAGTGCTCGGCGACATCGTGGACGCGCAGGCGAAGGCCGACGCGCTCGTGGAGTGGGCTGCCGCGGAAGGGATTCCGCTGAGCGCTACCGTCGCGATCGGCGACGGGGCGAACGACCTGAAGATGATGGCGGTCGCCGCGATCTCGGTGGGTTTCAACGCGAAGCCGGTCGTGCGCGAGCAGGCGGACGTTTCGATCGAGCAGGATCTGCGCGGCGCGATCCCCCTGCTCGATCGCCTCTCTCAGTGACCCATGCCCGCTTCGGCACTCGGGGCAACGCATCGCGTTGCGTGCCGTGTGCGCCTGGGCCGTTCTCGGCCCAGGGTGTTCGGCATTGAGGGGGTTGCTGAGAACGAAGTTCTCAGTGACCCATGCCCGCTTCGGCACTCGGGGCAACGCATCGCGTTGCGTGCC
>JBEBWI010000149.1:0-5724 GCA_040392345.1 Leucobacter soli | reverse complement strand
CTCGACGCGATCCGCATCGTCGAGCAACTCATCTCGCCCCGGTCGACCCTCACCGAGTCACGGCTCATGGTGCTCGCACAGGCGCTGCACGGGCTCGCGGTTGACACCGACCCCGACACCACCCGCAAGCTGCGGTCGCTGCGCGAGGAGCGCGACCGCATCGACGCCGAGATCGTGCGGATCAGCCAGAACCAGGCGCAACCGATTGACCCGCGCGCCGCGACCGAGCGCGTCACCGACGTGCTCGCCCAGGCCGAAACCCTGCCCGCCGACTTCGCCCGGGTGCGGGCCCGGTTCGAGGAGCTCAACCACGAGCTGCGCACCGCGATTCTCGACCTCGACGAGCGGCAGACCACGGTGATCAGCGAGATCTTCCGCGGGGTCGACCTCATCGCCTCCTCCGATGAGGGGCGCACCTTCAGCGCGTTCTCCTCGCTCATTCGCGACCCCGAGAGCTCGGCGCGCTTCGATGCCGACGTGAACGAGATTCTGGGACGCGAGTTCGCCCAGCAGCTTCCGGTCGAGACGCGACGGGCGATCCGCAATCTGCTGCGCGACATGAAGACCGGCAGCCGCGACGTGCAAGACACGCTCACCGAGTTTGCGCGCGGGCTGCGACGCTACGTGCGCTCGCAAGAATATGAGCGGGATCGCGCCCTGCGCACGCTCATTCAGCAGGCGCTGGCCGCCGCCGTACCGGCCCGCACAGCACTGAAGCCCTATGCCTCGGTCGGCATGCATCTCGAACTGCCCGTGTTGCCGATGGCCAGTGTGGGCGAGGTCAACCCGCACGACCCGTCGGATTTCGCGCCGAACGAAGCGCTCGACGATGCAGAGCCTGGCGAGATCGACCTGCTGCGCCTCAAGGCAATCGCGCGCGAGAGCGAGATCGACTTCGACGAGCTCATCGGCCACGTCAACGCAGCCGTCGAGCGCTCGGGCCCGGTGTCGGTCGCCGACGTGCTCGCCGCATCGCCCGCGACGCAGGGCCTCGCGAGCGTCATCGGTCTACTCGCACTCGCCACCCGCCACGGTGCCGTGCACAACGACGACGAGACTCTCGTGTGGGTGGGGCTCGACCAGCGCACCCGCACCGCCCAGGTACCGCGCCACACCTTCGCAGAACGGATCGATACATGACCGACTACGCACTCCCCGCCGACGCGACGGGCGAAGACGCGGCCTTCGAGGGCTCAGAACGCACTGGGCTGTGGATCGGCGACACCGGCAGGCTGGTCGACCAGTCGCGCCGGGCCCTGCTCCGGCTGGTCCAGGGCCCCTACCTCTCGGCCAAGCAACACCCGCGACTGTGGACTGCGGTGCTTGCCGACCGCCCCGAGATCGAATCGCGCCTGCACGAGCTCTTCCTCGACCTCTTCGTCGACGAGATCGACGAGTTCGCCTTCACTCAGAAGGCGCGCACGGGCGACTTCGACGCGCCCAGCGCCCTACGCAGCGTCAACCTCACCTATGCCGACACCGTAATACTGCTCGTGCTGCGACAGCAGCTGCTCGCCACGGGCGGGGGCACACGCACGATTGTCGGCAAAGACGAAATCTTCGAGCAGCTCGACGTGTACCGTAACGCCGACGAGTCGACCTTTCGCCGCAATCTCAACAGCTCGTGGGTTCGTATGAGTAACCAGTTCCGGGTAATCCACTCTGTGGGCGATGACCGTGTCGAGGTGTCGCCGATAGTGAAGTTCCTCATCGACGAAGATCGGGTGCTCGCGCTGACCGCGGTGTACCGCGAGTTGGGCACCACTGCTGACGCCGCGGGCGGGGAGACAAACTACGAGGGGGTCGGCGAGTGACGCACGAGACGATTGCGCCTGGCCAATGGCGGCTGGCCGCGGTGCAACTCGCGAACTGGGGCACGTTCCACGACGCGATCTACCGCATTCCCGTGGCGCGGCGTGGGCACCTCATCACCGGCCCGTCGGGATCGGGCAAGTCGTCACTGCTCGACGCGATCGCGGCCGTGTTGACGCCCGACAACTGGCTGCGTTTCAACCTCGCCGCGCAGGGTGCTGGCAACCGCAGCGACCAGCGCGGCCTCATGAGTTACGTGCGTGGCGCCTGGACGCGACGCACCGACGACTTCGAAGACCGGGTCACCAGCGAGTACCTACGCCCTGGCTCCACGTGGAGCGGCATTCTGCTGCGCTACGAGAACGGCGCAAACGCCCCGGTGACGCTGGCTCGACTCTTCCATGTGAGCGGCACCAAGACCGCGACCGCCGATCTCAAGAGCCTCTACGTGCTCGAGCGCTCCCCCGCCGACTTGCGCGACCTCGAGCCGTTCGCGCGCGGCGGCCTCGAGACCCGCAAGATGCAGGCAGCCTTCCCCGATGCGCTCGTCGCCGCCGGCGGCAAGACCGCTCGGTTCTATCAGCGCATGCGGTCGCTCTTTGGCATTCCCGACGAGAGCGCCCTGCAACTGCTGCACAAGACCCAGTCGGCGAAGAACCTCGACAGCCTGAATCAGCTGTTTCGCGAGTCGATGCTCGAACGGCCTGAGACCTTCGCGCTCGCCGACACTGCGCGCGAGCAGTTCGGCGAGCTGAACGACGCCCACGAGCACGTGGTGCGGCTGCGGCAGCAGCGCGACCACCTGGCCGGCCTGCGTGACGCCGCCCTCGCCTACGACCGCGCCGCGGAGCAGGCCGCCCGCGCCGAGCTGCTCGGCACTCACGTCATGGCCTACGAGCAGAAGCTGCGGCTCGAACTCACGCAAGCCGAGCTCGAGCGACTGTCGGAAGACCTGATCCTGCTGCATGACGATGCGGGCGCAGCGCAGCGTGCAGCGCACGCGGCCGACGATGCGCACGACGCGGCCTATCGGCTCGCAATGCAGCTGGGCGGGGCCGATGTCGAGCAGCTGCGGCTACGCATCGAGAGCGCGGGGCAGCATGTCACGGAGACGCGGCAGCGCCGCGAGCGTATGGCGCAGAGCCTGCGCTCGATCGGCATCGAGCACGCGCCCAGCGACGCGACGCAGTTCGCGGAGCTCATCACAGCCGCGCAGCGCGATCGCGACCAGCAGCGCGAACCCACCGGAGCGAGCATCGAGCTGCACGACCAGCTTGCTGCGGCCAGGCGCGAAGCGGGGCGCCTCGACGCCGAGATCAAGGCCCTCGCTTCGAGTCGCAGCACGATGGGTGCGGCTCTCATCGACGTGCGCGAGGCGCTCGCCCGCCACCTGGGCGTGGCGCCTTCGGCGCTGCCCTTCGCCGCCGAGCTCATCGAGGTCGATGCGGATCACGCCGACTGGACTGGGGCGATCGAGCGCGTGCTGCGACCGGTATCGACCACGCTACTGGTGCGCAGCGAACATCTGGCCCAGGCCCGCCGCTGGGTCGACGCGCACCGCCTCGGGACCCGCCTCACCTACGAGGAGGTGCCGTCGCGCGTAGCAGACCCCGCGCCGGCCGCCTCCGGTCTTTCATTGCTGCACCGAATTTCGGTGAGCGAGGGCCTCTTCACCGCGTGGCTGCAGCACACGCTCAGCGAGCGCTACGACTACGCGTGCGTCGATACCCCCGATGCGCTCGACGATCACCCGCGCGCGGTCACCATACGCGGCCAAGTGAAGTCGGGCCGGGGCCGGTATATGAAAGACGACCGCACGGCCATCGACGATCGCAGCACCTGGGTGCTCGGAGACCGCGAGGCGAAACACGAGGCACTCATCGCCCTGCTCCGCGACGCGGAGACCGAGCGTGCGCGGCTCGAGGACCATGTTCGGTCGGCCACCGAGGCGCGCGACTTGGTGATCCGCCGCCACCAGACGCTGGGCGAGCTGCAGCAGCAGGCATGGAGCGAGTTCGACGTCGAGGCCGCCAAAGCAGAGGTTGAGCGCTTGCGCGCGGAGTTCGCCGCGCTGACGAGCGCCGACAGCGAGCTCGCCGACGCCCAGCAGAGGCTCGAAGACGCGAAGGCCTCGCGCGAAGCAGCCCGAGCCCGCGCCTCCGATGCCAAGACGCAGGTCACCACGGTCGAGCGGCGCCACAAGGAGCTCACCGTCCAGATCGCGCAGCTCCTCGAGCGCCTCGCAAGCGGCAAGCTACCCGCCGCCGACGCCGCCGTGTACGAGCAACTTGCCGCGCGGTTTGCGTCGATCCGCCGCAGCATCACGCTCGACAACCTCGGTGACGTCGCCCACTTAGTCACGCAGGCGCTGTACCAGGAGCACAGGGCCGCGCGGGATCAGGCCGACGCCGCGGGCGAAGATATCACCCGCAGAGCCACGCAGTTCCGCGAGCGCTGGCGCGGCTCCGCCGCAGACTACGTCGCCAGCGTCGAGGGCCGGCAAGGCTTCATCGAGCTGCACGACGCGATCGTCGCGAACGGTCTGCCCGAGCACGAGGCGCGCTTCTTCGAGCTGCTGCGCGAGCGCTCGCAAGACATGATTGCGCAGCTCGTCGACGAAATTCTGCACGCCCCCGCCGAGATCACCGCGCGCATCGATGCAGTGAACACCTCGCTCGCCCGTGCACCGTTCGACGAGGGCCGGTTCCTGAAAATCGAGGTGAAAACGCGCCGCAGCCAGGCCGCGACCGACTTCCTTCGAGAACTCCGCACGATCTCCGAGAACGCTTGGTCCACGGAGAATGACCCGGAAGATGCCGAACGGAAGTTCGCGACACTTTCCTCACTCATGCGCCGCCTCGACTCCAGCGACTCGGTGGATCGCAAGTGGCGAGAGCAATGCCTCGACACGCGCCTGCACGTCACGTTCCTCGCCCACGAAGTTGACGCGCACGGGCGGGTGCACTCCACCTACGATTCGGGGGCCGCCATGTCTGGCGGACAGCAACAGAAGCTCGTGGTGTTCTGCCTCGCGGCGGCGCTCAGCTACCAGCTGGCGCAGCCCGACGACCCCGCGCCCGCCTACGGCACGATCGTGCTCGACGAGGCGTTCGACAAGGCCGACACCCGCTACACCCGGCTCGCGCTCGACGTGTTCCAGGAGTTCGGGTTTCAGATGGTGCTCGCAACCCCGCACAAGCTCCTGCAAACCATCGAGCCCTACGTCGGCGGCGCCACCGAAATCGAGAACCCGACCCGTGCCCGCTCTCAGGTTTCTAACCTGGTGTGGGAGGGCGACGAGCTGGCAGCCGCAGGGGCGGCAACCAGATGAGCATGCTCACAGTCGCGGCGGTACTGCAGACGGCGCGGGATCTGGTAGCTCGGCAGCTCGGTGATTGGGCGGCGCGTGCGGCGGCAGCGGATCCCGCTCCGTTCAGCCACTCACTCTCGCTGAAGCCGCCGACAGAGCGGCAGGCGCTGGCAGACCTGACGGGTGCGAAGGCGTGGGTGCGCGACTGGCGTGCTGAGGCGCTGCCCGCAGAGGCCCGTCTCGACTGGGAGATCCGCGATTGGAGCCGCATCGGACGTCAGGAAATTCCCGTGCGCATCACCTGGGAGTCCCCCGACTCAGTTGCCGAGTTCGCGGGCGGATCGGCGGCCGCGTCGTGGAAGACGGCTCATTCCCGGGCGGCCGAAGCAGCGGCCCGCTTTGGTGCCTCCGTGCAGCTCGGCACTGCGCTGCGTCGGCACGTGCGCACCGTACTCGCGTATCCGCCCAACGAGTGGCGCGAGGTACTTGACGCGGTGGCTTGGCTGGCTGCGCAGGCAATCACGGGTCTGCGCCCCAGGCAGCTGCCGATCCGCGGTGTCGACACCAAATGGTTCAAGACGCACCGCAGCGTGGTGACCGAC
>JBEBWI010000148.1:0-5739 GCA_040392345.1 Leucobacter soli | reverse complement strand
ACACGCTGGTGAGGCGACATGAGTTCTGGAGGCTGGTGTTGCGGGGGTTGGGGTAGAAAGGTGGTTGATTGCAGAAGTGATTACAAGACGTTCTATGACGACTAGCCGTCGAATAGAAAACCAGACACTGAGCCTGATAGACCATTCAAGCCCACCTCTTGTGCAGAGTGTGGGCTTTTTCTTCATCGGGAAAGTTCTTATGCTCAATCCGCTAATAGCACTGTCAACCTATTTGTGAATGAGTCTCATAAACAAAAACACATGGTAGCAGGAGCCTGTAACAGACAATCGTATAATGCAGCCTAATAGGGTAGCAGTAAGCTCTTTTTCTCTATACTGATCAGGTCGATTTCGCCGCAAAAACTATTCATGAAGAACAATGCCCCAAGGCGATTCAAGCGCCTACATGAACAAATCTTATTATCAAGAACTTTTTCGGTCGTACTAGGCTGGCTATTGACCGTTATTTTTCCATTTATGGCTTTTTGGTCATGGAATAATCTGTGGCAGCCTAATAGTGGGCAGAAAACAGCTCTTATGCTTACTAGTATTGCTTACCTAACCACCCACCTATGGGCAATGCGCTTGCGGACCATTTTCCCGGGAGGGAGATCTGCCGGATTCATAGCGCCACTGGCGCTTCTTATATACGGTTTATTTGCATTAGCCGCTCTTATGCTAAGACTGGAGGTCTCTCGCTATTTGCTATTTGCTAGCGGCTTGAGCGCCCTAATTTGGTTGCATATTGAATATACATTGACTTATAAATATATGCGCTTGAAGCTAGCAGTAGTTCCAGGAGGGCACTACACCGATGAGATCGTTAAACTAAGCTTTATTGATGCTCGCTTATTACCGGAGCTTGATCTCGAAGATCGGCGCTATGATGGAGTTGTAGCGGATTTTAGTTATATTGACGAAACTACGCAGCGTTTCTTAACACGATGCGCATTAAATCGAACCCCTGTATACGATGCTAAGCAGATCTATGAATCACTAACGGGAAAAGTCAAAATTCATAGAATGTCAGAAAACAATATGGGCTCATTACTTCCATCTCCTGTTTACGAAAGGCTCAAGCGATGCATTGACACAATCATTGTTATTTTAGCATTACCCGTTGTGTTGCCAGTAGGACTAATTACCGCACTATTCATTAAGGTAGAAAGCCCAGGCCCAATCATTTATACCCAAACTCGCATTGGACAAGGCAATAGGCCTTTCACTATATATAAGTTCCGTAGTATGCGGTTCGATCGTGATGCTCCTCAGCAATTTGCAGGAGAAGATGACCCCCGCATAACGCGTATAGGTAAAATCATACGTAAATTACGTATTGATGAACTGCCTCAGTTTCTGAATGTATTAAAGGGAGAAATGAGTTTAATTGGCCCTAGGCCAGAACAACCATCATTTGTTGAAGAATACGATAAAAAAATTCCATTCTACAGCTATCGGCATATCGTAAAACCGGGAATTAGCGGCTGGGCTCAAGTCAGGCATGGCTATACTGCCAGCACTGATGAAACTCAAGTAAAGATCGAGCATGATTTTTATTATATTAAAAATTGCTCATTCGCACTGGATATGATTATCGCCATATTAACCATTAATATTCTGCTAACACGCTTTGGCGCCCGGTGAGGATCCTTTATGGAATATAGCATTTTACTTTCTCTATATAAAAAAGAAAAGCCAGAATTTTTAGAGCAATGCCTGGCAAGTTTGCACAATCAAACAATACAGCCATCTGAAACAGTTATTGTTTTCGATGGCCCTATTTCCATAGATCTAGAAAACATAGTAAATAGATGGAAAGATTTATTAAAAATCTCAATTATTCGCCTAGAAAAAAACATGGGCCTCGGGATTGCTTTAAACGCCGGACTAAAAGAATGTAGATATAATATTGTAGCGCGAGCAGACACCGATGATATCTATCATCCCAAGCGTATGGAATATCAACTTAATTTTTTAAAGGAAAACCCTGAGTATGTCATAGTAGGCACAAACATCTTAGAATTTAGGGAAAATCCGAGCAATTCTTGTCGAATCAGAAAAACCCCCGAAACAGCAAAAGAAATAAGAGATTTTATAAAATCGAGAAACCCATTCAACCACATGAGCGTTTCTTTCAAAAAAGATTTTATCGAATCAATTGGAGGTTATCAGCATCATCCCTATATGGAGGATTACAATTTATGGATTAGAGCTCTATCCAGAAACCCAAATATGTACAATATCCAAGAAAATCTTGTTTATGCGAGAATTGGCCAAAAAAACGAAATGATCTCCAGAAGGAAAGGAGTCAGCTATATTAAAAGCGAATACATACTATTTAAGCTAATAGTAAAGCAGAAAATAAACAGCCCATTTAGCTCTTTTTTTATTTTTTTTGGAAGAGCCGCAATACGACTCCTCCCGGCAAGCACACTTTCTAAAATATATCAATTTGCTCGATCAAAAAAAGAATAACCGCTCTCTTACTATCTACAATACGCTACCCTCTCGATCTTTCCTTACGTTAAAAGTAGGTATATTTTTCCCTATGAGATTTTTGATGCTGAAAAATCAGCGCATACATCACCATGAGAGTAAAATAAAATGTTCTTATTTGCCAATAAAACATTGCCACAGACATAAATAAGATCAAAATCCCTAAAATCAAACACACTAATTTAGTGGAAGCCTTAAGCTTTATCGAAAAAAATAACGAAAAAAATAGTGCTACCAATACGAGAAAAAGACCGAGAAATCCTGTATCATTAACTGTGCTGAGATAAAATAAATGTGGATCTCGATAGAACTCAGAAGCTCCCACTCCTCTACCAATAAGAAAATCTGGAAAGCTGGTTAGCATTTGTCCAGTAAATTCGCTAAGGCGGCTGATTCTATCTGTATTTGAAAATGAATCACCAATTCTCGCCAATAGATTATCCATAAAATAAAAAACAAACCCAGCGATAATCACCCCTCCCCCACTCAGCACACCAAGCAGTTTAAATATTGAAGAGAGTTTTAGTTTATTATTTTTTGAAGAAAAATCCAGAGCATAAAGAAACACCAAACAACAACAAGAAAATATAAAAGCAACCAAAGCACTACGAGAAAAAGTCAAAAATCCTGCAAAAAATATTAGAATAGAAAAAACATGTCTAACAGGCTTATCTATTTTATAAAAAAATAGCAATAGGCCCATAAATATGAAATAAGCTAGAACATTGGGATCAGCAGAGCTCTCATAGCCATTTGGAAAATACAAAAATCTTTCTAACTGAAAGTCATAGACCGGAACTGTCATTCTCCCCCAAGAACTCAACCCCAAGAATAGCCAAGAACAGATCACTACGCCGGCAGAAAAAACTATAGAAAATATTACGTTAAACCAAAATTTCTCGGGATGTCTTCCAAAAAAAATCGAGCCACATATCGCTATAAATATATATATCAAATGATCAGAATATCTAGCGATAGATTTTTCGAACTCCATCGAAAAAATACTTGCAATCCCAAACACTACAGCCATAGCAAACATAACAGCCATCATTAGCAACTCTAGCTTGTCTAGCTTCCTAATTAAAAAAACTGATAAACAAGAGGCCAATACCGCAATTGCTATTGATATATGGTCCGTATTTATATCAAAAATATATTGTTTATGCGCTCCCAAAAAGCTCCATAAAAAGAAAGGCAAATATAAAAGAGAAATAAAAGTCGAGTATTTAGATCCTTGCATGTCATCGCCTTTTTCTTAGGGAAACCAAAAAAACTCTACGAAAATGCTTTAGCAAGGAATACAAAGAGAAAAACATATAACTGAAAATACCAATATATCGTCTATCATATAGCCGTCTATATGTATCAAGCTCCCCTTTTTCCAATCTCCATAAATTACCACTTAATCCACTCGCTCCATAGACGGGCTTTAACAAACAAGATAAAGAAGCATTTTTGATTCTATACGACTGATTATATTTAAATAAAATCTCACACCATAAAAGATAGTCTTCCGAGTACTTTTTACCTTCGATAAATTTGATATCTAGCTTTCTTTTTAGCATTACCGTGGGGGTTTGAAGCGTATTGGAGAATAAAAATTTTTTTGTTGATATCTTCTCAACAATAGAAACATTTATCTCTTGTTCCATATACTCTTTTAATTTTTCATCCTTACCCAATACAACAACAGGATGCCCTGTTAACACAGCCTTGGGGTTTCTTATCATCCAATTATATTGGATTGATATTTTTTTTGGGTGCCAAACATCATCAGAATCCAAGAAAGCAATATAGTCGCAATTAGAATTCATCCAGCCCAAATTTCTTGCGGAGCCTGGGCCAGAATTTATTTCAGTGGATAAAACTTTTATGCTTATATCCGTAGAGTAATCGTTGCGAAGCTTTTCCAGCAATAATGGAGTGTTATCAGTACTGCAATCGTCTACTAATAGCACTTCTTCTGGCAACAGTGTTTGACGGAAAACAGAAGCCAAAGCTCGCTCAATTGTCGAAGCACAATTAAAGCAAGGGACAACCACTGAAACAGAAGCTCTTTTTTTACTCATATCTAAAAATCTTCAATCGATTCAATAAGAAATTTTTTTGACTTTTCTCTCTCTATTTCGAGAACTTTATTTACCGCACCATAATCAATTTTACTATCGATCAGCAAGTCGACAGTATGATAGTCCATACTAAGCAGTAATCGTTCTTCCAAATTTAGCTTCCGCAATATAGAACTGAATCTATCCAATCCACGATCTAGATTTGCTAGAACAATAAACTGTTTATTAAATAGAATAGAGAAAACAACTCCATGAAATGAATCAGTAACCACGAACTTTGAATATTTTATTCCTTGCAGCCACTCTTCGATACTAAGATATCTATTATCTAATTTTTCGTTGAGAAAGAAGGTATCGCCTTTCTCACTTTTTGAGTTAATTTTATCTTTTATATAGTTGGTGATATCATCCTTTTCTTCACTCTTGTCTAATACGTAAGAGACAATTTTAGCTTTATTTTTCTCATCCCCTTGAGATAGAAACTTATCGTAAAACTCCACTCCTACTAATAAAGTAGGATCTAGCACATTCCCAGCATCTCTTCTGAAAAAGAAATCTCGGCAGAGATTTACCCCCTCAGACTCTCTAACAGAGATCGAATGAAATTTCCTTATTTCCCCTAACAAAGGGCTATGTTCGGACAGATCAATCCTCTCATCGATCTGATTCTTTCCAAACGACGCCGCATATGCGATCCGTTTAATACTATTAGCTTTTAAGAAATCTAAAAAATATCTTTCATAGTAGCCATCATTAATATACTCATATCTCCAAACTTGATCACTACCAACAACCAATGCATCAAAATCGCACTCTTTACCGAATTCTAGGAAATCTTTTTTTGACAAAAGCGGTTTGGTTTTTTTATCGAAGTAGCTATCAATAAGCCTTCTAAATTGGAGGTTTTTCTTTCTCTGCTCTCTTAAGCCTTTGTAGTTCTGAAACGGCAATAGCTCAAAGAGTTTGATAGCCATTTTTTTCCATTTTGGGAAGCAAGGCCTATTGTTTAATAATACTACCTCATATCCTTTAGATTTTAAAAAACCATACAAGGCCATGCATTGTAGAATTCCACCATAATTTGCGATTAGCGGTAAAGTTAAAATTCCGATTTTCTTACTCATTTCGCCAATCTCCAAAGCTTTCTCTTAAAGGCATATATATAACAAAGAAT
>JBEBWI010000147.1:0-5847 GCA_040392345.1 Leucobacter soli | reverse complement strand
CGAACCATCCGAAATTAGGCAAATCTCCGCTCGAAGGTAGGCACGCGGGCGCGAAACAGGGACGATCGGGCCGCAAGGACTACGGGACGGGACGATAGCGGTTGGGGGATCCCCCGGCCTAGCGGTGCAGCAGCCCGATGCGGTCGTAGACCTTGGCGAGCGTCGCCGATGCGACCTCGTTCGCGCGGTCGGCAGCGCCCGCGAGCAGGCGATCGAGCTCGGCCCGGTCGCCGAGCAGCTCGTTCGTGCGCGCCCGCACCGGTGCGAACGTCTCGTCGACGACCTCGGCGAGCCCCTTCTTCAGGTCGCCGTAGCCGCGGCCGTCGAACTCGCGCTCGATCGACTCGACCGTGCGCCCGGTGAGCACCGCGAAGATCGTGAGCAGGTTCGAGACGCCAGGTTTGGTTTCGCGGTCGAAGCGGATCTCGGCATCGGTGTCGGTCACGGCGCGCATGATCTTCTTGCGGGTCACCGCCGGTTCGTCGAGGACCTTGATCAGGCCGGCCTCGCTGTCCGCCGACTTCGACATCTTCGACGTCGGGTCTTGCAAGTCGTAGATCTTCGCGGTGCCCTTCTGAATCTGCGCCTCGGGCACCGTGAAGGTCTCGCCGAACCGGCTGTTGAAGCGGGTCGCGAGGTCGCGGGTCAGCTCGACGTGCTGCCGCTGGTCCTCGCCCACGGGCACGGCATCGGCCTGATACAGGAGGATGTCGGCGGCCATCAGGATCGGGTACGTGAACAGCCCCACCGAGGTGGTGTCGGCGCCGTAGCGCTGCGACTTGTCCTTGAACTGCGTCATGCGGCTCGCCTCGCCGAACCCGGTGAGCGTGTTCAGCACCCACGCCAGCTCGGCATGCGCGGGCACGTGCGACTGCACGAACAGGGTCGACTTCGCCGGGTCGATGCCCGCCGCGATGTACTGCGCCGCAGTCGCGCGCGTGCGCTCCTGCAGCTCCCGCGGATCCTGCGGCACCGTGATGGCGTGCAGGTTCACGACGCAGAAGAAGGCGTCGAAGCTCGCCTGCATGTCGACCCACTGGGTCAGCGCGCCGATGTAGTTGCCGAGGTGCAGCGAATCGCTCGACGGCTGCATGCCCGAGAAGATGACGGGCTTGAGGTTCTCGCTCATGGTGTGTTGCCTTCCGACGGCGCACGGCCGTCAACGCGTGTGGTCGTGGATCGCGCGGCGATCCACCGGGAGAAGTTTCTAGTCTCGTGTGTCGTCAGTTCCCTGCGAGGTGCCGTCTCGGGGCGGCAGTTCGCAAACGGACTTCCGGCACGCGACACTAGGCTCGGTAGTCGACGACGACGGGGGCGTGATCGCTCCAGCGGGCGTCGTAAGAGGCCGCACGGTCGATCGTGTAGTTCGCGACTCGCTCGGCGAGCGGCGGGGTCACGACGTGGTAGTCGATGCGCCAACCCGTGTCGTTGTCGAACGCCTGGCCGCGGTTCGACCACCAGGTGTACGGGCCGTCGACCTCGCCCGCCCAGCGCCGGCCCACGTCGACCCAGCCCAAGCCCCTGCCCTCCGAGCCGTCGACCCCGACGACCGTCTCGCCCGCCGGGCCGAAGAAGCGGTCGAAATAGGCGCGTTCGCGGGGCAGGAAGCCCGAGCGCTTCACATTGCCCTTCCAATTCTTGATGTCGAACTCGCGGTGGCCGACGTTCAGGTCGCCCACGACCGCGACCAGCTCGCGCCCGCCCGCCAGCTCGAGCATGCGCTCGCCCATGGCGTCGAGGAATGCCCACTTGGCCTCTTGGCGCGGGGTGTCGACCTCGCCCGAGTGCACATAGGTGCTGACCACGGTGAGCGGGCTGCCGCCCAGATCGAAATCGGCCTCGAGCCAGCGGCCCGACGACTGGATCGCCTCTTGCGCGTCGGTCGCGCCGAGGCCCATGCGGTGCACGCTCGCCGGCACGCGGCTCGCGATCGCGACGCCGGCACGGCCCTTGATGAGGCACGGATCGTGCAGCACGTTCCACTCGTCGCCGAGCAGCTCGGCGAGGTGCGAGTCGTCGGCGCGCACCTCTTGCATCGCGAGCACGTCGATGTCGCGGGACTCGAGCCAATCGCCCATGCCCTTGCGGAAGGCAGCACGGATGCCGTTGACGTTGACGGACGCGACGCGGAGGGATTCGGCCATGCGCTCCACTTTACCGGTCGCCGCCGACAAGCCGCCCGCCCGAGATAGGCTCGGACCATGGCAGCAGCGCAGCGCGACCACGTCATCGCGATCGACCAGGGCACCACGTCGACCCGCGTCATCGTGTTCGACCGAACGGCGCGCCAGGTCGCGACCGCGCAGCGCGAGCACCGGCAGATCTTCGAACGCGCCGGCTGGGTCGGCCACGACGCGCTCGAGATCTGGCACACGACCCGAACCCTGCTGCGCGAGGCCCTCCGCGCGGCCCGCGTCGGCGCGAACCGCATCGCCGGGGTCGGCATCACCAACCAGCGCGAGACCACCGTCGTGTGGGACGCCCGCACCGGAGAACCGGTCGCCGACGCGGTCGTCTGGCAGGACACCCGCACCCAGCCCATCATCGACGCGCTCGCCGCAGAGGTCGACCCCGCCACGGGCGAGCCCTACGGCACGGAACGGCTGCGCTCCATCACCGGGCTGCCGCTCGCCGGCTACTTCTCGGCCAGCAAGGTGCGCTGGCTGCTCGATGAGGTGCCGGGGCTCGCCGAACGGGCCGAGCGGGGCGAACTGCGCTTCGGCACGATCGACTCGTGGCTCGTGTTCAACCTCACGGGGGGCGCGGGGGGTGGATCGGGCGCGGCGGGAGGCGCTGGAAGCCCGGGAGGCGGGATCCACGTCACCGATGTGACGAACGCCAGCCGCACCCTGCTCTGCGACCTGCGCACCCTCGACTGGAGCGACGAGGCGCTCGAGACCTTCGGCATTCCGCGCTCGATGCTGCCCGAGATCGTCTCCTCGTCGCAGGTGCTCGGCGAGGTGCGCGGCGTTCCGGGGCTCGAGGGGGTGCCGATCGCGGGCATTCTCGGCGACCAGCAGGCCGCCACCTTCGGGCAGGCCGCCTTCGACCCGGGCGACGCCAAGCACACCTTCGGCACGGGCGGCTTTCTGATCGTGAACACGGGGGAGCAGCCGGTGCACTCCGGCAACGGGCTGCTCACGACCGTCGCATACCGGCTCGAGGGGCGCCCGCCCGTCTACGCGCTCGAAGGGTCGGTCGCGGTTGCGGGTTCCCTGCACCACTGGCTGCGCGACAACCTCGGGCTGCTGCGAGACAGCACCGAGATCGAGGGGCTCGCGTCGAGCGTGCCGAACGCGGGCGGCGCGTTCATCGTGCCCGCGTTCTCGGGTCTCTTCGCCCCGCGCTGGCAGCCCGACGCCCGCGGCGTGATCGTCGGCCTGACCCGTTTCGTGACGCGTGCGCACATCGTGCGCGCCGCGAGCGAGGCGTGCGCCTACCAGACCGTCGAGGTGATCGATGCGGCCGCGGCCGACACGGGCGTCGCCCTGAGCGAGCTGCGGGTTGACGGCGGCGGATCTGCCAGCGACATGATGATGCAGTTTCAAGCCGACATGCTCGGCATCGACGTGGTGCGCCCCGAAGTGCTCGAGACGACCGCGCTGGGCGCAGCCTTCGCCGCCGGCCTCGCCACCGGGGTATGGGCCGGCCGGGAAGAGCTCGCCGCGCTCGTGCGCGAGGGGCGGAGATGGCAACCGCGTATGGCCGCGGCGGAGCGGGAGCGGCTGCTGCGGCTCTGGAACCGCGCAGTCGAGCGCTCGCTCGACTGGGTCGACGACGACACGAGGGCGCTCGCCGACGAGGGGTGAAACGGCGGCCCGACGGTGCGACCGTGGGCGGGCTGCGCGATCCACTCGCGAGTGAGCGCCTCTGCCACGCTGGGAGAAGGCCCGCCGTGGCGCGGGAGGCGCGCCCGAGGTGAAATAATTGTGCGGTGCGCCCTATCACCCAGTCGAACAAGCTCAGCGGAGTGCGCTACGACGTGCGCGGCCCCATCTTGCAGGAAGCCGAGCGCCTCGAGCGCGAGGGGCATCAGATTCTGAAGCTCAACATCGGCAACCCGGCGCCGTTCGGGTTCGAGGCGCCGCCCGAGCTCGTCGAAGAACTGCGCCGTGCGCTGCCGCTCGCCCAGGGCTACAGCGACTCGCGCGGCGTGCTGGCTGCGCGCGAGGCGGTCGCCCACTACTACACCGGGGTCGGCATCTCGGGCGTCGGGCCCGACGACGTGTACCTCGGCAACGGGGTGAGCGAACTCATCTCGCTCGTGCTGCAGGCGCTCATCAGCCCCGGCGACGAGGTGCTCGTGCCCGCCCCCGACTACCCCCTCTGGACCGCCCAGGTGACCCTTTCCGGCGGCCGCGCCGTGCACTACCCCTGCGACGAGCAGAACGGCTGGATGCCCGACCTCGAGGCCATCGAGGCCCTCGTGACCGAGCGCACCAAGGGCATCGTGCTGATCAACCCCAACAACCCGACCGGCGCCGTCTACTCGGCCGAGCTCGTGCGCGGTTTCGCAGCCCTCGCCGAACGGCACGGGCTCGTGCTGCTCGCCGACGAGATCTACGAGAAGGTACTGTACGACGGCGTGCACGAGCACGCGGCGCTGCACGTCGAGGGCACCCTCTGCCTCACCTTCAGCGGCCTGTCGAAGGCGCAGCGCGTCGCCGGGTACCGCTCGGGCTGGGTGGTCGCATCGGGCGACCGGGCGCTCGCCGCCGATTTTCTCGAGGGGCTGACCCTGCTCGCGAACATGCGCATGTGCGCGAACGTGCCGGCGCAGTACGCCATCCCCGTGGCGCTGTCGGTCGAATCCTCGATCGGGCGGCTGTGCGCGCCGGGCGGGCGGCTGCGCGAGCAGCGCGACGTGGCGCACCGGCTGCTCAGCGAGATCCCCGGGGTGAGCTGCGAGTTGCCGGGCGGTGCCATGTACCTGTTCCCGCGACTCGACCCCGAGGTATACCCGATCGCCGACGACCAGGCGTTCGTGATCGATCTGCTGCGGGCCACGCACGTGCTCGTCACCAACGGGCGCGGCTTCAACCTGCCCACCCCCGACCACCTGCGTTTCGTCACGCTGCCCTCCGTGCCGGTGCTGACCGAGGCGATCGGGCGGATCGCCGAGTACCTCGACGGCATGCGGGCGTAGCGGTGGCCGTGCTCGTTCCGGCGGGTCGCGGGGGCCGTCTCGGCCTCGGGAAAACGGTGAGCTGATGAGCGTGAGAGTGCTTGCGATCGGCAAGAAGCTGCGCGCTGGAGCTTGGAGCGCAGGCCATTTCTGGCCTGTGCAGCGACGCCAGCGCCGGGGCCGTCTCGGCCTCGGGAAAACGGTGAGCTGATGAGCGTGAGAGTGCTTGCGATCGGCAAGAAGCACGAGAGCTGGGTCTCCGACGGCATCGCCAGATACGAGAAGCGGCTGAGGAAGCCGTTCGACACGAGCTGGCAGCTGCTGCCGCACTCCTCACGCGAGGGCGACGCGGCCCGGGCCGAGGAATCGGACCGGGTGCTCGCGAAGCTCGGCGCCGGCGAGTTCGTGGTGCTGCTCGACGAGCGGGGGCGCAACGTCGACTCGCCCGAGCTCGCACGCGCCCTGCAGGGCGCATTCGACGCGGGGCGGCCGGTCTCGCTCGTGATCGGCGGGGCCTACGGGGTCGACGACCGGGTGCGCGGGCGCGCCGATTTCGTGTGGAGTCTCTCGAAGCTGGTGTTCCCGCATCAACTCGTGCGGCTGATCGTCGCCGAGCAGCTGTACCGGGCGCAGGAGATCGCCGGCGGCCGGCCGTACCACCACGTGTGAGGCGGCCGCGATCCACTCGCCGGTGAGGGCGGCGGGCCCGGCGGGGGAGAATG
>JBEBWI010000146.1:0-5922 GCA_040392345.1 Leucobacter soli | reverse complement strand
AAACCGCAGGTTTACAGGCGAACCCGTGCCGGCGCCACTGCGTCGGGCGTTCGCACAGCTGTAAACCGCAGGTTTACAGGCGAACCCGTGCCGGCGCCACTGCGTCGGGCGTTCGCAGCATTGTAAACGCGAAGCGTTTACGCGCGAGTCCGTGCCGGCGCCACCGCGTCGGGCGTTCGCCGCGCGGCAATCGCTTCCCGTTTGCGGTGCGAATAGATCAGGGGTGGGTGCGTATGCGCCCGCCCCTTTTCGCGTGTCAGGCGGGTGTCGCCCTCGGCGCTCGGTAGCCTTGGAGGAATGAAAGCCACCATCACCGCAGGTGTCGCCGCGATCGAGGCTCTCGCGATCGCGCTCGCGGGCGTCGCCGTGATCGCGGTACCGGGTGTGCTGCTGTGGTGGCTGACCTTCGATCTCGGGGCCGAGCCCGCACAGTTCGCCTCCGGCGTCGCCGCGGTGTGGCTGCTGGGCCACCTGGTGCCGCTCACCGTGGCGCTCACGCCCGAGTCGGCACTCGGCCTCGGCCTCAATCCGGAGGCCGTTGCTTTCGACATCTCGCTCGTGCCGCTCGGCATCACCCTCCTCACCGCGGTGCTGAGTTTTCGCGGGGGATGGCGGTTCGCGGGCCGCGGCGGCGCAGGAGCCGCCGGTGTGCTGGGCGGTGCCGTCGGCTTCGCCGCCGCAGCCTTCGGCGTCGGGTTGCTCGGCGCCTCCTGGATCGTCTGGCCGGTCTGGGCGGCCGTCACCGTGCCGGCTCTCGGCTTCGGAGTCTGCGCGGGCGCGGGATTCCTGCTGCGCGCAGCTCGGTTGGCGCACCCGTGGTGGTCCGCGTCCGTGCGCGAAGTGCAGCGCTGGGTGGCGCGCGTGAGCAGCCCGTTCGCGGCGGCGCTGCCCGAACGCTTGAGCGAACTCCTGCGTCTCGCGCTCGCGGCGGCGGCGGGGTTTCTCGCGCTCGGCGGCGGCGCGCTCTTCATCGCGATCGTGGTGGGCTACGTCGAAATCGTATCCCTCAGCCAGGGCCTGCACCTCGACCTGCTGGGCGTGCTCCTCGTGTTCCTGCTGCAGTTGGCGTTCCTTCCCGTCGCGATCCTGTGGAGCCTTGCCTGGCTCACGGGCGCCGGCTTCGCCTTCGGCGCGGGCAGCTCCGCCACACCGTTCGACGCGCTGCTCGGCCCGCTCCCTGCGCTTCCGATGCTCGGCGCCATTCCGCAGGGCTGGGGCGGCTGGGGGGCGCTCGCGCCGGCGCTCGTCGTGCTGGTCGGGGTCGGGGTCGGGGTGCTCGCCGCTCGCATGCCCGGGCTGCGGCGTCTGCCCTGGGCCTGGGCATCGGGGCTTCCTCTCGCGGCCGCGGCCCTCGTCGGCCTCGGAGTCGCCGGGGCGTGCGCACTCGCGCACGGCTCCGTCGGGCCCGGCCGCTTCGCCGAGGTCGGCCCCCACCCCTGGCTGGTCGGCGGGCTCGCCGCGGCCGAGCTCGGTGCGGGCATGCTGCTCGGCGTGTTCGCGACTCGCGTCGATCGCCAGCGGATCGCGGCCGCCCTCCCCGTGCTCGGCCGCGAGAGCGCCGAACCCCGGCCGACGGGTTCCTCCGTGGGCGCAGATGGTCTTCCGTCTGCCGGCGTAACTGGTCTTCCGCCTGTCGGCACAGCCGCCGGCGGTGCGCTCTTCGGCGCTCGTGCCGACGCGCTCGCCGAGCAGGAGACGGTGCCCATCGACTCGCTCCCGCTCGCCGAGCAGGAGACCGTGCCGGTTGACCCGCTCCCGCTCGACCCGCTCCCAGGCGTCACGCCGACCGATGGAGCGCCCGGTGGAGCGGAAGCCGAATGGGGCTCTGCTTCCGGGGAGCCCTCACTTGAAGCGACGCCTACGCGTGAGGCGCCCGTGCCCGGCATGCCGCCGAGCACTGAGGCAGCGAGTGCGGAAGCGGCGAATGTGGAAACATCGGCGCAGGCTGCGGAAGCGAACGAATCCGAGGAGGAGGCGTTGCTGCGCGCGTACGCCTGGGACGGCAACACCGATCTCGACGAGCGTATCGAGCAGCAGCCCGGGGGCTGGCGGAGGTTTTTCCCGAAGAGGTGAGCGCGTGTCCATCGGCGCCGGGCGCATGGGCTAGGCTGGTGAGTACATCCACGGGAGTCCGGGCGTTCGCCGGGCTGAGACTGAACCACGCGGGTTCTAACCGTTCAACCTGATCTGGGTCATACCAGCGGAGGAAGGACATCAATATGCATGCGCCCACCCACACGTACGAGTCGTTCGAACCGGGCTCAGCGCTCTCGGCATCGCCGAAGGAAGCATCCGCAGCGCGACGCCGGAAGGCCGGGGTTCGCAGCGCCCTCGGCCTCGCAGCCTCGACGGCCGTCGCACTGACGCTCGTCGGATGCACGCCGTCGGGTGATTCGGGAGCAGCTGGCAGCGGAGACGCTTCGGCGAACGCCGTCACCCTCGTCGTGCACGATTCGTTCCCGAACGAGGAGTTCGAGGCGGCGGCGAGTGCGGCCACCGGTTACGACGTCACGGTCATCACCGCGGGCGACGGCGGGGAGCTCACGAACAAGCTCGTGCTGACGAAGGGCGCCCCGATCGCCGACGCCTTCTTCGGCGTCGACAACGTCTTCGCGTCACGCATCGTCGAGAGCGACGTGGTCGAGCCGCATCGAGCAGCCGACTTGCCGACGCGCGCGGCGGAGTTCGCCTACGACGAGGTCGGTTCGCTCACCCCGGTGACGCTGGGCGCGACCTGCATCAACATCGACCCCGCATGGTTCGCCGAGCACGGCGTCGCGGAGCCCAGCGGCTACGACGACCTCGCCGACCCGGAGTACGCGGGCCTGACCGTGCTGCTCGACCCGACCTCGTCCTCGACCGGGGCCTCGTTCCTCATCGGCACGGTCGCGAGCTTCGGCGAGACGGGCTTCGCCGACTACTGGTCGCGGCTGGTCGAGAACGACGTGCGCATCGAGCAGGGCTGGGGCGACGCCTACAACGGGCAGTTCACCCAGGGCGGTGGCGACGGCACCTACCCGATCGTGCTCTCGTACAGTTCGTCGCCGGCGTGGACGGTGAGCGAGGACGGCGAGTCGACCGCGACCGCGGCGCTGCTCGACACCTGCTCCTCGCAGGTCGAGTACGCGGGGGTGCTCGCCGGGGCGCAGAACCCCGAGGGTGCGCGCGCTGTCGTCGACTACCTGATCTCGCGCGAGTTCCAGGACACGATCGCCGACACGATGTACGTCTATCCGGTCGATGAGGGAGCCTACGTGCCGGGCGACTGGCAGCGATTCGCCCCGATGCCCGGGGCGACGAACGATCTGTCGCCCGCCGAGATCGGCGCGGGTCGCGAGAGCTGGCTGAAGACGTGGAGCGACGCGACCGGCTGGTAGCGTCGCCGTGGCCCGGCCGAATCGGCTGGGCGGTCGCGGCGGCGTTGCCGCTCGGCTTTCTCGCACTGTTCTTCGCGTGGCCGGTGCTCGCCCTCATGGCCACAGGCTTCACCGACGGCGGCCGGGTGACCCTCGACGCCCTCGGCGAGGTGTTCGCGCAATCGCGCACCTGGCGGGTCATCGGCCAGACGTTCGCACAGGCGGTCCTCGGCACTGCGCTCTCCGTGGTGCTGGGGGTGCCCGCGGCGTTCGTGCTGTACCGCCTCGAGTTCCGCGGCAGGGCACTGCTGCGGGGGCTGGCGACGGTACCGTTCGTGCTCCCGACCGTGGTCGTGGGCGTCGCCTTCACCGCGCTGCTCGGCCCGGGCGCCCCGCTCGAGTGGTTGGGCCTCGACCAGAGTCTCGCCGCCATCGTGCTGGCGCTCGCGTTCTTCAACGTCACGGTCGTGATGCGCACGGTCGGCGGGTTCTGGGCGCAGCTCGACCCGCGCCCCGAGCAGGCGGCCCGCATGCTCGGGGCCTCGCCCGCCCGAGTCTGGCGCACGGTCACGCTGCCGACGCTCACCCCGGCGATCGCGTCCGCCGCGGCGCTCGTGTTCCTCTTCTGCGCCACATCCTTCGGGGTCGTCCTCGTGCTCGGCGGCCGGCGGTTCTCCAACATCGAGACCGAGATCTACCGGCTCACGGTGCAGTTTCTCGACCTGAGGTCGGCGGCGGTGCTCTCGCTCGTGCAGTTCGCGATCGTGGCGCTCGTACTGGTGCTCTCCTCCCGTCTACGGGGGAGGCGCGAGCGGTCGGTCTCACTGCACTACTCGGGGCGGGCCACTCGCCGCCCGGGCCGAGAGCACTGGGTGGCGATCGCGGTCTTCGCGACGACCACGGTGCTGCTGCACGCGCTGCCGATCGCCACGCTCGTGTGGCGATCGCTGCGCGCCCCAGACGGTTCGCTCTCGCTCGTGAACTACGCGCACCTCGTGGTGCCGCCGGACGGCTCGCGGCTCGGCAGCACGGTGTTCGAGGCGGTCGGGCTGTCGCTGCGCATGGCGGTGATGGCCGCGGCGATCGCCATGGTGCTCGGCCTGCTCACCGCCTTCGTGGTGTCGCGCAGGCCGCGCTCGCAGAGGTTGCGCCGACTGATCGAGGTGTTCGACGGATTTCTCATGCTGCCGCTCGGCGTTTCAGCGGTGACGCTCGGCTTCGGCCTGCTGCTGACGATGCATCGCCCGCTCGGCATCGGCTTCGACCTACGTACTTCGGTCGTGCTCATCCCGATCGCGCAGGCGCTCATCGCCCTGCCGCTCGTGGTGCGTACGCTCGTGCCGGTGCTGCGCGGCATCGAACCGCGCCTGCGCGACGCCGCGGCGATGCTCGGCGCACCGCCCCTGCGGGTGCTCTCGACCGTCGATTTCGCGATGATCCGCCGCCCGATCGGCCTCGCGCTCGGCTTCGCCTTCGCGACCTCGCTCGGCGAGTTCGGCGCGACTGCGTTTCTGGTGCGTCCCGGCGCGCAGACCTTGCCGGTGATGGTGGCCGATCTCATCGGCAGGCAGGGTGCGGAGCACTACGGCATGGCGCTCGCGGCCGCGGTCGTGCTCGGTGTGCTGACCGCGGGTGTCATGATGGTGGCCGAGCGGTGGCGCGGCGACGCGGCGGGCGAGCTGTGAACCAGGGGGAAGCTGCGGCGTGCGCTGCGGCCGAAGCGGTGACGACGAATGAGGAGGAGGGCGGCGTGACGAATGCTGAGGCCGGTGGATCGGGCCTGGATGTTCTCGGCGCGACCGTGCACTACGGCGCGGGATCCCGCATCGATGCGGGCGCGGCGATCGCCGACGTCTCGTTCGCGGTGGCGCGCGGCGAGATCGTGGCGCTGCTGGGCCCGAGCGGTTGCGGCAAGTCGACGCTGCTGCGCGCGGTCGCCGGGCTGGAGCCGCTGAGCGCCGGCTCCGTGCGCTGGAACGGGGAAGACCTGATGGGCGTGCCGCCGCACGCCCGCGGCTTCGGCCTGATGTTCCAAGACGCTCAGCTCTTCCCGCACATGTCGGTCGCGAAGAACGTCGCGTACGGGCTGCGCTGGCGCCGTGTCGACCGTGCGGCTCGCGACGCGCGGGTCGCCGAACTGCTCGGGCTGGTCGGTCTGCCGGGCGCGGGGGAGCGGGCCGTCACCGAGCTCTCCGGCGGCGAACGGCAGCGCGTCGCGCTCGCCCGATCGCTCGCGCCGAAGCCCCGGTTGCTGATGCTCGACGAGCCGCTCTCCTCGCTCGACCGGGCGCTGCGCGATCGCCTCGCCGCAGACCTCGCGCGGCTGCTGCGCGAGACGGGCACCACAGGCATCCTCGTCACCCACGACGAGGGCGAGGCCGACGCGATAGCGGATCGCACATTGCGCATGCGCGCCGGAAGAATCGCGGTGCCGTGAGCGAGCCGGGCGAACCAGACGAAAGGCACCTCGCAGCACTGATCGCTCGGCTCCGGGTCTCCGCGGGCGCAGTGGCGGGCGCAGTGGCGGGCGAGGATTCGCGGGGCGCGTACGTGCTGCTCATCGACG
>JBEBWI010000145.1:0-5930 GCA_040392345.1 Leucobacter soli | reverse complement strand
GCCTCCGGGTGCTGCCCGAACCAGCGCACACGCGCAGCCGTGAGGCCGGCCATCTGCGCGACCCGGGGGTCGTCGCGGTTGAGCACCGCCACACCTGAGCCGGACAGGGCCCGCACCATCTCGCTCTTCGCGCGGGCGGTGGCCTCGATGCCGCCGAACCCCCCCGCGTGCGCGAGCCCGACCGACAGCACGACCCCGATGTCCGGAGGCGCCATGCCTGCGAGCCGGGCGATCTCGCCCTCCGCGCTCGCCCCCATCTCAGCGACCAGCGTCCGCGTGCCGGGTTCGAGGCGCAGCATGGTCAACGGGCCGCCGACCTCGTTGTTGAATGATTTCGCAGAGGCCACGGTCGGGCCGAGGCGCTCCGCCATCGCCGCCACGAGGTTCTTCGTCGTGGTCTTCCCGTTCGAACCCGTGATGCCGACGATGGTGAGGTCGCCGATCTCCCCGGCCCGGCGCACCACTTCGGCGGCCAGCCTGCCGAGCGCCTCCGTGGTGTCGTCGACGACGATCTGCGGCACACGGTCATCGACCTCGCGCTCGACCACCAGCAGCGCGGCACCCGCGTCGACGGCCTGGGCCGCGAAGCGGTGACCGTCGGTCTCCTCGCCGCGCCGGGCGAAGAAGACCTGACCGGGCCGCACCTCGCGCGAATCGGTCTGCGATTCACCGCGCACGACGGTGTCGGCATCGGAACCGTCGCGGCCGGGGGCCAGACGACCGCGGGTCGCGGCCGCCACCTCGGCCAGAGTCAATGCAATCACTGCAGAAATCCTGCCTCGCGGAGCGCTCCGCGTACTTCGTCGCGCGCCGAGTAGGGCACATGCTGCCCGGCGACTTCCTGATAGTCCTCGTGCCCGGGACCGGCATACAGGATAACGTCTCGGGGCCCCGCCAGAGAAATGGCGAGGCGGATCGCGGTTCGCGGATCCCCCTCTTCGACGACCTCCGCCCGGTTCGCCGAGCGCGCGCCTTCGAGCAGCTGCGCGCGAATGGCCGCGGGGTCTTCGGTGCGCGGGTGGTAGTCGCACACGATGACGACGTCGCTTCCGGCCGCGGCGATCCGCCCCATCTCCTCGCGCTTGGTCGTGTCGCGGTCGCCGTCCGCGCCGAACATGAAGATGATGCGGCCGGGCGCCACCTCGGCGAGGGCGTCGAGCATCGCTTGGAAGGCACCCGGGGTGTGCCCGTAGTCCACATAGAAGCGGGGGCCCGCGGATCCGGGGTTCATGGCTTCGAGCCGACCGGGGACGTACACGGGGATCCGCCCGTTCTCAAGGCCCGCCGCGACGCGCTCGAGAGAGACTCCGGCCTCGTGCAGCATGATCAGCGCGAGCGCCGCGTTCTCCGCCATGAAGCGCCCGAACACGGGAACGCTGCCGCGGAAATGCGCGCCACCGGGACCCTGCAGCACGAACGATACCCCGTCGAGGGTCTGCCGGGTGACCGCGAGATGCCAGTCGGCCTCGCTGCCGTACTCGGTCGCGAGCGTCGTCACCGGAATCCTCGCCTCATGAGCGATGCGGCGGCCGTACGGCCCATCGACGACCACGACCGCGCGTTTCGCGTGCTCGGGGGCGAACAGTGCGAGCTTCGCGGCGAAGTAGCTCTCCATATCGGCGAAGTCGTCGAGGTGATCATGGGAGAAGTTGTTGAAGGCGACGACGTCGAAGAGCACGCCGTCGATGCGGTGCCGCGCCACCGCGTGCGCCGAGACCTCGAGCGCGACGCCCTCGACGCCCTCCTCCCGCATGCGACTCAGCAGGCCGTGAAGCTCCGGTGCCTCAGGACTCGTGAGGGCGCTCACGATCGCGGTCTCGCCGATGCGACGCTCGGCGGTGGAGCTCAGTCCGACCTTCAGCCCCGCGGCCCGCAATAGCTCGGCGATGAGGTAGACGACGCTCGTCTTGCCGTTCGTGCCCGTCACCCCGAAGACGAATGCCCCCTGCTCGGCAGTGCCGTAGACCTCTGCCGAGACCCGCCCGAGGACGAGCCGCGGGTCGCCTGCGGCCGCCAGCACCGGCAGCTCGGGAAACTCCGCGGCGATCCGCTCGGCGCCGGTCGCGTCGCTCAGCACCGCGACCGCGCCCTTCCCCACCGCCTGCGCGATGAACTCGGCACCGTGCCTGCGGGCACCGGGAAGCGCCGCGTACAGGTCACCGGCACGCACATCGCGCGAGTCGAGGGTGACCCCCGTGACCGCCACGGCCGCCGGGTCATGGACGTCGTCGACCGAGACGGCCGATCCGCACGCCTGCACCACTTGCGCGAGCCGCACCGGCTCCGGGCGACGAGGTCTGATGCTGAGTCCCTCTGCCGACGCATCGGAATCGCTGGTGATCATCGTTCGATCCTACTTCTTCGGCCGCTCAGCTGCCGGTCGACAACGGTTCGTAGCCGCCGGTCGACGGCGGAATCTGGAATGAGCGGATCGTGGCCTCGGCCGCGTCGTGGAAGGCGGTGAGCGCGGCGACGCTGCCCTCACCCGCTTTCGGGAAGGCGATCGAGGCGACGATGACGTACTGGGGGTCGTCGACCGGGAAGATGCCGGCGAAGCTGTGCACGTAGTCCGAGCGGTAGCCGCCCTGCCCGTCGGCCTGCTCGGCGGTGCCGGTCTTGCCGGCGATGCGGTATCCCGGAATCGAGACGAAGTCGGTGATCCAGCTCTCCTGCACCACTGCTTCGAGCATGTGCAGCGTCGTCGCGGCCGTCTCGGCGGAAACCGCCTGCACGGGCTCGCCGTGGTCGATCTCAGTGACGGTGCCATCCGCCTCGATGCAGCTCGAGACGACGCTCGCCGGCACGCGCAGCCCGCCGTTCGCGATGGTCTGGTAGACACCCGCCGTCTGCACGACCGTCGAGGAGACGCCCTGGCCGAACATCGTGTTGTAGCTCGTCTGCCGGTCCCAGTTCTCAGGGCTGTAGAGCAGGCCCGAATCCTCGAGCGGCAGGCCGGCACTCGTCGACTGGCCGACGCCGAAGGCCGTCAGGTAGTCGTACCTCGTCTGCTCGTCGAGTCGACTGCCGAGCATCGAGATGCCGACGTTCGAAGAGTAGACGAGGGTGCCCGTGAGCGTCATCGGCATGACCTCGTGGGTGAAGGAGTCGCGGAAGCTGACGTTGGCCTCGGGCTGCCACGAATCCGGCACCTGCACCAGGCTGTTCGGCGTCGCAGCACCCTGGTCGATGAGCGCGGCCGCTGAGATCACCTTGAACGTGGATCCCGGTTCGTACGGAGCGACGAAGGAGCGCGCCTCGCGTTTCGTCGGGTCCGAGGCGTCGACGTCGTTCGGGTCGACCGAGCCGTCCTCCGCCACGGCGATGAGCTCGCCGGTCTCGATGTCCATGATGGTGAGCAGCCCCCATTCGGCGGCGACCTTCTGCACCTGCTCGTTGATGACCTGCTGAGACTCCCACTGCAGGTCCCGGTCGATAGTAAGTCGCACGCTGCCGCCGTCCACCGCTTCCTGGCGCACGACCGCGCTGCCGGGCAGCGCCACCCCGTCGGCGCCCTTCTCGTAGCTCTCCTCGCCGTCGATGCCGGTGAGGCACACGTCCTGCGAGAGCTCGACGCCGGCCTGCGGCACGTCCTCGAATCCCGAGAAGCCGATGAGATTGCCCGCGACCGCGCCGTTCGGGTAGGTGCGGGTGTAGTGAATGTCGAAGGTCAGCCAGGGTATCCCGAGCGCCTTGAGCTGGTTGAGCGTCGTGAGATCGACCGCGCGCTTCACGTAGGCGAAATCCGACTTGGGGTTGATCTCGAGAGCGCTGTCGACGATCTCGGCGATCTCCTCGCCCGTCTGCCCGGTGATCTCGCCGATCTCCTCGAACGCCTGCTCGGCGGTGACCTGCACGGTCGCGAGGCTGCCGCCGCCCGCCGCGCGGGCGAACTCGCCGCCGTTCAGTCGGGCGTTCTTCGGCGAGAGCTGCACGTCGTACCGCTCGTCGGTCGTCGCGAGTATCTCGCCGTTGCGGTCGATCACGTCTCCGCGCAGGCTTGGAATCGATACGGGGACCGCACGCTTCCCCTCGGCCTCCGCATTGAGCGCGGCCGCCGACACGACCTGCAGATCGACGAGACGCACGGTGAAGACCACCGCACCCACGAGCACCAGCAGCATCGCGACGAACCGCCGCCCGACCCTGGGTCGCAGTCTCGACATCTTCACCTCCCAGGGTGTGGATCGGGCGGTTCGCGCCGCCCCGCGGGTCGCCCTCCGGCGTTCGCTCAGTGCGTGTCGGGTGCCGGCAGGTTGCCCTCCCAAACTACCGGCGCATCCGAAATCGCCTCGACATCGGCCGCGGCCTGTCCGAAATCTCTCGACACGAGAAGCCCTTCGGCGTCCACCACCGGCAGGTTCTCCAGCGTCGCATTGGGTACGAGGTTCGGCTGCACCTCGGTGGTGCGCTGCGCCAGGTCGCCCATGACGGCGTTGTCGCTGAGACGCAGAGTGGCCGGGTTCGAGTTCTGCACCATGCCGAGCGCTGCCGCGTTGTCGGCCAGGTTCTGCGGAGAGGCGAGCTTGTCAACGTTCTGGTTGAGCACTCGCTCCACGCGCACGAGATCGCGTTGCTCGAGCTCGAGAGCACTCGCCTCATAGGCACCCTCCGAGACCGCGATGCTCAGGCCGAGCTGGGTGGCGAAGATGGCGATCACGATGCCGACCGCGGTGAGCGCGCCGAGCAGCGGGCTGCGCCGGCGCGCGCTGCGACCGGGAGCGACCGGCATCGCGGGGCGCAAGTGCCGCTCGGGCTCTGCCCCGGGCGCCGGCTCGGGGCCGATCGAGCGCAGCGGGCGCAGCAACTCGCGATCGATGGGCACGGTGTTGCCGCTCATCGCGTCCGCTCCCTCGCTCGTTCGGCGGCCCTCAGCCGCACCGGTATGGCCCGCGAGTTCCGCTCGCGCTCGGCCTCGTCGGCGAGCTCTGCGCCACGGGTGAGCAGCTTGAACTCGGGGCGGTGCTCGGGAAGCTCGACCGGCAGCCCTGCCGGAGCGGTCGAACGGCTGCGAGCGGCGAGTTCCCGCTTCACGAAGCGGTCCTCGAGCGACTGGTACGACATGACCACGATGCGGCCGCCCGGGTTCAAGAGATCGAGCGCTGCGGGGATGGCCTGCTCCAGCGCCTTCAGCTCGCCGTTGACTTCGACGCGGAGCGCTTGGAAGACGCGCTTCGCAGGATGCCGCTGATCGCGCACCGCCGCGGGCGTCGCCCGTTGAAGGATGTCGACCAGCTGCCCGCTGCGCTCGATCGGCGCCTCGGCCCGCGCCGCAATGATCGCCCGGGCGTAGCGGGCGGCGAGCGGCTCCTCGCCGTACCGTTCGAATATCGCCCGCAGCCGGCCCTCGGGTGCGGTCGCGAGCACCTCCGCCGCGGTCTCGCCCTCGGCCTGGTTCATCCGCATGTCGAGCGGCGCGTCCTGCGCGTACGCGAAGCCGCGCTCGGCGTCGTCGAGCTGCAGCGAAGATACCCCGAGGTCGAAGAGCACGCCGTCGATCTCCGTGACACCCGCGCTGCGCACCGCGCGTGCGATCTCGTCGTACACGGCGTGCACGCGGATCGCCCGCGACCCGAAGGGCGCGAGACGGCGGCCGGCCAGTTCGAGGGCTTGGTGGTCGCGGTCCAGGCCGATGACCGTGAGACCCGGGTGGGCCCGCAGCAGCGCCTCGGTGTGACCGCCCATGCCCAGCGTGGCGTCCACGACCACCGCGCCCGGGCGGGAGGCCGCGGGCGCGAGCAGTTCGAGGCAGCGTTCGAGCAGCACAGGAGTGTGCAGTTCACTCGGATCGACGTGTTCGGCGTTCATAAGCACTCGGGCCGAGCCGGCTCCCCTGGTTCCCCGTCAGCCCACCTGTCGCCGGGGAAGTGCGACAGGGCGGTAGACGAGAAACCACGGGTACCGGATCAGAACATGCCCGGGATCACCTCCTC
>JBEBWI010000144.1:0-5930 GCA_040392345.1 Leucobacter soli | reverse complement strand
GCGAGGCGGCGTGTGGGGCCGAGTGTGCCATAATTATGAGCATAGTTTTTCGTGCGGCGAGCACAGGCGAACAAAGGAGTTGGCGAATGGGCACGTCACAACCGAGCGCGTCACAACCGGGCGCGTCACAACCGGGCGCGTCGCAACCGGGCGCAGCGGAACCGCACACGTCGGAGCTCAAGGCTTCGCGACCGGTACCCGTGCCCGAGGAGGCGAGTCTCGCTTACTGGAATGCCGCGCGTGAGGGGCGCCTCGTGCTGCCGCGCTGCGCCGACTGCAGCCGATTGCACTTCCCGCCCCAGCTGCACTGCCCGCACTGCGGTAGCGGCGCCCTCGCTCAGACCGAGGTCACCGGCACCGGCACGCTCTACTCGCACACGGTGCTCAACGCCCCGCCGGGCCCCGGCTTCGTCGATCTCGTGCCGCTCCAGGTGGGCGTCGTCGAACTCGATGCTCAGCCGATGCTGCTCATGACCGCGAACCTCAGCGCTTCAGACGCCTCCGAAATTCGTATCGGCGCCCGCGTCGAGGTGTACTGCGAAACGCTCGAGGGGAGCGGCGACGTCCTTCGCGACCATGGGGTGAACCGGGGCATCACTGACATCAGCCTGCCCCAGTTCAAGATCGTGGAGGCATGAACAGGATGAACCCCATGAACCCCATGAGGAGCAACCTCGGCCCGGAGGTCAGCAGCCGGTGGATCTCCAGTGGTCGCGTCGCTATCGCCGGCATCGGCTACTCGGCGCTGACCCGCGAGACCGACCGCACGCTCAGCGAACTCGCCGTCGTCGCCGCCGACACGGCGCTCGCGAACGCGGGCCTCTCCCGTTCCGATGTCGATGGCATCGCAACGAGCCCATCGATGCCCCGCTACGGCGGCGCCAAGGGCGTCGTCGACGGCATCGACGTGGTCACCCCGAACCATCTCGCCGAGCGACTCGGCGTGCGCGGGCAACTGGTGTGGAGCGGATCCACGCTCAGTATGGTCACCTACTCGCTGATCGACGCCGTCGCCGCGATCGCCGCCGGCCTCGCCGAAACGGTGATCGTGTACCGGGCGCTGCACGTGCCGAAGGGCTCCTACGTCAACTTCGACTCGACGCTCGCCACCGGCGACGACCAGTTCCGCGCGCCCTACGGCTTCTCGAGCCCTCCCGCCTGGGCCGGCACCGTCATGCGCCGCTACTTCGACCAGTACGGGTACACGCGCGACGACTTCGCGCCCTATATCGTCTCGAACCGCGAGAACGCCCGCAAGAACCCCCACGCCTACTGGCGCGACGCCGAACTGACTACCGAGAAGTACCTCGGCGCGAAGATGATCGCCGACCCGATGTCGATCCTCGACTGCGACATTCCCGTCAACGGCGCCGTCGCCCTCGTGCTCACCAGCACCGAGCGCGCCCGCGCCATCGGCGCGACCCCGGCCCTGATCTCTGCCGTGGCCTCCACCTCGCTCGTCGGCCCCGGCGCCGTACCCATGAACCTCGAGCACATGCGCCTGGGCGCCCAACAGCTCGGCGAACGCCTCTTCGCGGCCTCCGGCCTGAGCGCCGCCGACATCGACACCGCGCAGCTCTACGACGGCTTCTCGATTCTGGTACCCATCTGGGCCGAAGGCATGGGCCTCGCCGAGACCGGCGGCGGCCTCGCCTTCCTGCGAGACGGCGAGGCGTTGCTCAGCGGATCGATTCCGGTCAACACCGGCGGCGGTGCCCTCGGTGAGGGGCGCCTGCACGGCATGACCCAGATCCTCGAATCGGTGATACAGGTCACCGACCAGGGTGGGGAGCGCCAGGTGCCGGGCGCCGCGCACTCGCTGGCGACGGTGTCGAACGGCGTTTCGGGGTCCGCAGCGTTCATCATCAGCCGGGACGGCTGACCGCGCGGGAACGCGCGGGAACGAATATCGAGCGTGCGGCCTAGCGACCCTTCCACTCGGGAGTGCGCTTCTCGGCGAAGGCCTTCGCGCCCTCCTTCGCGTCTTCGCTGCCGAACACCAGATCCATGAACGGCTGCTGCCGCTCGAACGCCTCCGCCATCGGCCAGTCGGTCGACTCGTCGATGATGCTCTTCGTGGCGCGCACCGCGAGCGGTCCGTTCGCCGCAATGCGCTCTGCCAGTTCCAGCGCCGCCTCGAGCGCCCCGCCAGGCTCCGTGAGCGTGTTGACGAGCCCCAGCTTCTCCCCGTTCGCCGCCTCGATGAAGTCCCCCGTGAGGAGATATTCGACGGCTTTCGCCCTGGGAATGCGCTGGGGGAGGCGGAACAGCCCGCCGCCCGCCGCCATCAGCCCCCGCTTGACCTCGGGCAGCCCGAACTTCGCCGCGGAGCTCGCGACGATCAGATCGCAGGCGAGCGCGAGCTCGAACCCGCCCGCGAGCGCGTAGCCTTCCACCGCGGCGATCATCGGCTTCGCGGCCGGCTTGTGCGTGAAGCCCAGCCCGCGCACCGGATCGGTGATTCTTTCGCCTGCGAGGAACGCCTTCAGATCCATGCCCGCCGAGAACGTGCCGCCCGCGCCCGTGAGCACCCCGACCGTGAGCATGTCGTCGCCCTCGAGCTCCTCGACCGCCGTCACCAGGCCGCGACTCGCCTCGCCGTTCAGCGCATTGCGGTTCGCCGCCCGGTTGATCGTGATGACCAGCACGGCGCCGTGGCGCTCCGTGAGGATCGCGGGTGCGGCGGATGCCGGGGCGGTTTCTGCGGCTGCGGCGTCAGACGGCACGGCTGCCGTCGAGCCCTCAGATCTGGTGATGCCGGTCGGGGTGGTTTCGGTCACGTGGGTGCGCTGCCTGTTCGTCAGGGGGTACTCGTCGAGGGTATTCGTTGTCGGTCAGTTGCCCGAGACCATCCAGTCGATGGGAGCTTCGAGCGACGCCGGGAAGTTCGTGGAGGTGTAGTCGGCATGCGCGTGCAGGTGGCTGCGCATGAGCTTCTCCGCGAGCACCCCGTCGCCGGCGGCGACCGCCTCGTAGATGCGGCGGTGGATCTGGCTGCTCAGCTCCTTCACCTCGCGGGGGTAGGTGATGCCCACGGTCGAGCCGTCGAGAATGCCGAGCATCGCCGAGATGAGATAGTCGAAGATGCTGTTACCCGAAGCCTCGGCCAGGATGGCGTGGAAGCGCTCGTTCTCCCGATGGAAGAAGACGTCGTCATCGAGATTCGCCTCGACGACGTCGACGTTCTCACGCAGCGCTTCGAGCAGTTCGGGCGTCGCCTTCTCTGCGGCGAAGCGCGCCATCGCGGGCTCGAGCGCGGTGCGGGTCTCGACGACCGTGGCGAAGGGCCGCTTCTCGAAGTGCAGCAGCAGGGTGAGCGAACTCGCGAGCACGCTGCTGTCGGGCTTCTCTACGATCGGTCCGCCGCCCGACCCCGGCTTCAGCGAGATCACCCCCTGCAACTCGAGGATGCGCAGCGACTCGCGCAGCGTGCCCCGACCGATGCCGTAGGTCTCGAGCATGACGTGCTCGGGATCGAGCCGGTCGCCGGGCTGCTTGCCGGCCTCGGTGATCTCCTTGACGATGCGCTGCGCAACCAGGAGTGCCGTCTTCTGCGGGCGGATTCGTGACATGGGGGCCTCTGGATTCAGGGGTGATGGGGGTCGGCCACCGCGATCGGTGGTGCGGTTTTCCAGTCAGGCAGCCCATGTTCCGGCGTTCCGATGGGCATTGCCCCATCGGTAACGACAGTCCAATGCGCGTGGTTGAGCTGGTGGAGGCTGAAGCACGCGCTCAACGCGTTGGTGAATCCCATCGCGTCTTGGGCGTCATTGACCGACTGCTTTATGAGTGTAGAGGTCATCGAGGGCAGCTGGGCGATTCGCCGCGCAAAAGCGAGAGTTTGCTCGGTGGTTTCGCCCGGTTTGAACACCTTGCTCACCATACCGAGTGCGACCGCCCGCTCGGCGTCGATCGCGTCGCCCGTGAGCAGCAGCTCCTTCGCGAGGCGCGGGCCGAACTCCCACGGGTGCGCGAAGTACTCGACGCCGCACATGCCGAGTCGCGTACCCACGACGTCGGCGAAGATCGTTCCCTCCTCGGCGACGATGAGGTCGCATGCCCACGCGAGCATGAGCCCGGCCGAGAAGACCTTGCCGTGCACCTGTGCGATCGTGACTTTGCGGTTGTTCCGCCAGCGCAGTGTGTTCTGGTAGAAATAGTGCCACTCCTGATGCAGCCGGCTCTCGACCGGGCTGTAGGTGCCGCCGTGGCACTGGTAGCTGTGATCCTGCTCGGGGCCGGGCGTGCGTTCGCGCTGGTAGTCGGGGGAGCCGAGGTCGTGCCCCGCCGAGAACGAGCGGCCCTCGCCTCGCAGCACGATGACGCGCACAGCGTCGTCCTCCTCGGCCTGCCCGAAGGCCCGGTCGAGCTCGAGCAGCAGACCGCGGTTCTGAGCGTTGTGGTAGTCGGGCCGGTTGAGCGTGATCGTGGCGATGCGGCCTTCGTCACTCGTGCCGTAGGCGATGTAGCGGTAGCCGTTCATGGGGTTGCTCCTTGCTCTGACGGCGACCCGCCGTGATCCGTCTCGACGATGCCGACCGCCTGCTCCATGAGGAACGTCGCGGCGTCGTGCAGCCGGTCTCCCGTCTCCTTCGGGGCGAGGCCCGCGATCGCACGTGCGTGCGTGCCCTCGATGAGGGTCGCGAGGCGGAAACAGGCGAGCACCCTGAACCAGGTCACCTCGTCCCGGTCGCGCCCGGTGCGGGCGAGGTAGCGCTCGATGAGTTCCTCGCGACTCGGAAGGCCTGCGAGCGGTACGGCGGTGCCGGTGGTGCGCGGGTCGTTCGAGATCGGGTAGCTCGCGAGAAAATGCCCGAGATCGAGCAGCGGATCGCCGATCGAGGCCAGTTCCCAGTCGATCACGGCCGTGAGATGTCCACCCTCGCGATCGAAGAGGATGTTGCCGAAGTGGAAGTCGCCGTGGATGAGGCCGGTGCGGCTCTCAGCGGGTTGGTGCCGGCGCAGCCACGCCGTGACCTGCTCGACGCCGGCCAAGTGATCGGGAGTCCAGCCCTCGTGCGAGGCGTGCGAAGCGTACAACGACTCCCAACGGTCGACCTGCCCCTCGATCCACCCGTCGCGGATCGGCAGCCCGACTCGTGCGGGGTCGATACCCTGCAGGCCGAGCAGTGCGTCGAGTGCGCCGAAGGCCATGCGGCGGTGCGCCTCCTCGGAGGCGGCGATGGATTCGGGCACCTCTTCGGTGGCGGTGAAGCCGTCGATCGCGTCCATGATGAAGCAGGCGTAGCCGAAGCGCTGCTCGTCTTCTTCGCGGGCACGCAGCGGGGGATGCGGCACCTCGCTGCCGGCGAGGGCGGCGAGCACGCGGGCCTCGCGGCGCATCGCCTCGTCACTGCTGCGGCGCTTGTTGACGGGCGGGCGGCGCAGCACGTACCGGCGACCCGAGCGGGTGAAAGCGATGAGCACGTTCTGCGTGCCGCCCGTGAGCAACTGCGCCTCGGTGACGGGCCCTTCGCCGACGCCCGACTCGTCGAGCCAGTCGATCATGGCGTCGAGCGACCCCTGCGGGTCGAGTTCGTTCGTCACGTTCGTCACGGTGGGTTCCTGTTCGTCTTCGAGCGGGGCAGTGATGTCGGGGCGGAAACCCCCGAGAACTCGAGAATTTCTCGCGTACTCATTTTATTATGCATACAATGATCATAGTTTGTGGAGCGGTCGAGCGCACCCCCTGTTTCGAATCCTCGCGAGAAGAACCGGCTTCGGGGCTGCGCCTCCTCCGTTCCGCACGTAGTGCATCGCACGCAGACCACTCGTGCTTCGCGCCTATTCTGGGCTACTGACGACGAAGTGAGAAGAGCAAGAGAGATAACACCATGGGAATTGAACTCGTTCTCGACATGGCTCAGGCCGCGCACCCCGAGCGCCTCGCCATCGGCCCGCGCGGCGCCGGTGGCACAGACGGCGGTGGC
>JBEBWI010000143.1:0-5973 GCA_040392345.1 Leucobacter soli | reverse complement strand
CGGGGGTGGATCCGCTCGATCGCCTCTTCGCCGGCCTCTCCCGCGAGCCCGACTTCGATGCGCCCGAGCTGCAAGCGCACGACGCGACCGACCGGCTGCTGCTCGAGACCGCCGCGGGGCTCGGCGCCGAAGCGCGCGAGGCCGTTCGCGATGGTGGCCTCGTCGTCATCGGGGATCGGCACGGCGCGCTGACCCTCGGGGCGGCCCAGGCGCTCGGCGCCCGCCAGATTCGCGTGCACCAAGACGCCCTGCTCGGCGAGCGCGCGCTCTCGCGCAACGCCGAACGGCTGGGCCTCGCGGCCGCCTTCACGCAGCACGGGCTCGACGAATCGCTGCTGAGCGGTGCCCGCATGGTGCTGCTGCAGCTGCCCCGCGGGCTCGCCGCGCTCGACGAGATCGCGCAGCTCGTCGCCCGGCACGCTCACCCCGAGGCGATCGTGCTCGCCGGGGGCCGCGACAAGCACATGACCCGGGCCATGAACGACACGCTCGACCGCAGTTTCGCCGAGGTGTCGGCGGGGCTCGGGCGGCGCAAGTCCCGGGTGCTGACGGCTCGAGCACCGAGGCCCGGGGCCGAGCTCGGCGATCCACGACTGCCGGTTTGGGGCGCGGACCCCGACCTCGACTTCCGTGTCGCCGCGTTCGGCGCGACCTTCGGCGGCGCCACGCTCGATCACGGCAGCCGGTTGCTGCTGCGGGGGTTGCAGCGCGAGGGGTGGCCGCAGGCGGCCACGGTGGTCGACCTGGGCTGCGGCACCGGTGTGCTGGCGGTCTCGGCTGCGCGCTCGCTGCCCGGCGCACGAGTGATCGCGACCGACCAGTCGGCGGCGGCCGTGGCGGCGACTCGGCTGACCGCCGAGGCGGCCGGCGTCGCCGGGCCGGGCGTGGAGGTGCTGCGCGCAGACGCCACCGAAGCGGTGCCCGACGGCTGGGCCGACCTGATCCTCCTGAACCCGCCATTCCACAGCGGATCAACGGTGCACACCGAGGTCGCGCATCGTCTGATCCGTTCATGCGCGCGTGCCCTCGCGCCCGGTGGCGAGCTGCGGCTCGTGTTCAACTCGCAGCTGGGCTATCGCCCGCTCGTGGAACGGGTGATCGGCCCGGTGCGGCAGGTCGACCGCGATCGCACGTTCACGGTGATCGCGGCCACCCGCCGCTGAATTCTTCGGTGCTGCCCGCCGGCCCTCCTGCTCTCACTTGCGCGCCGAGTGGTTCCCTAATTTCGGAGTCTTGCCGTCGAGTAGGAGTTTTTCGCCGTACTCGGCCGAAATTGGGCAACACTCCGAAATTAGGGAAGCGGAACGGTCGCCAGGTGCCGAGCCCGGGACGTGGCGCCCGAGGGATCGGGCAACAAAGATCACAAAAGGGTAACGGAACCCGCTAGTGTGTGGGGTACGCCGCATGCAGAGCCGCAGCGAGCAGGAAACCGCACGCACCGTCGCGCGCGGCGGAAGGGGGCAGAGTGATGTTACCCGCAGTCGATCGGGAGCCCGTCTTGCCCGTGCCCAGTTCGGCTCAGGTCCCCCTTCTCGACATGAGGCACGATGCGGCCACCGACCCGCACGGCCGCGCCGACCGCTGGGCCCGTCGTCGCGGTGCGATTCGCGGCGGCGTGCTGCGCATCGGCCTGCTCGCCTGGGTGCTCACGGTTTCGCTCGTCGTCGATGTGGGTGCAACCCCGCACGCGGCTGCGGTGAGCACGCTGCAGCACTTCGGGGCCCTGCAGAGGGAGGGCGCCCCGGCCATCGTCTCGCATCGCGGCGCCGCGGGCCTCGCCCCCGAGAACACGCTCGCGGCGATTCGTGCGGCCATCGGCACGGGTGCCGCCTTCATCGAGATCGACCTGCGGCGCAGCAAGGACGGCGAAGTCATCCTCATGCACGATCCCACGCTCGACCGCACGACCAACGGGATGGGGCGCGTGGGCGAGTACACTTTCGCGCAGATCCGGTCGATGGATGCTGGGAGCTGGTTCGACGCGTCGTTCGAGGGAGAGAAGGTGCCCGCGTTCAGCGAGGCGGCCGAACTGCTGCAGCCCGCGCCCGCATCGGTGCTGATCGAACTGAAGGACGATTGGGATGACGCCCAGCTCGCCCCTGTCGTGGAAGAGCTGCGGGAGCTGCAGATGCTCAACCGGGTGGTGCTGCAGTCGTTCAACGTCGCGACCCTCGAGTCGCTGCAGCGGGTCGCCCCTGAGTTCGCCCGGGTGATGCTGACCCGCGAACTCGGCGACGACGTCATCGAGCGCGCCGTCGCCCTCGGCGTCTCGGGTGTCGGCGCGAAGGGCGCGCTCTATGCGGCCTTTCCCGGCAGCGTCGAACAGATTCGTGCCGAGGGCCTTGGTGTCGCCGTGTACACGCTGAACACGCCCGAGGAATGGGAGTCGGCGGCTGCGAGCGGCTTCGACCTCATCATCACCGATGCGCCGAGCGAGCTTGCGATCTGGTGCGATCAGCGAGAATTCGTCGCGCGATGAGCTCGCCGATCAGCACCGCGGTGTTGAACGGACCCCGCGACGGCACGGTGGGCAGCAGCGAGGTGTCGGCGACGCGCAACCCCGCGACACCGTGCACGCGCCCGTCTCCGTCGACCACTTCACCCATGGGCGCCGTGCCGCTCAGATGCAGTGCGGTCCCCAGAGAGGCTCGAATCCAGGCGTCCAATCGTTCATCGTCGGCGAGGGTCTCGTCATCGAGCGATGCGAAGCCGTCGAAGAGCGGCGCGAACGCCCGCGACCGCAGCAGCCGGGCGGCGGTGCGAATGCCCACCCGCATGCACCGCAGGTCTTCGGGGTGGGTGAGGTGCCCGTATTCGATGCGCGGTTCCGCGAGCGGATCGCCGCTGCGCAGCGACAGTCGGCCCCGCCCGGCAGGTGCCTGCAGGGCGACGAGCAGTTGCAGTTCGGCCGGTGCGCTCCTAGTCGCACTTCCGGCCGCGCCGGATCCCGCTGCCGTGCCGGCTCCCGCGGCCTCGGCGAAGAGCGCAGCAAGGGGTTTCGAGACCAGCAGCACCTCGAGGTCGCCGTCGGGGTGGGCGGCGCTGGGCTCGGCGTCGTCGGCCGAGGCGGCGTTGCCGAGCGCCGAATCGAAGTTGAGTGCTGCGGGGAACGCGAAGCGCTCCGCATCGTCGTGCAACGGCCGCTTCGGCAGCCAGCCCACCGGCATGTTGGGGTGATCGCTGAAGCGTTCGCCCACCGGCAGATCGGCGACGAGCGGAATATCGAACTCTGCGAGGTGCTCGGCCGGCCCGATGCCGCTGAGCATCAGCAGTTGCGCGGTGGCGATGGCGCCTGCGCTGAGCACCACCTCGTCGGCGGCGATGTAGCCCGCGTCGGTTTCGACGCCCACGGCCCGGCCGTTCTCGATGCGCACCCGCAGCGCACGGGTGCCGCCGAGCACTCGGAGGTTCTCGCGCTGCGCAGGCGTTCCGCTCAGGTACGCCTGCGCGGTGTTGACGCGCACACCGCCGATGATGTTGGAGGGCACCGGGCCGATTCCGGGCGGATGATCGGCGGCGTTCTTGTCGTGCTCCTCGGGGAACCCGAGCTCTTTGGCCGCTGCGACGAAGGCTCGGGCGAGTGCGCTCGTGAGCGGGGGGCGCTGCACGCCGACCGGGCCCGCAGTACCGTGTACAGCGTTGTTTCGTTTCGGGGAGCCGGGCGAGTCGTGCCCGCCGGGCTCCCCGAGATCGAGGTCGTTCTCGAGTTCGATGAGCAGGGGCAGCACGGATTCGTAGGACCAGGCCGGCCCGCCGGCCTTCGCCCACTGCTCGAAATCGCTGCGGGGCGCCCGCACGAAGTAGCCGCCGTTGATGGTGCTCGATCCGCCGAGGATTCTGCCGCGAACCACGGTGAAGGGCCGGCCCGGTGCGAGGTCGACCTCGTACGACCAACTGGCGGGGTGCCCGGGCATCGCGGCCGGAATCGACCCTCCGTCGCGCAGTTCTGCCGGGGTCTCGCCCGCGGGGCCGGCTTCGACAAGGGTGACCAGGCGTTGCGGATCCTCGCTGAGCCTGGCCGCGAGCACGCAGCCGGCCGTGCCGCCGCCGACGATCACGGTGCGCACCGCGCCTCGATGCGTGCCGATCGGAGCGGAGCCCGTGGTGGCGTCTGCGCTCACGGCCGAACGCCGGCGGGGTCGTCGGCTACGGTGAACACGGCTTCGGCAGTGCCGAACGCGTCGTCGATCAGGGCGAGCAGGTCGGCGTCGTCGTGCACGAGCCACTGCTCGTACGCGCCGAGGCAGAGCCCGAGGCAGGCCCAGGCGATCGTCTGCGGGGCGAGATCCTCAGAGAGTTCGCCGCGGCGTTCGGCAACGAACTCGGCGATCACCCGTCGCCAGTCGGCGTAGCGCAGGGTGGAATAGGCGGTGAGAGAGGGCACGTTGAGCAGCAGTCGCATGCGATTGCGATGGTGCGGCAGCTCTTCTTCGGGGAAGCGATTGAACTCGATGATCGCCTGGCGCAGCACTTCGATCAGGGGGCGATGCGGATCCGCCGTCGCGAAATGAGCGCGCATCTGCGCGAGCAGCGATTCGAAATCGCCCCACGGCAGGTCGTTCTTCGACGGGAAGTAGCGGAAGAAGGTGCGGCGGCCGATGCCGGCGGCAGCGACGATGTCATCGACGGTGGTGCGGTCGAAGCCGCGCTCGAGAAACAGCGTGATCGCGATGTGGCTGAGCTCGCCGTGCGTGGTGGCCGGGGCGCGGCCGATGCGCTGAGCAGGACCGTTGCGCTGCACGGGCGGGGAGACAGGGGCTTCGCTCCGCTGCGACGGCTGACGCGTCGAATCGCCCATGCGTTGCCCGTCCTTCCCTCCGAGTTCACTCTATCTCGCCGGGCCGCCCCTTCCGTTTGGCACCGGGTGTCACTAGTATCGAGCACACAGGGTGCGACGCAAAGACGCGAACACCGGTTGCAGAACGCGCCGACCCTGCATACACGACGAGTGGATCTCGAGCTCAGACAGCCGTGCGCGGCAGCCCGAATTCGGCGTACCCGCTTGTCGGGCAAGACGCAGTGCCGAGGCATGTCGTCGGCGCTGCGACTCGGCACAATCGCAATTCAACGCAATTCAGCAATCGCAGCACGTCACGAAACACGAAGGAGTGGTCAACATGGCAGGACGCGTCGAAGGCAAGGTCGCATTCATCACGGGTGCGGCGCGTGGTCAGGGCAGGGCGCATGCGCTGCGACTGGCCGAGGAGGGCGCCGACATCATTGCGATCGACATCGACACGCAGGTGGAGAACGTTCCCTACGCCACCGCGACGGCGGAGGATCTGCAGGAGACCGTGCGTCAGGTCGAGGCGCTCGACCGACGCATCGTCGCTCAGACCTGCGACGTGCGCGATCTCGAGAAGCTGAAATCAGTGGTTGCGAGCGGAGTCGCCGAGCTCGGCGGTCGCCTCGACATCGTCGCCGGCAACGCGGGCGTCGATATCGTGGGCCCCTGGCATTCGATGACCCCCGAGATCGTGCGCACGACGCTCGACATCAATCTCATCGGAGTCTGGAACACCGTCATGGCGGCGCTGCCGAGCATCCTCGAGGCGGGCAACGGCGGTTCGATCGTTCTCACCAGCTCGGCGAACGGGCTGAAGGCCGGCCCGTGGAACATCGCCTACAACATGTCGAAGTACGGGGTCACCGGGCTGACGAAGTCGTTCGCGCAGGAGCTCGCGAAGGACGGGATCCGCGTGAACAGCGTGCACCCGGGCGGCGTCGACACCCCGATGGCGCAGGGCATCATGGGCGTCGAGAAGAGCGGCTTCACCGTCGGCATGGAGGAGAACCCGCTGCTGACCGGCATGCTCACTCAGTGGCTGCCCGGCATGATGGATCCGCGCGAGATATCGAACGCCGTGCTCTATCTCGCCTCCGACGAGGCGAAGTGGGTCACCGGACACGCTCTCGCGGTCGACGGCGGCATGACGCAGTACTGACGCGGTCTGCCCTGCATCGCAGCCGCAC
>JBEBWI010000142.1:0-6037 GCA_040392345.1 Leucobacter soli | reverse complement strand
GTGAACGATGGAGGCCCAGAGTGCGCCCCGAGGGATTCGAACCCCCGACCTTCTGATCCGTAGTCAGATGCTCTATCCAGCTGAGCTAGGGGCGCATGTTGGCTTGCCAACCCAGAAAACATTACCGGAACCTTCGGCGAAACGGAAATCGAGCCGAGAGTCCAGCAGGCCCGGGTACCCTGGTGCGGTGTCGACCGAACTTCTGAGCCCCGCCCTCGAACGAGCCGCATCGCTGATCCGCGAGATCCCCGACTACCCCGAGCCGGGCATCCTCTTCCGCGACATCACCCCGCTCCTCGCCGACGGCAGGGCCCTGCGCGCCACGATCGACGCTCTGCTCGAGCCGTTCGCCGGCACGTTCGACGTGATCGCCGGCATCGAGGCCCGAGGCTTCCTGCTGGCGAGCGCCGCCGCCATCGCGGCCGGCACGGGTGTGGTGCCGGTGCGCAAGGCGGGCAAGCTCCCGCAACCTGCCGCCTCGGTCTCCTACACGCTCGAGTACGGTGAGGCCGAGATCGAGATGCACGACGACCTCGAGCCGGGCACCCGGGTGCTCGTCATCGACGACGTGCTCGCCACGGGCGGCACCCTCGCGGCGTCCATCAGCATGCTGCACCACCTGGGCTATCGGGTCGCCGGCACCGCGGTGCTCTTCGAGATCGCGGGCCTCGGCGGACGCGAGACCGTCGGCGACCCTGCTCTGCACACCGTTTTCCACAGCTGACCGCTGCGCTCCGATCCGCGCCCGGGCGACGACGTGCACCGACCGGCTGGTGGATCGCGTTGCCCCGTCGGCGCTTCCTCGGCCGGCCGCTGTCGGCGGCATGCGCGAGAATATCCCCATGAGCAGCACCGCATCTCACGCCACCGATCCTTCCGACGCATCGCGCGCGTTCTTCGCCGCGCGCGATCGGCTGCTCGAGCTGGCGGGCGACCCGGCGCGGGCGAGGCGCGAGTTCCGGTGGCCGGACGTCGGGCCGAGCTTCAACTGGGCGCACGACGTGTTCGATGCGATCGCCGAGGGCAACGACGCCGTCGCCCTGTGGATCGCGGAGGAAGACGGCACCGAGGTGAAGCGCACCTTCGCCGAGATCAAGCAGCGCAGCGACCAGGTTGCGAATTGGCTGCGCGCCCAGGGCGCGAAGCCGGGCGACGTCGCCATGCTGATGCTCGGCAATCGCCTCGAGCTGTGGGAGATCATGCTCGCCGCGCTGAAGATCGGCGTCGTCATTCTGCCGACCTCAGTCGTGCTGGGAGCGCACGAACTGGAGGATCGCGTGGAGCGCGGCCGCGTGCGCTGGGTCTTTGCGGAGGCCGGTGACGCGATGAAGTTCGTCTCGGTGCCGGGGGAGTACCGCGGCATCGGCGTGGGCTTCGACTCCGCAACCGCCGACCAACGCGCGGGCCTCTACGAGTGGATCCGCTATGAAGAGTCGAGTGCCGCCTCGCTCGCCCCGGTCGAGAAGGCCACGGCGAGCGCCGACCCGGCCCTCATCTACTTCACTTCGGGCACCACGAGCCTTCCGAAGATCGTCGTGCACTCGCACACCAGCTACCCGCTCGGCCACCTCACGACACTCGCGTGGATCGGCGTGCGCCCGGGCGACGTGCACTCGGTCGTCAGCGCGCCCGGCTGGGGCAAGCACGCCTGGTCGAGCTTCTTCTCACCCTGGAACGTGGGCGCGACCATCTTCGTCTCGAACTACGCCCGCTTCGACGCCGACCGCTTCGTCGCCGAACTCGACCGCGCCGGCGTCAACACCTTCTGCGCCCCGCCGACCGTGTGGCGCATGCTCATCCAGCACCGGCTCGATTCGAAGCCCGCGGGTCTGCGCGAGGTCATCTCGGCGGGCGAGCCGCTGAACCCCGAGGTCATCGCCCGCATCCACGAGTGGTGGGGCCTCGAGATTCGCGATGGATACGGGCAGACCGAGACCACCGCGCTCATCGCGACCATGCCGGGTGAGCAGGTCGTGCCCGGCGCGATGGGGCGCCCGCTGCCCGGTGTCGACGCGGTGCTCATCGACCCGTTGACGGGCGCGGAGACGGAGGAGGGTGAGATCTGTCTGCGCCTCGACCCGACTCCCGTCAACCTGATGCCCGGCTACTTCGGCAACCCCGAGGCCACCGCGAAGGCCATGCGTGGCGGGCTCTTCCACACCGGTGACGTGGCGCAGCGAGGCGAAGGGGGAGTACTCACCTTCGTGGGCCGCACCGACGACATCTTCAAATCGAGCGATTTCAAGGTGTCGCCGTTCGAAGTCGAGAGCGCGCTCATCGAGCACCCGCACGTCGCCGAGGCCGCGGTGGTCGGCGCGCCCGACGACACCCGGCTCAACGTGACCAAGGCGTATGTGGCGCTCGCCGCCGGTGTCGCCGCCGTGGGCGACACGGCACTCGAGATCCTCCGCCACGCACGCCAGACCATGCCGCCCTACATGCGCGTGCGCCGGGTCGAGTTCTTCGAACTGCCGAAGACGGCCTCGGGCAAGATTCGCAGGGTCGAACTGCGGCAGCGCGAGGTCGCGGCGCACGCCGCGGGCGAGCGGATCGCCACCGAGTGGCGCGAGGAGGACTTCCCCGGCCTCAAGGACTGATGCTGCGTGTGGTCGCGGGCGATCCGCCCCCAGCGCTCGAGGCCGGTGCCCGGCGGTCACGCGTGCCTACCCGCCCTGCGTCATTCGCCGTCATCGGATTCGAGGCGGCGACCGCAACGGGAGTAGCGTGCTCGGCATGAGCACAATCGAGACCACCACCGCCGGAAGCCTGCCCCGCACGCAGGCCTTGATCGATGCCAACGCGGCCCGCACCTTCGAAGAAGACGGCTTCACGTTGAAGTCGACCGCGGAGTTCGAATCGCTCGTGGGCGAGGCGGTGCGCGACGTGGTCGAGCGTCAGCGCGAACTCGGCATCACGCAGCCCGGCGACGGAGAGTTCGGCAAGGCCATGTCGAACGCAGTCGATTACGGCGCCTGGTGGGGGTACTCGTTCCAGCGCGTCAACGGCCTCTCGCTCACCGAGATCAACGCGTTCAACGAGCCCGCACGCCGTTCGGCTCCCGGCGACGTGCAGCTCACCGCGTTCCTCGACCGGCGCGACCGTCAGCTCTTCGCCGACGCCTACAACGACCCGAAGAGCGGAATCGCGACGGGGCGCAACGCCACCGCGTTCCCCACGACCACCGGGCCGATCTCCTATCGGGGGCAGAAGGCCGTCGCGACGGACACCGCGCACCTGCGCGCGGCGCTCGCCGAGGGGGAGACCGGATTCCTCACCGCCATCGCACCGGGTTCCGCGGCGCGGGTGCGCAACGACTTCTACGCGACCGAGCAGGAGCACATCGACGCCTGGGTCGGCGCGCTGCGCGAGGAGTACACGGCCATCACCGACGCCGGTCTCATCCTGCAGCTCGACGACCCGTCGCTCGCCGAGAACTGGGATCAGATCAACCCCGAGCCCTCCGTCTCCGAATACCTCGATTTCACGCAGATCCGCATCGACGCGATCAACGAGGCGATCGAGGGGCTGCCCAAGGAAAAGGTGCGACTGCACCTCTGCTGGGGCTCCTGGCACGGCCCGCACGTCACCGACATCGAGTTGAAGCACATTCTCAAGACCGTGCTCGGCGCGAACGTCGGCCAGATCTCGTTCGAGGCCGCGAACGCCCGTCACGAGCACGAGTGGGCGGTGTGGGAGGAGAACCGGCATCTCATTCCAGACGACCTGGTGCTCGTGCCCGGAGTCGTCGGCCACTCGACCAACCTCGTCGAGCACCCCGATCTCGTCGCGCAGCGCATCGAGCGGTTCGCGCGCATCGTCGGCCCGGAGCGCGTGATCGCTGCGACCGACTGCGGTCTCGGCGGGCGAGTGCACCCGCAGATCGCGTGGGCGAAGCTCGAATCGCTCGGCGAGGGCGCACGTCGCGCTGCGGCCCGTCTCTGAAAGCGGGGTGCGCCGCTAGCTCAGGGCATCGCTAGAGCAGGGCGTGGCAGCGGGTGATCCGCTCCCGCCACCGGTGCGCCCGCTCGGCCGGCGCCGCGTACCGCTCGAGCAGCCCCGGGTCGAGCACCGGGCGGCGCACCGGCAGTCCGCCGTTCACCGGCACCAGTGGATCGCAGCTCACGTCCCCCTCCAGCAACGCCACGGTGCCGAGTCCGCATGCCCCCGCGAGCCGGCCCTCGGGCAGCGCAGCCGCCAGGTGCAGGCCCATGGCGATGCCGACCGACGTGTCGAGTGCGCTCGACACGACCACCGGCAGGCCCGCCTGCTCGACGATGCCGAGCGCGCGGGCGATGCCGCCCAGCGGTTGCGCCTTCACGATCAGCAGGTCGGCGGCGCCGGCCCGCGCGACCGCGAGCGGGTCCTCCGCCTTCCGCACGCTCTCATCGGCGGCGATGCGCACGAGCGGCGTACCCGAGCCGGTACCCGAGTCGGCTCCGAACCGGCGTCGCAGCTCCGCCAGCTCGGGCACGGTCGCGCACGGCTGCTCCGCGTAGTCGAGGTCGAACGGCGCGAGCGCGAGCAGGGCCGTCTCCGCCTCCTCGAGCGCCCAGCCGGCGTTCGCATCGATGCGCACGAGCGCGGTCTCGCCCATCGACTCCCGCACCGCCCGCACCCGTGCCACGTCGTCGGCGAGGCTCTGCCCGCGCTCGGCGACCTTCACCTTCGCGGTCGTGCATCCGGGGAACCGGGCGAGCACCCCGGGCACATCGGCGGCCGAAACGGCCGGCACGGTGGCGTTGACCGCGATCCACTCGCGATGCACTGGCGGCAGTTCACCCCAACCGAACTCGACCGCGGCGGCCAACCACGCGGCGGCCTCGGCGTCGCCGTACTCGGTGAACGGCGAGAACTCACTCGCCCCGTTCGGCGCGTCGAAGACGACGGCCTCGCGCACGGTCACCCCGCGGAACCCGGTGCGCGTCGGAATCGCGACGACGCGTGCGGAGTCGAGCAGTTCGTCGAGCGAAGGGGCGGGTCGGGGGAGCGGCTGGCCGATTGAATCCACACGGCCATCCTGCCACCCGCGGCGCTCGCGAGTAGTCTTGCTGCATGACTGATCAGGCGTCGACCCAGGTCTCCGACATCTTCGACCCCGCGGTGTGGGAGGCGGCGCCGGGAGCCGAGGGCTACTCCGACATCACCGCGCACTTGAGCCTCGACGGTCGCATCGCGCGGATCGCCTTCGCCCGCCCCGAAGTGCGCAATGCCTTCCGGCCGCACACCGTCGACGAACTGTACGACGCACTCGAGCGGGTGCGCGTCAACCCGCGCGTCGGGGCGGTGCTGCTCACCGGCAACGGGCCCAGCCCGAAGGACGGCGGCTGGGCGTTCTGCTCGGGCGGCGACCAGCGCATTCGCGGTCGCGACGGGTACAAGTACGCGTCGGCCGATGCGGTCGGCGAATCCGCCGAAACCGCGTCGGGTGTGGATCGCGCCCGTGCCGGGCGCCTGCACATTCTCGAGGTGCAGCGCCTCATCAGGTTCATGCCGAAGGTGGTGATCGCCCTCGTCTCGGGGTGGGCGGCCGGCGGCGGGCACTCGCTGAACGTGGTCTGCGACCTCTCGATCGCGAGCGAGGAGCACGCCAGGTTCAAGCAGACCGACGCCGACGTGGGGTCGTTCGACGCCGGCTACGGCAGCGCCTACTTCGCGCGGCAGATCGGGCAGAAGAACGCGCGCGAGGTGTTCTTCCTCGCCCGCGAGTACTCGGCGCAGCGCGCCTACGAGATGGGCGCCGTGAACGCGGTGGTGCCGCATGCCGAGCTCGAGCGCACCGGCATCGAATGGGCGCAGGAGATCATGGGGAAGTCACCCACCGCGATCCGCATGCTGAAGTACGCGTTCAACGCGGTCGACGACGGTATCGCCGGGCAGCAGCTCTTCGCGGGGGAGACCACCCGGCTCGCCTACGGCACCGACGAGGCCGTCGAGGGGCGCGACGCGTTCCTCGAGAAGCGCGAGCCCGACTGGTCGCCCTTCCCGTACTACTACTAGACGCTGCGCCCGCGCAGCTGCACCCATTCCCTGAAGCCGG
>JBEBWI010000141.1:0-6161 GCA_040392345.1 Leucobacter soli | reverse complement strand
GTCGCCGGATTCGCGCAGGCGGGCCGAGAAGAGTGCCGCGGTGACGTCGCCCGAGCCGTTCGCCTTGAACGGCAGATGCGGGGTCTGCACGACCCAGCCGCCGGCCTCGGTGACCGCGAGCATCTCGATGGTGCCCTCGGGCCGGTCGGGCCGCAGCACACTCGTTACCAGCACGCTCTTCGGCCCTCGCTCGCGCACCGTATCGACCGACGCGAGCGTCTCTTCGAGGGTGTGCGGGTCGGTGCCGGTGAGGAAGCCCAATTCGAACTGGTTCGGTGTGATCAGGTCGGCCTGAGGCACCACCCGGTCGCGGATGAGCGACTGCACTTCGGGCGCCACGAAGCAGCCCGACGCTGCGCTGCCGAGCACCGGATCGCACGCGTAGACCGCAGATGCGTTGCGCTGCTTCACCAGCGCGACGGCGTCGAGGATCGCGTCGCCGATGTCATCTCCGCCCTGGTAGCCCGAGAGCACCAGCTCGACATCGTCGAGCCCGCCCCGTGCATCGATGCCCTGCACGATGCTGCGCACGTCGTCGCCCGTGAGCATCCGGCCGCCCCAGGCGCCGTAGCCCGTATGGTTCGAGAACACCACGGTGAAGACCGGCATGACCTCGTGGCCGATGCGCTGCAGCGGGAACACCGCCGCCGAGTTGCCGACGTGGCCGTAGGAGACCGAGCTCTGAATCGAGAGAATACGCATGCGTCGATTCTGGCATTCGCGTGCGGAGATGAACCAAGCGCGCGCCGGAATCGCGCTGTTTCGGTTCATCCACGTGATCCACTGGTGGCTCTTCACGGGCGCGCACGCAGCAATTGTTCGATGACACAGCGTCTCTCGTCGATTCCAGTCCGCGACCTGTGTGGGTGAACAACGGCTATCCGATTGCTCGTGAAGCGCACTACTCTGGGAGGGTTCGGCGAGGAACTCGATTCCTGAGCTGACCTGAGACTCGGTATCGAAGGAGAACCCATGACCCTCGCAGGCAAGACCATACTGATGTCCGGCGGCAGCCGCGGCATCGGCCTCGCTATCGCGCTTCGTGCCGCCGCGGACGGAGCGAACGTCGCCATGCTCGCGAAGACCGACACGCCGCACCCCAAGCTGGAGGGCACGATCCACACCGCTGCGGATGCCGTTCGCGCGGCCGGCGGCAACGCGCTGCCGGTCATCGGCGATGTGCGCAGCGATGAGGACGTGGCATCTGCGGTGCGGCAGACCCTCGCCTCGTTCGGAGGCATCGACATCGTCGTGAACAACGCGAGCGTCATCGATCTGTCGCGGTCGCTCGACCTCGCGGAGAAGAAGTACGACCTGATGCAGGATGTGAACACGCGCGGCACCTTCATGCTGTCTCGCGCGGCGATTCCCGCGTTGAGGGAGGCTGCGAATCCGCATATTCTCTCCCTCTCGCCGCCGGTGAATCTGAACCCGAAATGGCTCGGGGCCCACACCGGATACACCCTCGCGAAGTACGGGATGACGATCGCGACCCTCGGCATCGCCGCTGAGTTCGCGGCGGACGGCATCGCCGCCAACACGCTGTGGCCGCGCACCACGATCGCGACCGCGGCCGTGCAGAACCTCCTCGGCGGCGACCAGGTGATGGCTGCCTCGCGCACGCCGGAGATCTATGCCGATGCCGCGTACGCAGTGCTGACTTCGCCCTCGCGAGGGAACACGGGGCGCAGCCTGCTCGTGGAGGAGGTGCTCGAAGGTGCCGGCGTCACCGACTTCTCAGGGTATGCCGCGGTGCCGGGCACGCCCGACAGTGCACTGTTCCCCGACATCTTCCTCGATTAGCGGGCCCTGCGCGAGGTCTTCTGCGATTCGCGCGTCGGGCGGCGCCGGCTCCGGTCACCGCTTCTCGACGGCAGGTCGAGAAGCCGGGCTTCGAGCATTCATTCGCCCGGACGCAGGCGACCCGGTCGTGCGCACCTAGTCCGTCGACTCCGATTGCGCGGCCACGAACGTCCGGAAGTCGCGCTGCGAGAGCGCTGCATACCCGTGCGCCCACTCCAGCAGCACCTCGCCGAGCACCCGGCCGCTCCCGACGTACCCGCTGATCATCACGGAGAGCGGCGACTGACTGTGCGCCCGGGCAAGGGTCACCGCACACGCCTGGGCGTAGGTGCGGAAGGGCTCGTCTTCGAGGCTCTCCGCGTCGATGCCGCCCTTCATGTCGTGGAACTGTCGCACATAAAGATCGAAGCCGTCGCCTTGCAGGTAACCGAGGAACGGATCCGATACCGCCTGCAGGATTCGCTGCAGGGCGACTACGCGTGCACCCTCGCCACGCTCGGCGATCACGTCGGCGAGCACGTGGGGTTGAACGATGCCGCCGTACTGCTCGATCGAGCTGCGCACGGCCTCCTTCGACTGCATGACGAGGGTGTTGCCGTCGCCGTCCTGCAGCAGCGTGAGCGCACAACGGGTGCCGACGCTGCCGACGCCGACGACGCGACGCGCCACATCGGCGACCACGTAGTTGCGCAGCAGGAGGCGGATGTCTGCGTTCGCGCTCTCGAGGTAGCGGTGGAAGAATCGATGCACGCGGGCGCGCACGTCCGGCTCGGGTTCGAGCATCGTCGGCGGCTGTAGGACGAAGCGCAACCGACCGTGCTCATCGGCGGCGGCGAGTTTGCGCGCGGCCCGCTCGCCCGTCCGCTTCCGCGCCTGTTTGATCGCCTGGCGCAGCACGCGTCGTGCGCTTTCCGGCATCGAGTCGATGCCGGCGTCCGCGTCGAAATGCGTGAAATACCGTTCGCGCGGGCTGAGCCTCGCGCTCGCGCGCAGCGTGAAGCCGTACGAGCGCACCGCGCTGAGCACCGCCGCGGTGGTGGCGGCCTCGTCTCGTGAACTCGCGGCGCCGGCGATCACGATGCTGGCGACCAGTCGTTTCAGATCCCACTCCCACGGCCCCCATGCGGCCTCGTCGAAGTCGTTGAGGTCGAACACCAGCGTCTGCTGGGGGGAGGCGTAGAAACCGAAGTTCGCGAGGTGGGCGTCTCCGCACGAGGGCACCAGGATTCCGCTGTGCTCGTCTGCTGCGAGGTCGGCCGCCATGATGGCCGCGGTGCCGCGGTAGAAGGCGAACGCGCTTGCAGACATGCGTTCGGTGCGCAGCGGTACGAGCTCCTGCAACCGGCCGGCGTTCTGTTTGGCGAGTATTCCGAGTGGATCGCGGTCGTGTGTGCTGAGCGTACCGAGTGCGCGCCGAGGCAGCTGCCTGCGCAGCTTTCGCCCGGCCTCGAGGCGGGTCGCGGCCGAGGGCGGGGGTGCCCAGCGGTCGCTCGTATGCTGAGGAAGGTGCGGGTGCGCCGCGAGATCATGCCCGCTCTGCCGCGCCCCGTGCGCATTGGTGTCCATGACTCATTGTGGCACCTTGCGGCGTGTTCTTGTTCGGGGTTGTGCGGCGATGGCCGCGAGGGTTCGCGCTGCTGCCGCTGTGAAAAGATGGGGGCGTGGATTCCTTCGGCGCCGGCAGGTACGCGCCCAGCCCGTCGGGCGACCTGCATCTCGGCAATCTGCGCACGGCCATGCTCGCCTGGCTGTTCGCACGCAGCACCGGGCGCCGTTTCCTCATGCGCGTCGAGGATGTGGATCGCGCCCGCGATGCGGGCGCCGCTCAGCGGCAGCTGGCAGACCTCGCTGCCATCGGGGTCGACTGGGACGGGGAGGTCGTTTTCCAGACGGCCCGAGCCGACCAGCATGAGGCGGCCATCGCCAAGCTCGCCGCATCGGGCCTCGTCTACGAGTGCACGTGCACGCGTAAGGAGATCCTTGAGGCGCCGTCGGCGCCGCACGCGCCCCCTGGCGCGTATCCGGGTACCTGCCGGTATCGCAGCGACGCCGAGCGCGCTGCCGCACGCGCGGCGATCGCGCCGCGACTGCCTGCGTTGCGGCTGCGGCTCGATGAGCCGGTCGGGTCCCACGGATTCGACGATCTGCTGCTCGGCCGAGTCGAGGGTGTCGTCGATGATCTCGTGCTGAGGCGAGGAGACGGCGCCGTCGCATACAACCTCGCCGTCGTCGTCGATGACGCCGCGATGGGGGTTGATCAGGTCGTGCGAGGCGATGACCTTGCGAGTTCGACCCCCCGCCAGATCGCGCTGCAGCGTCTCCTGGGGCTTCCGACCCCCGTGTATGCCCACGTGCCCCTGGTGCTCGGCCCGAGCGGCGCGCGGCTCGCGAAACGAGACGGCGCGGTGACGCTGCAGGATCTCGCGGGGCAGGGGATCGACGCCGACGCGGTGCGGTCGCTGCTCGCGGCCTCCTTGCAGCTCGTGAGTCCCGGCGAGCGTGCGAACACGACGCAACTGCTCCAGCGCTTCAGCCCGGAGCGGCTTCCCAAGGAGCCGTGGACCTGGCTGCTGCCTACTTCTTGAGCGCCCGGACCACGCGCGCGATCGCGCGGCCGGCCACGCACACGAACGGTATGCCGACGGCGAGCAGCGCGATCGTATTCGGCTCGAAGCGGGTGTAGCCGTCTCGGGTCACATAGGCGCCGACCGGCACGGCGTAGCCGCCGCCACCCGCCCCCGCGCCTTCGCCGCTGTCGTCGGCACCGCCCTCGGCCGCACCGAACCCGTATCCGACGACGGCGACGGGAAGGATAGTGGTGCCGTCGATCTCGACGGTGTCACCGTAGGCGGCGTGCACTCCCACCGAGGAGACCGTGTCTGCGATTTGCTTCGTGATGGCTGGCATGGCTCAAGCGTACGCCAGAACCGGGTGCGCGTGCGGGGTGGGGCGCCGATGCACCGGGGTCACTCAGCTTCGAGCCGCGCGGGCGGGTGCGCGATGCCCGGCTCGGGTCGTTTCGGCTCGATGTTATCGCCCGATGACTGGTGCTTCAACCGGCGGATCACCCAGGGCACGAGATGCTGCTTCGCCCAGACCACGTCTTCGCTGCGCGCACGGCGCCAGGTGCGGGCGGGCAGGGGAGGCGGGTCGAGCGGCTGCAGATCGCTCGGCACGTTGAGCGCGCGAAGCGCGGCTCGGGCGATCGTGTGGTGACCGAGCGCGTTCATGTGCAGGCGATCGTCGGCCCAGTATCGCGTGTCCTGCAGTTCCTCGATCGCCCACTGATCGACGACGACGCAGTCGTGCCGCTGTGCGACCTTGCGCACGTTCTCGTTGTAGATCGCCACTTTGCCGCGAATCGATCGGAACACCGGTTGGAATGCCACGTCGATTCCGGTGAACACCATCACGGTCGCGCCCGACTCGCGGAGTTTGCGCAGCAGGTACTCGAGTTGCACGGCGACCGCGTCCGGGTCCGCGCCCGGTCTGATGACATCGTTCCCGCCGGCGCAGACGCTCACCAGGTCGGGTCGGAGATCGAGTGCGGGCGCGAGCTGCTCCTCGGTGATCTGGGCGATCAGCTTACCGCGCACGGCGAGGTTCGCGTAGGCGAAGTCGTCGTCGTAGCCGCTGAGCACTTCCGCGAAGCGATCCGCCCACCCGCGCAGACCACCCGGGCTGTTCGGTTCGGGGTCGCCGACGCCCTCAGTGAACGAATCGCCGATCGCGACGAATCGCGACCACGGAAGTTCGACCCGCTTCGTGTCCTTCGCAGTGTCGTCAGTCACCGTTGCTGCCCCCAGTCTGGATCAGGTGTCGAGATGGCACCGCTATTCTAGGTCGTTGTGACCGAGCCGAGCGATGCGTTGCACCTCCCGGGCACGAGTGCAGCCGAGCACCTCCCGCCGGCCTATCCCGAACGTGCCGCGCGAGGCACTGCGGGCACCCTGCGCGCCTGGCAGGAGGAGGCGATCAACCGCTACCTCGAGAAGCATCCGCGTGACTTCTTGGCCTCGGCAACTCCCGGTGCGGGAAAGACCACGTTCGCGCTGCGACTCGCATCGATCCTGCGCGCGAACCGCACCGTCACCCAGATCATCGTGGTCGCGCCCACCGAGCACCTGAAGACGCAGTGGGCCGACGCCGCGAGCCGCGCCGGCATCCGCATCAACCCGAACTACTCGAACACCGACGGTCAAGCCTACGGGCGCCACTACCACGGCGTGGCGGTGACATATGCGCAAGTCGCCATGAAGCCGGTGCTGCACCGGCTGCTCGCCGAACGCGAGGAGACCCTCGTGATCCTCGACGAGGTGCACCACGGCGGTGATGCGCTCAGCTGGGGCGAGGCGATC
>JBEBWI010000140.1:0-6228 GCA_040392345.1 Leucobacter soli | reverse complement strand
GAGCTCTACTACGGGGTTTAGAGTCGCCTCGCGCGACCTCCCGCAACGCAAGAGCGCCCGGCCATTGGCCGGGCGCTCCGTTGTTCTGCGGGGTTGTTGTACTGGACTGCGGCATCGGTGGCGCACTCGAGTCAGCAATCGGGTTTCAGGAGTCGAATTCCTCGTCGAAATCGACTTCGTCCTCCGAAAGCAGCATCTCGAGCATCGAGTTGAGTAGCTTCATGTTCCTGAGAATACGCCTTCAGAGCGAATCTGAATAGACCCAATTGTGACCTATTCGTTATCGAAGGGTGAATATCGGGTGATTCACTCGCTCACAGAATCAACCGGTGATCACTTGGAACTGCAGTGAATCGGCCGCGTAGCCGAAGAAGCGCTGCTCGAAGACCGCACGCGACCGGCGCGCCGCGGCGAACCAGCGCTCCTCGAGTTCGCTCGTCCGGCCCTGAGGCAGGCCGAGCACCCCGGCGATGCCTTCCAGCTCGTTCCGCCCGGTCGGAAGGGTGTCGCTGCCCTTGCCCGACCAAAGCTTGATCGCAGAACGCACCTGGCTCGCGAGCCGCCACGCGATCTCGAGCTGCTCACGCTCCGGCGGATCCACGAGGCCGGCTTCCTGCGCCCCTTCGAGCGCTGCGAGCGTGGAGACCGTGCGCAGCGCCGGGTGCGCCGCGCCGTCGCGCAGCTGCAGCAGCTGCACGAGCCATTCGACGTCGCTGATGCCGCCCGGGCCGAGCTTCATATGCCTGCGCGGGTCGGCGCCGCGTGGAAGACGCTCGGCCTCCACCCGGGCCTTGATGCGGCGCACCTCGCGCACCGCATCCTCTCCGAAAGCCTCCGGATAGCGGATGCGGTCTGCGAGTGCAATGAAATCCTCGCCCAACGATGCGTCGCCCGCGACATGGCGGGCGCGCAGCAGCGCTTGCGCCTCCCAGGTGAGCGACCAGCGCTGGTAATAAGCCGCATACGCGTCGAGGCTGCGCACGATCGGGCCGTTCTTGCCCTCGGGACGCAGATCGAAATCAAGATCGACCGAGAAGCGCGGGTCGGAGACGAGCCGTCTGAGCTCCGCGATCTGCTTCTCCGCGAGCTTCACCTCGGCGGCGCTCTGCTCAGGCGTGAGGTCGCGCGAGACCCGATAGACGGCGAGCAGATCGATGTCCGAGGCGAAGCCGAGCTCCCGCCCCCCGTATCTGCCCATGCCGATCAGTGAGAGCTCGGCGGCGGGCGGCTCGGCCCTCCCGGGTTCGATCTCGCACGAACGGATGGCGAGCAGCAACCCGTCGAGCAGCGCGGTGTGGGCCGCATCGAGGCCGGCCGCCACATCGGAGTCGGAGAGCACGAACACGAGTCGGCCGAGCGCGAGGCGCAGCACCTCGCGGCGATGCACCGCGCGCAGGGCCGTGGCGGCGTCGTCGAGGCTGTCGCGACGAGATGCGAGCGAGCGCATCTCCTCGAGCAGGCTCTCGAGAGAGACGGGCCTGAGCATCTCGTCGTGTTCGAGCCAGGCGACGGCTTCCGGAATGCTCTCGAGCAGCTCTGCCGCGAATCGGGAACTCGACAGCACGCGCGTCAGGCGTTCGGCAGCCTCGGATCCGTCGCGGAGCAGACGCAGGTACCAGGGCGTCTCGCGATTCGCCTCGCTCACCCTGCGGAATGCGATCAGGCCGAAATCCGGATCGGTGCCCTCCGCGAGCCAGCGCAGCAGCACCGGAAGCAGGTTGCGTTGAATCCGCGCATTCCGGGAGGTGCCCTTCGTCAGGGCTGAGAGGTGCCGCATGGCGCCCTCGGGGTCGCGGAAGCCGATACCGACGAGCCTCGCCCGTGCTTGCTCGCCGCCGAGCACGAGCCCCTCCTCGGGCAGCGTGGCGACGGCGCTCAGCAGCGGGGCGTAGAAGATCTTCAGATGCAGGTCGCGCACTGCGATCTTCACCGCCTGCCATCTCGACTCGAGCTCGGGTCCCGTCTTCACGAGCCGGGTCGCGCGAGCGAGCACTCGCAGACCGTGCTCGTCCCGCGGCATGAGGGCAGTGCGACGGAGGTCGCGGAGCTGCAGTCGGTGCTCGAGCAGGCGCAGGAAACGGTAATCGGCGGCCAGACGCTCGCCATCGCTGCGTGCGACATACCCGCCGTGCACGAGGGCGTCGAGCGCCGGAAGAGTGCCGCCGAGGTGCAGACTCTCGTCGTACTGCCCGTGCACGAGCTGCAGCAGCTGCACGCTGAACTCGATGTCGCGCAGGCCGCCGGGTCCGAGCTTCAGCTGGAAATCGAGGTCCTCCTCGGCGATGTGCTCGGTGACCCGCTCACGCATGCGCTGCACCGACCCGACGAAGTCCTCGCGGCCGCTCGAGGCCCACACCATGGGCCGGGTCCCCGCCACGAACTCTTCGCCGAGTTCGATATCGCCGGCGATCGGTCGCGCCTTCAGCAGCGCCTGGAACTCCCAGGCCTTCGCCCACCGTTCGTAGTAGCTGAGCATCGACCCGAGTGTGCGCACGAGCGGCCCGTGCCGCCCTTCGGGTCGCAGGTTCGGGTCGACCTGCCAGAGCGGCGGCTCGATCGCGGGGTCGTGGATCGCGCGCATCAGCTCCGTCGCAAGCCGAGTGGCGCTGTTCAGCATCGCATCGGGTTCCAGTGGTTGCTCGGAGGACGAGGCGGGCTCGACGCTCTCGGCGACGAAGATCACGTCGACATCGCTGACCACGTTGAGTTCTCGCGCCCCGCACTTGCCCATCGCGATGACGGCCAGTCGCGTGCCGAGCACGCGCGCTTCGGCGAGCGGGGGGCCGGAGGTCCCGGCGAGCAGCGATCCGCGAGCCACGGCGAGCGCGGCTTCGAGCGCGGCCGCAGCGAGGTCGGAGAGCGCGGCCGCCACGCGGTCGAACGCGAGGGTGGCGCCGTCTCCGGGCGAGGCACGGCCCGATTCGAGATCGAAGAGCATCACCTCGGCGAGCAACTCCCGGTATCGGATCCGCAGCGCGTTCGTGCCCGCTTCGGCGGTGAGCGTCGCGACGGGCGTGCCGCCGTGCGCCGATTGCCCGGACCCCGGGGCACCGACCGCTACGAGCAGCTCGTGCGTCGCAGCCTCCTGCGAGATCACCCGCCCACCCCGGGTGAGAATCTCGCGCAGACGTTCTGGCCTGCGGATGAAGAAGTCGCCGAGTGCGGGTGATGCGCCCACGAGGAGTGCCAGACGATGCCATTCCTCGCCCACGAGTCGTCCGAGGAGCGTGGGATGCCGCTCTTCGAGCTCGGTGAGTCGCTGCAGAGTGAGGTCAGGGTCCGCCGCCAGCGCGAAGGCCTCGAGGAGAAGTTCCTCGCTCTGCTCGGCCCGTGCGGCGAGCAGAGCGAGGCCGGACCGGGCCGCGGAGAGATCTTGAAAGCCCGCACGTGCGAACAGCCCGAGTGGAAGGGATCGCGCGTTGGTCGGCATCTGGCGGCGGGTCAGATGGTGCCGAGCATCGACTGCAGTTCGAACGGCGTCACCTGCTGCCGATACGCTGCAACCTCTTGCCTCTTCTCACGCAGCAGATAGGAGAAGACCTGCTCGCCGAGGGTCTCGGCGACGAGTTCGCTGCGCTCCATCACGGCGAGGGCGTGGTCGAGACTCGTCGGCAGCGGGTCGAAACCCATCGCGCGGCGCTCTCCGTCGCTGAGATCCCACATGCTGTGCTCGGCCTCGGGGGGCAGCTCGTACTCGTGCTCGATGCCCCTGAGGCCCGCCGCGAGCAGCACGGAGAACGCGAGGTAGGGGTTCGCCGCGCTGTCCATTCCTCGGTACTCGACGCGGGCGCTGCCGCCCTTGCCGGGCTTGTACATCGGCACGCGCACGAGTGCCGAGCGGTTGAGGTGGCCCCAGCTCACGTATGACGGAGCCTCATCGCCGCCCCAGAGGCGCTTGTACGAGTTGATGTACTGGTTCGTCACCGCGGTGAACTCCGGGGCGTGGCGGAGAATACCGGCCACGAAGCGTCGGCCGGTCTGCGAAAGCTGGTACTTGGCTCCCGCATCGTAGAAGGCGTTCGTATCGCCCTCGAACAGCGAGAGGTGCGTGTGCATGCCTGATCCGGGTTGCCCGACCAACGGCTTCGGCATGAACGTCGCGTACACGCCCTGCGAGATCGCGACCTCCTTGACGACCGTGCGGAACGTCATGATGTTGTCGGCCGTGGTCAGCGCGTCCGCGTAGCGGAGGTCGATCTCGTTCTGCCCGGGCCCGCCTTCGTGATGGCTGAACTCGACCGAAATGCCGAGATCTTCGAGCATGTTCACGCTGTCGCGCCGGAAATCGTGCGCGGTGCCCCCCGGCACGTTGTCGAAGTAACCAGCGCGATCCACTGGGATCGGGCCCTCCGGCCCGTATTCGGCCGACTTGAGCAGATAGAACTCGATTTCGGGATGGGTGTAGAACGTGAAGCCCATTTCGCCCGCTCGGGCGAGCGTGCGTTTGAGAACGTGCCTCGGGTCGGCCACCGCGGGTTCGCCGTTCGGCGTGTTGATGTCGCAGAACATGCGCGCGGTCGGTTCGGTCGTGCTGCGCCAGGGCAGCAATTGGAAGGTCGAGGGATCCGGCACCGCGAGCAGGTCGCTCTCATAGGCACGCGTCAGCCCTTCGATCGCGCTGCCGTCGAAGCCGATGCCCTCGCTGAAGGCGCCCTCGACCTCGGCGGGCGCGAGTGCCACCGATTTCAAGGTGCCGGCGACATCGGTGAACCACAGTCGCACGAAGCGCACGCCGCGTTCCTCAATGGTCCGGAGTACGAAATCCCGCTGTTTGCTCACGTCTGCTCCCTTCGCTGCTGCGTCAGTCACAGACTATCGCCTGCGCGCCGCACCGCATCAATCGGAGCGAAGAGCGTGCCGCTCAATCGTCGGCGTCATCCTCCTCGCGGATCCTGCGGGCCCGCTCCGCGACGATGGCGGGCCCTCGCTCGGCCTCCTCGCGGGTGGCGAAGGGACCGAGCCGGTCCATCGAGAGGGACTGCGGGCCCTCCTCCACTTCGCCGCTGCGAGTGTTGAACCAGTAGGTCTCCGCGGGATCATCGATCCCCCAGTCACGCTTGCTCATCGTTCGCCCCTCTCCGGTCGAATTCGGCGCCAGTCGACCGCGGGAGCGCACTGCGACGATGCGGCGCACCGCCCGAACGCGGTCAATAGACTAAGCGTATGCCTTTCGACTCCAATGGCCACCTCATTCCGGGCAAGCTCTCCGCACCGCGTCAGGTGCCGACCGGGATCGTGCGCCCCCCGTACGTCGGTCTGCCGACGCCGCCCGCATACACCGGCGACAACACCTACAGCGAGGAAGAGATCGGGAAGATCCGTTCGGCGGGTCGCATCGCGGCCCGTGCGCTCGACGCGGTCGCAGAAGCCGTGCGACCCGGCATCAGCACCGACGAGATCGATCAGATCGTGCACGATTCCGTGGTCGGCGCAGGCGCGTACCCCTCGACGCTCGGCTACCGCGGCTACCCGAAGTCGTCGTGCACCTCGGTCAACGAGGTGATCTGCCACGGCATTCCCGACGATACCGTGCTGCGCGAGGGAGATCTCGTCAACGTCGACGTCACCGCCTATCTCGACGGCTTCCACGGCGACCTCAACCGCACGTTCCGCGTCGGGCAGGTATCGGAAGAGGCGGATCTTCTGATCGAGCGCACCGAAGAAGCACTGCGGCGCGGGATCAAGTCGGTGGCCCCCGGGCGCCAGGTGAATGTGATCGGCCGCGTCATCGAGACCTATGCGAAGCGCTTCGGCTACGGGGTGGTGCGCGATTTCACCGGCCACGGAGTGGGCGAGGCGTTTCACACGGGTCTCATCATTCCGCACTACGATTCGGCGCCGCGCTTCGACGATGTGATCGTACCCGGCATGGTCTTCACGATCGAGCCCATGCTGACGCTCGGCACACACGAATGGGACATGTGGGCTGATGAATGGACCGTCACGACGCGCGACCGTAGCCTCACTGCGCAGTTCGAGCACACCCTTGTGGTGCGGGAGCGCGGCGTCGAGATACTCACGCTTTCGGACTGAACCGGCCGACTCGACGAGCGAGATGGGGAATGGGCCGGATCATACGCCGGGTTCTGTAGCCGCTCATACGGTGACGATCATCTCTCTCGGAGTACTGTTGCCAGCACCCTCTAGCGGCCTACCCGAAGACTCGGCGGGGCGCGTCAACGTCTTCTGTCTGGCCTTGCTCCGAACGAGGTTTACCTGGCCGCCCGT
>JBEBWI010000139.1:0-6246 GCA_040392345.1 Leucobacter soli | reverse complement strand
TCAGCACCCTTGCCTCAGCACAGTCGCTCTGCCACCGTCGCGACCACCGGCATGGCCAGCTGGGAGCTTGGCTGAACGTCGTCGCAACCACCGAATCTGCCACCGGAGGACGCAACCACGTCTCCTCATGGCAAGGCCCGCGACGCGGGCCGCGGCAGCTTGAATGCGGCGCCGGCTCCCGGCTAGGAGGACCAAAGCGTGCCGAGTGAACGCAGATGCGCAACTGATTCGCGGGGAGTTGTGCATCTGCGTTCACTCGACGCGCTGCGAGGAGGTTTTTGCGGAGTGCGATGCCTCTAGGCCCCGGAGGTCAGGCTGTGGAAGTCAGCCCCAGGGACCCGGGCTCAGGAGGATTGCTGCCTCAGGAGGCCGGGCGCTGCGCCCGGCGGGAGCCCTCCTGGCGGGGGCGCGACGCCATTCCCGGGGAGCTGGTCGAGTAGACCGCGCCGCCGCCGGTGTTGCCGCTGGAGCTGCCGCCACCCGAGTTGCCGCCCGATCGGCGAGGTGCCGATCCGCCGGAGGAACGTCGGCGCTGCCCGCCCGCGGCATGGCCCTGCGTGTGTTGCCCGCCCTGGCCGGAGCCCTGGCCGCCCTGGCCGCCGCCTTGCCGGCCTTGGTTCGAGCCCTGAGCCTGGCCGCCGCCCTGGCCGCCGGAACGACCGCGGCCGCCGCGCGAGCGCTTGCGCTTCGCGTTGGCGCCCTGCGACTGGCCCTCGCCGGCCGGCGCGTGGCCGGCGGCGCGCTGCTGGGCCGCCTGTGCCGAGGCGCGCTTGCGCTCGGTCTCGCGCGGGTCGACCTTCGGCGCGACCTCGCCGATCAAGGCGAGCACCTCGGGGTCCGACGCGGTGGCGCCGCGCGGCGTCACATGGATCTTCGCCGCACGCAGCAGCTGTCGCATCTCGCCGCGCTGCTCGGGCAGCACGAGCGTGACGACGTCGCCCTCGTTGCCGGCACGGGCGGTGCGACCCGAGCGGTGCAGGTACGCCTTGTGCTCGACCGGCGGGTCGATGTGCACGACCAGCTCGACTCCGTCGACGTGCACGCCGCGGGCGGCCACGTCAGTCGCGACGAGTACCTTGGCCTCGCCGCTCACGAACTCGGCCAGGTTGCGATCGCGCGCGTTCTGCGACAGGTTGCCCTGCAGCTCGACCGCGGGAATACCGCGATCGGTGAGCTGCTTCGCGAGCTTCTTGGCCTGGTGCTTCATGCGGGTGAAGAAGATGCGGCGCCCGGCGCCGGAAGCGAGCGCCTCGATGAGCGCCTCCTTCTGATCCTTGCCCGATACCTCGAAGACGTGGTGGGTGAGCTGGGGCACGGGCGATTCGGCACTGTCGACCGAGTGCAGAATCGGGTCGTGCAGGTACTTCTTCACGATGTTGTCGACCCCGTTGTCGAGGGTCGCGCTGAAGAGCAGGCGCTGGCCGACCTTCGGGGTCTTGTTGAGGATGCGGGTGACGACGGGGAGGAAGCCCATGTCGGCCATGTGGTCGGCCTCGTCGAGCACGGTCACCTCGACGCTGTCGAGATTCACGAGCCCCTGCTTCATGAGATCGTCGAGGCGGCCGGGAGCGGCCACGACGATGTCGACGCCGCGCTCGAGCACGACCTCTTGGCGGCGCTGCGGCACCCCGCCGAAGATGGTGGTGACGCGCACGCCGACGGGGTCGGCGAGCATCTTCACGGTCTCGGCGATCTGGGTGACGAGCTCACGGGTCGGCGCGAGCACGATGCCGCGGGGGCGGTTCGGCTGACGCTTGCGGTCGACGTCGGCGGCGAGGTTCGCCACGAGGGGGATCGCGAAGGCGATGGTCTTGCCCGAGCCGGTGCGCCCGCGGCCGAGCACGTCGCGGCCCTTCATGGTGTCGGGCAGGGTGTCGCGCTGAATGGGGAAGGGCTCGGTCTTGCCGGTCTTCTCGAGAGCGTGGGCGAGCGGTGCGGGCACGCCGAGATCGGCGAACGATTGAGTGGTCACTGGGACCTTTCCTGCTGGAGGCAGCGCGCGAGACGGCCGGGCTCGAAACCGCTCGACTCGATCCTGGGATCGATTCGAGTTCGTGAGTTCGAAGGCCGCGCGTCGCTGCCGAAAATTTTCGAAGGCGCGGGATCGCGCATCCGTTCGCCGCGGATCGGGCCGAACGGCGCCCAGGCTCGGAAGCGGGCGGTGCGGGGAAAGCGACGCGTGATGCCGGAATCGACATCACTGGAGTGAGTCTATCCCACTGGTGCTGCGCCCGGGCTGTGAGATTCGGGCGGCTTCGGAGCCCGGAATGTCGCACCCAAGAAGTAGCCTGGAGACACCGCTGCCGACCGGGCCGGCTGGAAGGGCTGTCGGGTTGGCCGCTACCTCGATGGCGCGCTTCGCGAAGGGAGATCGAATGTTCGTGCAGAAGCTCGAGGGCGGCGACGTGCGTCTCATCACGAGCGCGAGCGATCTCACGGCGGCGAGCGCGTGCGAGTTCGCATTCCTGCGGCGGGTGGATCGGCGGTTGGGTCGCGATGTCGTGGTGCCCGAGAACGAGGACGCGATGCTCGAGCGCGCGGCCCGGCTCGGGGATGCGCACGAGGCGCGGGTGCTCGCCGCGTACCTGGCCGAGTTCGGCGAGGGGATCGCCGGTGCGCCCGGCGGGGTAGTCGAATTGCCGGCTCGCACCGGCATGTCGCACGAGGCGCTCACCGAGCTGGCCGAGCTCAGCCGGCACGCGCTCCTCGGCGGGGCCGACATCGTGTTTCAGGCGACGTTCTACGACCCCGGTATGCGGCCCGCGGGTGATTCCGACCCGGCGATCGGCTTCGTGGGCTTCGCCGATTTCCTCGCCCGCACGCCGGGCGGCGCCTACGAGGTGCAGGATTCGAAGCTCGCCCGCAGGGCGAAGGTGACGGCGCTCATGCAGCTTGCGGCATACGCCGAGCAGTTGGAGCGGATCGGGGTGCCCGTGGCGCTCGAGGCCGTGCTGGTGCTCGGCGACGGGGCGCGCAGCCGACACCGCTTGGCCGATATCGCCCCGGTCTTCCGGGCGCGGCGCGAGCGGCTGCATCAGATACTGCTCGAGCGCGCCCGCGAGGTGGGGCCCGACGGCACCCGGGCGAGTGCGGCGCCCGTGGCGTGGGGTGCGGCCGGGGTCATGGTGTGCGGTCGATGCGAGGTGTGCGAGCCCGAGGTCGTACGTACCCGCGATCCACTGCTGATCGCGGGGCTGCGCGGCACCCAGCGCGAGCGCTTGCTCGTGGCAGGGTTCGGCACTATTGATGCGGTGGCCGCGGCGCTGCCGGCCATCTCGGCGGGCGAGGTGCAGGTGCCGGGCATCAGCCAGCCGGCGCTCGAGCGCCTGGCTGCGCAGGCGCAGGCGCAGGTCGACGCGGTGCCGGGCGAACCGCCGCCCGTGCGGGTGATCGACGCGGGCGCACTGCGCGCGATTCCGCGCCCGAACCCGGGCGATCTGTTCTTCGATTTCGAGGGCGACCCCATGTATCGGGAGCCCGGGCCCGACGAGACGGCGCGCTGGGGCATCGACTACCTCTTCGGCATGATCGACGCGCACGAGCAGTTCATGGCGTTCTGGGCGCACGACCTCGACGCCGAGCGGCGGGCGCTCGAGCAGTTTCTGCGGTTCGTCGCCGAGCGGCGCAGGCAATACCCCGAGATGCGCATCTACCACTACGCCTCGTACGAGCGCACGCACCTGCTCGGCATCGCCGCCCGCCACGGGGTGGGCGAGGAGGAGATCGACCAGCTGCTGCGCGAGCATGTGCTCGTCGACCTCTACCCGATCGTGCGCTCGGCGCTGCGGGTCGGGTCGCGTTCCTATTCCATCAAGAAGCTCGAGCCGCTCTATATGGGCGAGGAGCTGCGCGACGAATCCGGTGTCACGAACGCCGGGCAATCGGTCGTGGAGTACGCCGAGGCGAGCGCGCTGCTGCGCTCGGACGCGCAGGCCGAACGCGCCGAGGGGCAGCGCCGGCTCGATGCGATCGCCGACTACAACCGGTACGACTGCGTTTCGACGTTGCGGCTGCGGGATTGGCTGCTGCGGATCGCCGAGGCGCACGGGGTGCTCCCGCCGCCGTCGGCAGAGGCGAGCCCCGACGGCGATGCGGTCGCCCCGACGAGCACGGTGGGCGTCGCGCTCGCGATGCACGCGAGCCTTGCCGACGACCCCCGTGACCGCAAGGCCGCGGCGCTCGCCGGCAGCGCGATCGACTACCATCGCCGTGAGCAGAAATCGTTCTGGTGGGCGCATTTCGCGCGGCTGGTGGATCCGATGGAGGACTGGGCGGAGACGCGCGACGTGCTCGTGGTCGACGCCGAGCGGAGCGGCGTCACGGCCGATTGGTATGTGCCCACGCGCGGCAGGTCCGAGCGCCGGCATCTGCGGCTGTGCGGCGAGCTGGCCCCGGGCAGCACGCTGCGGGCGGGCGGCGACGCGTACGTGCTCTACGACTTCCCCGCGCCTTTCATCGATCGCGGGGCGGCTCCGGGTGCTCGCTCGGCGCAGCGGGTCACGATTCTCGAGGCCGATGCCGACGGGGTGACCGTGACCGAGACGCTGCGGCCCCGCACAGATCCCTACGCGCTGCTGCCCATCGCCCTTGTGCCCGGCCCGCCGCCGAACCCGGGCGGTCAGCCGGCCGCGATCGGCGAGTGGGGCGCCGAGCTCGCCCGTGCGCTCGACGCAGGCTACTTCCTCGCCGACCCGGTGGTCGACATCATCCGTCGGGTGCCGCCGCGGCTCGTCGGAGGCCGACCGCTCGTTCCGCCGGGTTCGGATGAGGCGCTCGCCGCGGCGGGCGGCTTCGACGAGGCCCGCACGATCGGCGCGGTCGTGGCGACGCTCAGGCAGCTCGACCGATCTGCGCTCGCCGTGCAGGGCCCGCCGGGAACCGGCAAGACCTACCTAGCTGCGCGCGTGATCCGCATCCTCATCGAGCGGTACGGCTGGTGCATCGGCGTGGTCGCCCAGTCGCATCGCGTCGTCGAGAACGTGCTCGACGGGGTGGTGGAGGCCGGGGTGCCGCCGGCGCAGGTCGGCAAGGTGCCGCAGCGGGGCGCGGTCGACCAGGGCGAGCATGGTTATACCCGGGTGCCGCAGAACGGGCACCTGAACTTCGTCACTCGGCACCGCGAGGCCGCACGTGGCTGCGTGATCGGCGGCACCGCGTGGGATTTCAGCAACACGTCGCGTTTCGAGCGCCGCGGCCTCGACCTGCTCGTGATCGACGAGGCCGGGCAGTTCTCGCTCGCGCCCACCATCGCGGCGTCGGTCGCAGCGCAACGATTGCTGCTGCTCGGCGACCCCCAGCAGCTGCCGCAGGTGTCGCAGGGCTCGCACCCAGAGCCCGTCGATGCCTCGGCGCTCGGCTGGCTGCTCGGCGAGCACGAGACCATTCCCGAGGGGCGGGGCTACTTCCTCGCCGAGACCCGGCGCATGCGCCCCGAGCTCACCGAGGTCGTCTCCGAACTCGCCTACGAGTGGCGGCTCGTGGCGCACTCGACGGCGGCCCTGCGAACGGTGACCGGGGCCGGCCCCGCGGGTTTGATCTGGCACCCGGTGGTGCACACGGGCAACTCGACCAGTTCGCCCGAGGAGGCGGAGGAGGTCGTGCGCATCGTGCGCGAGACGCTTGGCGGTCGCATCGACGAGCCGGGGGAGGAGGAGCGCCCGCTCACGCAGGACGACCTCATCGTCGTCGCCGCCTACAACGCGCAGGTCGAGTGCCTCGTCCACGCGCTCGCGGAGGCGGGGTTTGAACGGGTCAGGGTCGGCACGGTCGACAAGTTCCAGGGGCAGGAGGCCGTGATCGCGATCGTGAGCCTTGCGGCGTCGAGCCCCGAGGATGTGCCGCGCGGCCTGGAGTTCCTGCTCATGCGCAACCGGCTGAACGTGGCGATCAGCCGTGCCCAGTGGGCGGCGCATCTGGTCTCGTCGGAGGGGCTCGGGCGGGGCCTGCCCGGCACTGCGGAGGGCGTCGCGGCGCTCTCGGGCTACCTGCGGCTCACGGAACGCGGAAGCTGACGGCTCACCCGGGCCTCACCCGCCTTCTGCCTTCTGCCTTCTGCTTTCCGCTTTCTGCCTTCTCCCGCCAGCTACCTGCGTTGCGCCGCCGCCTGCGCTGCCGCCGTCTGTTCCGCCACCCGTGTTGTGCCCTCCCGCCCGCCCCGCCACCCGCGTTGCGCGCTCCCGCCCGTTCTTCGGCTGCCTGTCGCCCTCGCAGGTTGGCAGGAGTCGCCCCAGAGTTCGCGTTTGAGGG
>JBEBWI010000138.1:0-6264 GCA_040392345.1 Leucobacter soli | reverse complement strand
TGCGGTCGATGCGCACGCCGACCTGGTCGCGCTTGTCGACCTCGAACTCGAGCCACGCGCCGCGGCTCGGGATCACGCGGGCGGTGAAGACGTCCTTATCGCTGGTCTTCTCCTGCGCGCGCTCGAAGTACACGCCGGGGCTGCGCACGAGCTGCGAGACGATGACGCGCTCGGTGCCGTTGATGATGAAGGTGCCCTTGTCGGTCATGATGGGGAAGTCGCCCATGTAGACCGTCTGGCTCTTCAGCACCTGGGTCTCGGTGTTGTAGAAGGCCGCCTCGACGTAGAGCGGGGCCGAGTAGGTCTTGCCGCGCTCCTTGCACTCCTCGATGCTGAACTTCTGCTCGTCGAGGATCGGGTTCTCGAACGAGAGCTGCATCGTGCCGGCGTTGTCCTCGATCGGCGAGATCTCGTCGAAGATCTCCTCGAGTCCGCTCTTCAGCGCGATGTCGTCGCGACCTTCGGCCTGCGCCTCGGCGACGCGCGTCTTCCACGCGTCGTTGCCGACGAGCCAGTCGAAGCTCTCGATCTGCAGCGCCAGAAGGTTCGGCACCGACAGCGTGTCGGAAATCTTAGCGAAGCTCAACCGCGAGTGGTCGCGACCGTTCTTCGGCGAATGGGTGGAAGTTGCGTTGCGCGCAGCAGCCAAGGAAACTACCTCCGTGGGCCCCGTCGGGCCGGTTGACCTGGTCTAGCAGAAAGGCTTCGAATCACGCGGTGAGTGGCTCGGGAGATGAGCATGACGGCCGACCGCAATATGAAGGCAGACAGGTGTTCGAAGCGCAAATATCAACTGTAATACATTTGTTATCGCACGGCAAGTGGCCTCCCTGTGCTTTTCCCGAGTGGATCGGCCATCCCGACGGGCGCCGGACGCCCCCCGCCCGACAGCGCCCCCGGGGGCGCAGCCAAGGGTTCCGTGTCGGAGCCGCGACGTAGACTTTCGGGCATGAACGAGAACGCAGCCCCCACCCCGGAGATCATCATGTTCGGTGCCGACTGGTGCGGCGATTGCCGGCGCGCCAAGCGCGTCTTCGACGAGCTACGCGTGCCCTACCGCTACGTCGACCTCGAGGCGGACCCCGAGGCGGCCGATGTGGCGTACGAGATCAGCGGGCGCACGAATATTCCCGTCATCGCCTACCCCGACGGCACCCACCACGTCGAGCCGCAGGACATCGACATGCGGGCGAAGCTCGCCGAGCTGGGGCTCGCGTGATCCTTCCCGACCCGGTGACGCTGACCTCGGGTCTGGTCGCCGAGATCGAGGAGGACCGATGGGTGCCCGGGGCGATTCAGCTCGTCGTCGACGGCACCCCGCAGTCGCACGTCAACCTGCGCGACCCGGGAGAGGTGTTCTTCGAGTACATCCGCCGCATCGCGCACGCGATCGACCTGTTCCGGGAACCCGGTGCCCCGATCTCGGCCCTGCACCTCGGCGGCGGCGCCTTCACGCTGCCCCGCTATGTAGAGGCCACGCGGCCGGGAAGCCGCCAGCAGATCGTCGAGCTCGAGAGTGCGCTCGTCGATCTCGTGCGCGAAGCCGCGCCCCTGCCCAAGCGGGCGAGCATACGCGTGCGGCACGGCGATGCCCGCGCGGTGCTCGAACGGCTGCCCCCCGGCATGCACGGCGCCATGGACCTCGTGGTGGTCGACATATTCGCGGGCGCCCGCACCCCGGCGCACGTGTCGAGCGTCGAGTTCTACCGGAGCATCGCCCCGCTGCTCACCGCAGACGGCCTCGTCGTTGCCAACACCACCGACGGTGCGGGCCAGTCGTTCACCCGAGGGCAGGCGGCGACGCTGCGAGAGGTGTACGGCAACGTGGTGGTGATCGGCGAGCCGCAGACGCTGAAGGGGCGTCGATTCGGCAACGTCGTGCTGCTCGCCTCGGCGACTGAGATCGAGTTCGACTGGCTCCCCCGCCTCCTCGCGGGCGGCCCGCACCCCGCTCGCATGCTCGTCGGCCGCGAACTCGACGACTGGTTGCGGGGCGCGAGACCCGTCACCGACGCGGAGGCGGCGCCCAGCCCCGAGCCGCCGGCGGAAGTATTCGGCCGTGGCTGAGCTCGACCGAGTGACCACCTGGGCCACCGCACTCATCCGCCTCCACCTCGACCCCATGTACGGCGAAGGCAGGTGGAGCTTCGGTTTCGACCACGCGAAGCGGCGCGCGGGGCTCTGCAACTACACGAGCCGACGCATCACGGTCTCGCGCTACCTCGCGGCACGATTCGATGACGACGAGATCCACCAGATTCTGCTGCACGAGGTCGCTCACGCGATGGCGGGCGCGGAGGCCGGTCACGGGACGGAATGGAAGCGCATCGCGCGCGAGATCGGCTACGTCGGCGACCGCACGCACGACGGGGAGATCGCGCGCGAGCTCGCCCCGTGGGTCGGGCACTGCCCCGGCGGGCACGAGCACGTGCGCTTCCGCCGGCCGACCCGGGAGTCGAGCTGCGCGCTGTGCGCCCGAGGCTTCTCGCGGGCGCACCTCATCGACTGGAGACGGCGCTGACCCGGGCGTCGGAGCCGTAGCCTGCGCGGCGATCCGCGCCCCATCCTAGGAGTCGGCCGAAGGGCGCCTGCTCTGGGTGCGCATGATCTCGTGCAGCAGCTCGAAGTCGCCGCCCGGCACCGCCGCGTAGTAATGCGGCCCGAGATAGTCGCGCTCCTCGGGCAGCAGTTCGCCGCCGCGGTAGCTGCGGAAGAGTCCGCCCGCTCGGCGGATGATGAAGGAGCCGGCGGCGACATCCCAGGGATTCGTGTCGAAGGAGATCGTGACGTCGATCCACCCGGCCGCGATCCAGCACAGCGCGATGCAGGTGCTGCCGAGCCCGCGCACCTGCGCGAAACTTCGCGTGACCGCGGCGAACTGCTCGAGTGCGAGATCGGGGTGGTGCACCAGATCCCGCGCGAGCGGGAAGTTCAGCGCGACCGTCGCCCGGCCCGGGTCGGTGTACCCCCGACTGCGCATCGGCACGTCCCCGTCGCCCCTGCGGCCGTCGTTCAGAAAAGCGCCGCGCTCGTCGGCCCAGAACAGCTGATCGTTCGCAGGATCGTAGACGACTCCCACCAGCAGTTCCCCGTCCCGGGCGACTCCGATGCTCACCGCCCACATGGCGATGCCCCGAGCGAAGTTCGAGGTGCCGTCGATGGGGTCCACGTACCAGGTCAACGGGCCCGCGCCGGGTCGCGATCCCGTTTCCTCCCCGACGATGCTCGATTCCGGGAATGCGGCGAGGATCGTGCGACTGATGCGGGCCTCGCATTCGCCGTCGTACTGCGTCACGAGGTCGTGCATATCAGCCTTCACGTCGACCGTCAGATCGCACGAGCGGAATCCCTCGAGCGCGATCGCCCCCGCCTCGCGAGCCGCGCGAATCGCGACCTCGGTGATCTCGCGCGTCGCGATGATCCCCTGAGCCTTCTGCACAAGTCGAGCGTAGCGGCCCAGCACCCTCGCATGCCACGAGGAGTAAGATCTCCCTTTGGTGTGCCGGTCTGCAGAACCGGACCCGGAGTAGTTCGAGAATCTGAGAGAGCATTGGTGCGATGACAGTGAAGGTGGCCCTCGCGGGCATCGGGAATTGCGTGAGTTCGCTCGTGCAGGGCGTCGAGTACTACCGAGGAGCGTCCGACGACGAGCAGGTTCCCGGGCTCATGCACGTGCGCCTCGGCCGCTACCACGTCTCGGACCTGCAGTTCGTCGCGGCGTTCGAGGTCGACGCCGACAAGGTCGGTACAGATCTGAGCGAAGCGATCTGGGCCGGGCACAACAACACCATCAAGTTCTCCGACGTGCCCCGCCTCGACGTCGAGGTGCAGCGCGGCCCGACGCTCGACGGGCTCGGCGAGTTCTACCGCGACGTCGTCACCGAATCGACGGCCAACCCGGTCGACGTCGCCCAGGTGCTTCGCGACACCGGTGCAGACGTGCTCGCCTGCTACCTGCCCGTGGGCAGCGAAGATGCCGTGAAGTTCTACGCACAAGCCGCCCTCGATGCGGGCGTGGCATTCGTCAACGCCGTGCCGGTCTTCGTCGCGAGCGACCCCGAATGGGCCGCGAAGTTCGTGGAGGCCGGCCTCCCGATCGTCGGCGACGACATCAAGAGCCAGGTCGGCGCGACCATCACGCACCGCGTGCTCGCGCACCTCATGGAGAGCCGCGGCATTGCACTCGACCACACCTACCAGCTCAACGTCGGCGGCAACATGGACTTCAAGAACATGCTCGAGCGCAGCCGCCTCAAGTCGAAGAAGATCTCGAAGACGCAGGCCGTCACCTCGAACATCGAGGTCGATCTGCCCGAGGGCGACGTGCACATCGGCCCGAGCGACCACGTGCCGTGGCTCGAAGACCGCAAGTTCGCGTTCGTGCGCCTCGAAGGCCGCGGCTTCGGCGACGTGCCCATGAGCCTCGAGTACAAGCTCGAGGTGTGGGATTCGCCGAATTCCGCAGGCACCATGATCGACGCGATCCGCAGCGCGAAGGTCGCCAAAGACCTCGGGTTGTCGGGCCCCGTAGAGGCAGCCTCGGCTTACTTCATGAAGTCGCCGCCGGTGCAGAAGGCCGACCACATCGCCCGCGAAGAGCTCGAAGACTTCCTCTCGCACAGCGCATAAGGGCTCAACAACCGACCGACGACAACGCCTGCTGCAACAGACGGCCGCGGCCCACCCAGGCGCTACGCGCCCCCAAGGCTGGCGCTGACGCACCAGCGGCCGCGGCGCAAACGCGATGCGTTTGCTGAGACAGACTCAACAACCGACCGACGACAACGCCTGCTGCAACAGACGGCCGCGGCCGCCAACCAGCTCGGCGAGCGTGTCCGCGGCGAGCGCCTCCTCCGGGCTCATCCACGTGACCTCGAGCGCGTCCTGACGCGGGCTGCAGGACCCCGTCACCGGCACCACGTAGACGAGCGACACCGCATGCTGTCGCGCGTCGACGTAGGCCGAAATACCGGGAATCGGGAAGAACTCCGCGACCTGCGCGGGTACCGACGAAGCCGGAATCAGCGGAAACGCCATCGGGCCGAGATCGTTCTCGAGATGCCGGAACAGTGCGTCGCGCACCGTCTCCCCGTACCGCACGCGGCCGGCGACGAGCGCGCGCGTCATCACGCCGTCGGGAGTGGATCGCAGCAGCAACCCGACCTCGACGACCTTGCCCTGCCCGTCGACCCGCACCGGCACCGCCTCGACGTAGAGCACCGGTATCCGGCCCCGCACGAAGGAGAGCTCCTCTTCGCTCAACCACCCCGGGTTCGAGTTCACCGGAGGCAGGTCATCGGGATCGGTGGGGAGATCCTCGGGATCGGGCAGCTCAGCGGTGTCGATGGCCATGGCTTCATTCTGCCACCCCGCGGAGGGCGGCGGCGGTCACGACGCCGAAGGTGCTGTGCGCGCCGCGATCCGCTATCTGCCGAGACGGCGCTGCCGCGTCGAGTAGTCGCGCAGCGCGCGCAGGAACTCGACCTCGCGCAGGTCGGGGTACAGCGCCTCGACGAAGTAGAACTCGGAATGCGCCGACTGCCAGATCATGAAGTCGCTGAGCCGTTGTTCGCCCGAGGTACGGATCACGAGATCGGGGTCGGCCTGCCCGCGCGTCCACAGGTGCTCGCCGATCATCTCGGGGGTGAGACGCTCGGCCAGCGTGTCGATCGTGCCGCCGGCCGCCTGGTGCTCGGCGATCACGCTGCACATGGCCGCGGTGATCTCGCTGCGCCCGCCGTATCCGACTGCGAGGTTGATGTGGAGGCCCGTGCGATCGGCGGTGCGCTGCTCGGCGTTCTCCAGTGCCGCGACCAGTTCGGGAGCCAGGCCCTCGGTCGTGCCGACGTGTTTCACGCGCCACCCCTCGACATCGGCGAGCTGCCCGGCGAGTTCGGCGATGATGCCGAAGAGGTCGTCGAGTTCTTGCCGCTCGCGCCCGTTGAGATTGTCGTTCGAGAGCAGGTAGAGGGTGACCACCGCCACTCCGGACTGCTCGCACCAGCCGAGGAACTCGGGAATCTTGCGGGCGCCGGCGCGGTGCCCCACCGCGGCACGCTCCTGCAGCCGCTGCTTGGCCCAGCGACGGTTGCCGTCGACGATCACGGCGATGTGGTGCGGCACCCGGGCCGGATCGATCTCACGGCGCAGGCGGCGCTGGTACAACCGGTACAGCAGCCCGGGGCGCGGTGAGGTTCGCTCGGGGTTCACCCTCAGAGTGTATCGGCTGCGCCTATGCGCGCGGGAGACGAGCGCGGGAAACTA
>JBEBWI010000137.1:0-6266 GCA_040392345.1 Leucobacter soli | reverse complement strand
ACCCCCGTGAATGCGGGGGTCCTCAGAGCGGAGGGTAGGGGATTTGAACCCCTGATGCAGGGTTACTGCATGCTTGTTTTCAAGACAAGTTCCTTCGGCCGCTCGGACAACCCTCCGCAGGAAAGCTTAGCCGAGGTCGGAAGCGCGCGCATGACGCGGCCGCGAGCCGAGGGCCTCGGGGAAGCGTTGACGCAGCGCGGTCAGAAGCCCGCCCTCGTCGATGCTGCCGGTGACCCGGCGCGCCGCGGCGTGCACCTTGGGGCTCGCCTGCCCCATGGCGACCGAGTCGCCGAAGCGACCGGCCCAGCGCAGCATGTCGAGGTCGTTCTCGCCGTCGCCCGCGGCGAAGACGCGTGAATCGTCGATACCGAGGCGCGCAGCAACCGTCTCGAGGGCGCTGGCCTTCGTCACCCCGTCGGGGGCGATGTCAAGCCAGGCGGTGCGGCCGACGGCGTAGGAGACACTGGTGAGACCCATGGTCTCGACGACCTTGAGAAACTCCTCGAGCCGGTGGTCAGGAGAGACCACGACGACACGCGAAGCCTGCACGCCGAGCAGTTCCTCGAACGGGACCTGCCGCTGCGCGGAGGGAAGCGTGCCGCTCGGAATCTGCTCGGTGTAGAGGAAGCCGCCGTCGGCGAGCTCGACCGCATAGCGCGCCGTGACGAGGTGGGTACGGATGCGTTTGAGCGCATCGCTCGGGTCGAAGGCCTCGACGTATTCCCGGCGGTAGGCGCGCGGGGCGAGCGGATCCCGTTTCAACGTCACCGCACCGTTCGAGGCGACCACCCAATCGGGCCGAATACCGAGGTACTCGACGACCGGCAGCGTCGCGTCGGTCGATCGTCCGGTTGAGATGACGACCTCGTGCCCGACCTCGTGCAGCGTGCGGATCGCAGCCTTGAGCTCTGGGACGACGTACCCGCCGTCGGGTGCACCGCCGTTTGCGAGCGCACCGTGATCGAGTATGGTGCCGTCGACGTCGAGCGCGATGAGGTGCCGTTCGGCATGCCCCACCCGGTTCGACGCGGCGCCGCCTGCAGCCCTTGCAACCATGCGGCTACGCGTTCCTCGCCGCGGCGATCGGGGTGAGCACATCGAGCCCGCCGAGATACGGTCGCAGCGCTTCGGGCACGACGACGCTGCCGTCGGCCTGCTGATGGGTCTCCAGCAGCGCGACGATCCAACGGGTGGTGGCCAGTGTGCCGTTCAGCGTGGCGACCGGCGCCGTCTTCCCGCCTTCGGTGCGGAAGCGGGTGCCGAGTCTGCGCGACTGGTAGGTGGTGCAGTTGCTCGTCGAGGTGAGCTCGCGGAACGTGCCCTGCGTGGGCACCCAGGCTTCGATGTCGAACTTGCGCGCCGCGCTCGAGCCCAGGTCGCCGGCGGCCACGTCGATGACGCGGTAGGCGAGGCCGAGGGCCTGCAGCATCTCCTCCTGCCACGCGACAAGGCGGTCGTGCTCGGCCTCGGCGTCGGCCGGGTCGATGTAGACGAACATCTCGAGCTTGTTGAACTGGTGCACGCGCAGAATGCCGCGGGTGTCCTTGCCGTGCGAGCCGGCTTCGCGCCGATAGCAGGTCGACCAGCCGGCGTAGCGCAACGGCCCCTCGGCGAGATCGACGATCTCGTCGGCGTGATACCCGGCGAGCGCCACCTCGCTCGTGCCGGTGAGGTACAGGTCGTCGGCCGGCAGATTGTAGACCTCGGCCGCATGCTCGCCGAGGAAACCGGTGCCGCGCATGATCTCGGGCTTCACGAGCGTGGGGGTGATGAGCGGTGTGAAGCCGTGCGAAAGCGCCCGGTCGAGCGCCAGGTTCATCAGGGCGATCTCGAGCCGCGCGCCCACACCGCGCAGGAAGTAGAAGCGGGAGCCCGACACCTTCGCGCCGCGCTCCATGTCGATCGCACCGAGCAGTTCGCCGAGCTCGAGGTGGTCGCGCGCCTCGAACTCGAACTCGGGTATCTCTCCGACCTCGCGCAAGGTCACGAAGTTGTCCTCGCCACCCGCAGGAACGCCCTCGATGACCAGATTCTCGATACGCAGGGAGACCCGTTCGAACTCGGCCTCGGTCTCTTTCGCACGCGCGTCTGCCGCCTTCACCGCGGCGGCCAGTTCCTGAGCCTTCGCGATCAGCGCGGGCTTCTCCTCCTTCGAGGCGGCCTTCACCTGCTTGCCGAACTCGTTCTGCTCGGCGCGCAGCCCTTCGAACTCGGTGAGCGCAGCCCGGCGGGCGACATCGGCGACGACCGCCTGATCCACCACCGCCTCGTCGTTGCCACGGGCGCGCTGCGAACGCTTCACTGCCTCAGGTTCTGCGCGGAGTACGGCTGGATCGATCACGCCATCAGTCTACCCAGGGAGGCCTGTTGCCGCGCTGAACGGTAACGTTGAGGCATGTTCAAGCCCAGCGCCCGCACTCTGCCCAGCGCCGCCGTGGTCTACCACCCTCACAAGTCCGAACTGCCGGGCCTGCGCGCGGCGGTGAGCCGCTACGAATCGGCGAACGGTTGGGCGCGCACGCGCTGGTACGAAACCGATGCCGACGACGCCGGCTTCGCAGCCACGAAGCGGGCAGTCGAAGACGGCGCCAACATGGTGCTCGCGTCAGGGGGCGACGGCACGGTGCGGGCGGTCGCCGAGGCGCTGAGGGGAACCGGGATCCCGCTTGCCGTGGTACCGCAGGGCACGGGCAACCTGCTCGCTCGGAATCTGGGGCTGAAGCTCGGCGATTTCGACGAGGCGGTACGGGCCGCGTTCCAAGGCGAGAATCGGCCGATCGACCTCGGCATCATCACCATCACACGCGAGGATGAGACCGAAGACGAGCACGTCTTCCTCGTGCTGGCCGGCATGGGGCTCGACGCGCGCACCATCTCGACGACGAACTCGCAGCTCAAGAAACGGCTCGGCTGGCTCGCATATGTCGATGCGGGCATGCGTACGATGCTGCGCGATTCACCCCTGCACATCCACTACGCGGTCGACGACTCCGCGGTGAAGCAGCTCAACGTGTACACGGTGATGATCGGCAACTGCGGGCTACTGCCGGGCGGCGTACTGCTCATTCCGGACGCCAAGCTCGACGACGGTCTCCTCGACGTCGTCGCGCTGCGCCCGCTGGGCGCGTTCTCATGGCTGCGCATCTGGCACAAGATCAGCTGGGAGAACGGGGTGCTGCGCAAGACGAAGACGGGCCGGCAGTTCATCGACCTGATCAACGACACGCGCTCCGTCACCTACTCACGAGCGCGGCGCTACGCCCTGTCGGTGCCGCACCCCGAGCCGATCCAACTCGACGGCGACGACTTCGGGCTGGCGCTCGCGGCAAGCGGCACGGTCGACCCGGGAGCGCTCGTCATACGTGTGCTGCCCGAGTGGCAGCCCGCGGCGTAGCGCGCATCAGCACCTCGAATAAGGTGGATCACCCCTCGCCTCTGGCACTCGCGCCGGCGTCAGCGTCGGCGTCAGCGTCTGCGAGCTCGGCGCCTGAGCCGCGGGCGGAGTCGCTGCCAGTGGTCTCCTCATCGGCCGCCCCACCCGGCTCCGTCCCCGCCTCGGCACCGTTCGTCGCGGCCCCGTCGGCCCCGTCTGCCTCGCCGGCCTCGACCGGGCAGCCCGATCCGAGCGACGGCACCTCCACGAATGGGAACTTCGCCGGTTTCGCCTTCCGCTCCGCGCTCGCCTGATCCTCCGAGAGTCCGATCAGCGCTTCGCTCATGGGGAAGACGTTCCAGGAACTTGGCATAGTCGCGAACTCGGAGCGCAGATAGTACCTGTTGCTCTGCGTCTTCTCGTCCCAGCCGAATGCCGGCTCGGCGCCCTCCGAGGCCTCGCCCTGCAGCGTGGTGATCGGCTGCCCGTTCTGATCGAACAGTTGCACCCCCGCGATCGGCTGGCCCGTGCAATCGAACGCGAAGATGTTCTCGATCTGCTCCCCGTTCTTCACGAGCCCGAGCGGGTACCAGGGATCGTCCATCGTCTCGGCGTAGCTGGGCGCTGCCATCTGGTTCGCGGTGACCATCAGCGCGGGGAGCACCAGCAGCACCGCGAGCGCGTTCACCGTGCGACGCAGGGCGACGAGCCAGCGGTTCGGCGCCCAGAGCCCGCGCCCCCACTGCGCGCTGAGCAGGATCGCTGCGCAAGCGACCACCACGGCGATCAGGTCGATCGACTGCCCGATCCCACGCCCCGACGGGGCGAGCAGCACCCACGAGACCACCAGACCGCGTACGACCCACCACAGCGGCCTGAGCGAGACGACGAAGTCGCGCACACCGCGGCGACCGGGTGTCGCGCCCCAGAAACGGTGGGTGCGTTCGGCGGCGGCGATCCACTGGTCTCGCGCACGGGTGCGCAGCCCGCGGCGCGGCCTCAGCTGGTTCTCGGCGCGGGGCGGCAACCCGGCCGCCTGGCGCAGCTCCTCGGCATACGCGAGTGGATCGCCGAGCTCGCCTTCGTCTGCAAGCCGATCGGCCAGGTCCGCCTGCAGCCCGTCGAGCAGCTCGTCGACCTCGTCCGAGGGGAGATCGGTCAGGTGCGCGCGGACTGCAGCCGTGAACTCGACAGCCCGATCGGTATCGGTGGGGGCGGTGGCGCTCATGCCTGGGATCCTCTCGTATCAGATGCGCGGTCAGCCGGTGCCGGTGCCGCGAGGGGTGCCCCGGCGGCTCGCACCGGGCGGAAGAACGCGGCATCGGGCTGCACCGCGGCCGCCGCCGTCCCCATGTCGAGGATCAGCCCGCTGATCACCTCAGTGAACGCCCGCCAGGTGCCGCGCTGCTCGTCGAGCAGTTGCTCGCCCGCGGGAGTGATGCTGTAGTACCTGCGGTGCGGGCCGTCATCGCTGGGCACCACGTAGGTGCTCAGCGCTCCCGCGGCGTAGAGGCGTCGCAGCGTTCCGTACACCGAGGCGTCTCCCACGTCTTCGAGGCCGGCGTCGCGCAGTCGACGCACCACGTCGTAACCGTAGCCGTCGTCGCGCTGCACGATAGCGAGCACCGCCGCATCGAGTACGCCCTTGAGCAGTTGCGTTGCTTCCATACGCACTAGTGTGCATTGCGGAATACTGCGTTGTCAAGAAATGTTGTTCGCGCGATCACCGCGTGCGCCACGATTCCGGGCGAACTCGTGTGCACCGTAGGCGCGCATTCGCCTTTCCCCGCGACTGCGTCCTCGGTTGCACCCCTCGGTTGCGCCCGCCGCACGCCGTCAATGCGACCTCCCGGGCGACTTGCGCCCGCGGTGGATCAGGCGTCGTCGCCCTCGGGCTCCCCCGCCACGAGGCCGCGCAGCCAATCCCGCGCGTCGCGGAACGTGTCGTCGTCATAGACCGAGCGCGTGGTCGCCGCGATGCGGTCGGCCCGCGGATACGAGCCCAGGAACACGACCCGCGGGCTGAAGCGCTTCACCCCGAGCAGCGCGTCCGCGACGCGCTCGTCGCGCACGTGCCCCTCCGCGTCGATGACGAAGCGATACCTCCCCATGCGGTCGCCGATGGGCCGCGACGCGAGCAGCGTGAGGTTGACGCCGCGGGTCGCGAACTGCTCGAGCAGCTCGAGCAGCGCGCCCGAGTGGTCGTGCGGCAGCTCGACGATGAGGCTCGTCTTGTCGGCGCCGGTCTGCTCACCCACCACCGCTCGGCGGCCGACCAGCACGAACCGGGTCACGGCGTCGGGGTTCTCTGCGATCCCCTCGGCCAGCACCTCGACATCGTAGTGCTCCTCGATGCCGGGCGGTGCGATCGCCGCATCGACGCCCGCGTCCGACTCGAACAGGTCGGCGGCGGCCTGCACATTCGACGTTGCGGGCAGATGGCGGTGCCGCGGCAGCTGGTCGTCGAGCCAGGCACGGCACTGCCCGTAGGCGACCGGGTGGCCGGCGACGACGTTGATGTCTTCGAGTCGGGTGCCCGGGCGCGCCACGAGCACGAACTTCACCGGAACCAGGTACTCGCCGATGATCTGCAGACCGGGGATCGTGGCGAGCGCATCCTGCGCCACGGTGACGCCGCCGTCTATCGAGTTCTCGATCGCGATCATCGCCGCGTCGCTGTACCCGCTGACCACGTCGCCGAGCGCCTCGCCGACGTTCGCGACCGGATTCCACTCCTGATCGACCGCCTCGGGCACCTGCTTGAGCGCCGCCTCGGTGAACGTGCCAGCGGGGCCCAGGTAGCTGTAGCGGCGGATCGGCTGCGGGTTCTCAGGCATGGATCAAGCGTACTCGGACATCGCCTCCGCAAGTTGGCCGCACGTCACCCGCACGT
>JBEBWI010000136.1:0-6272 GCA_040392345.1 Leucobacter soli | reverse complement strand
GCGCTACGGCAACGTGAGCTTCGCGAGGGTGTCGCTCTCCGTGTAGTCGAGGAGCACGGTCACGGGTCGCTCACTCACCTCACCGGGGAGGACGACCTGCTGCTTGCTCGGCCCGATGTCTGCAGTGCAGACATCCCCGCCGCTCCGAGTCAGACGGAGGACCACCTGATCGACGGAAGTCGCCTCGACGCCGGCCACGATGTACGGGCATGACGAACTGCCGTAGGTGACGAGGTCGAAGGTGCGGCCCACCTCGATCCACGTCACGGCGGGTTCCCCGAAACCTGCGTACGGATCGTCGGCGTCGCTCCCGTTCTGATCGACGGGGTCGGCCAGAACGACGGTCACCCGGTCTCCATCGGGGGTCACCGCGAGCTCGTATTCGCCCCAGCGAACCCCGCTCGCTTCCTCGAAGCGATCCACGGCGTCCCAGCTCCAACCGCTGATCTTCCGCCCCCGGCACTGCGGCGGGTGGGATTCCATGACGCCGCCCTCGCACAGCACGGCGCCGCTGCCGCTATCGATCACGGTGAACGTACCGACTGGCCGGTCCGCACTCTGATTTGCCGGGCCCTGGACCGCGATGATACCGGCGAGGATCGCGAGCACGAGCGCCACCGGTGTCATGACGTACCGTTCGGGCTTCGACCGCGAGATGAGGTTCATCAGCGTGCCGAGCACGAGCACTCCGAACACGACCCACATCCCTATCTGAGACACGGCGTCCGGCACGACGCGGATCACGCCGGCGCGGTCGAGCGCAAGACCGGCGAACACCGCGTAGACGAGGATCCCGGCGACCGAGCCGACTCGGTACCCGGCGGGGAGTCTGCCCTCGTGCTGCCCGCCCCAGGCGAACCGCCCCCAGGGGGCACCGAGAGCCAGCGCCAGCTGGAACAGGCACAGCGCACCGATCACTGCGGTGAACAGGATCGCGGAGAATTGGCTCATCGGTCGGAAACTCGGCTCCAGGCGGTGCGGCGGCACTCGCGCGACCCCCGCCGTATTGCGGCTGCGAACGCCGCCGCCGCACCGACGCCGGCGAACGTGCTGATCATGGTTCACACACTACCCGTGCGGGACGAGCGCTGGGAAGAGCTTGCAGCGCCGGATGAAGACCGGCCGGAGTCGGCCGGAGCTGCGTGATCGAGCTCGACGAGTCACGGTTCACGCCGGTCGGGTACGCCCATCCGCGAGTCCCGCATCAGGCCTGGTGCGGGCGGCACGGGCGTAGGCCCCGACGCGATTCGCGAATTGCCCGTGTTCCGCCACCCGGAATGCTGCGACTCCCGACGGCCGACCCGCCGTGCTCCCGCTGATTCGGCCCGGATCGGGTAATTTGGGTAGCGTGTTCGGATCATCGTCGACCGGGATGAGCGGGGCGCGTCGCGCGGCGACGACCCGCGACGCGGCGATCGGCGACATCGACTGGGCGCAGCCCGCCCCGGGGTCGGTGTCCTCTCGATTCGCCGCCCCGAGCGGCGAACTCGCAGTGGTCTCGATCGGAGACCCGGAGCACCCGCGCGTCGTGCTGCTGCCGGGGGTGACGGGCTCGAAGGAGGACTTCGTGCTCATGCTCCCCGTCTTGGCAGAGGCGGGGTACTTCGTGCAGTCCCTCGATCTCGCCGGGCAGTACGAATCGCACCTCGCGGGGCCCGTCGCCGGTCACCCCTTCACCTACGACCTGTTCGTCGACGACATCGTCGCCTTCCTCGAGGCCGGCACCCCGGCGCACCTGCTCGGTTACTCGTTCGCCGGCACGGTCTCCGAGATCGTCGCCGTGCGTCGCCCCGATCTGGTCCGCTCGCTCGCACTGCTCACCACGCCGCCCGTCGCCGACAACGTCTTCAGGAACGTGCGGTGGCTGGGGCCGTTCGCTCCTGCGGCGAGCCCGCAGACGGTCGCCTCGTTGATGGTGTGGGGGATCGTGACCAACAAGAACCGGGTGTCGCCGCGGCGTCTCGAGTTCGTGCGATCGCGTTTCTCCCTCACCGACCGCCGCAGCATCGATGAGGTCATGGGCCTGATGATGCAGACGCCCGACCTGCGAAGCGCGCTGCATGCGCTGCCCATGCCGAAGCTCGTCGCGGCGGGCACCCACGATCTGTGGACGTTGCGCGCTCACGAGCGCTTCGCCACCGCCATCGGTGCAGACTTCCGCCTGTACCGAACCGGGCACGCCCCCTGCGAGACGACGCCGCACCAGCTCAGCGCAGACCTGCTCTCGCTCTACCGGCTCGGCGACGCCTGAGTCAGTCGCGCTGCTTCGATCGGCTCCTGCGGGCAGAGGCCGCCTCGCGCCGGGCCCGCCAGCGCCGCTGCGGAGTCTGTTCAGGCCAGTGAAGGCGAACGGTGGGCAGCACCCAGTCGAGTCGGCGACGGAGCGACTTCCAGTTCTCGAACGGTCGCGAAGACACCGCGACGACGAGTGCCCGATCGTGGCGCACGGTCATCCACGGCTGAACATGGTACGAGAGGTCGAAATCGTCGTGGATGCGATCCGCCTCGCGGTGCACCTCCGCCCGCACGCTCTGCCAGGCACTCGCGCGCATCGCCATGTTCGATCCGAACAGGGGGGCATGACCGAGCAGCGGGGCAAGCGCGACGTACATCGCACCGATGTAGAGGTGCCTGCCGGCCCAATGCACGAGCGGCGACGCCCCGTAGAACCGTGCATCGCCGGAGAGGAAGTCGAGTTCCGGGCGTTCCCGGAATGCCCGCTCGATCCGCGCGAGCCAGTCGGGCTCCGGCCGGGAGTCGGCGTCGAGGCGCGCGATGACCGCTCCCGTCGCCGCATCGTATCCGGCGGATGCGGCACGGGGGATGCCGGGCCGGGGCACCGTCACGACGCGCGCGCCGTGCGAAACGGCGAGTGCGGCGGTGCCGTCGGTGCTGCCGTTGTCGACGACGACGATCTCGTCGGCCGGGCGCACCTGGCGGGCGAGGGCCTCGAGGCAGGCCTCCAGCAGCTCGGCGTCGTCGCGCACCGGTATGACGACCGAGATACCGGTTCCAGCGTGAAGATCGTTGCTCATCGTCCCGTCCCGGGCGCCCGACGCCGGCATCGGCCCCTCGCTCAAGTATCCCAGGCCGATGAGGCACAAACCGAGACCATCGGCCGACCGCATGAAAGAATGGGCCGTGCTCTCCATTCAGCAGACGCTCAGCGTTCAAGCCGATTCCGCCGTTCAGCGGGTCGCGGGGCTGCGGGCCCCGGGCAGGTTCCTGCTCTCCGGAATGCTCGCGGGCGTGTACATCGGCATCGGCGTCGTGCTGATGCTCAGCGTCGCCGGGCCCCTCGTCTCCGCGGGTGACGGCATGGCGAAGCTCGTCGCCGGGCTCGTCTTCGGGGTCGCCCTCACCCTCGTGGTCTTCGCGGGCGCTGATTTGGTGACTTCCGCGATGATGATCTTCCCGCAGGGAGTGCTCATGGGCGGCGTCGGTGCCGGCCGGGCCCTCGTCGCGCTCGTGGCGATGTTCCTCGCGAACCTCCTGGGCTCGTTCGTCTTCGCCGCACTCATCGTGGCCTCCGGTGTGCTGCGCTCGAACGAGGCCGCGGGGCGCATGCTCGCCGAACTGCTCGAGGCGAAGGCGCACGAATCCCCGATAGAGCTGCTCACTCGGGGAATCCTCTGCAACCTGCTCGTCTGCCTGGCGGTCTGGATGGGTGCCCGCGTCGCCTCCGAGGTCGCGAAGATCCTCCTGATCTTCGCGGCGATCACCGCGTTCATCAGCTCGGGTTTCGAGCACGTCGTCGCGAACATGACGAGCTACAGCCTGGGCATTCTGATCGCAGACCCCCACGCGACCTGGGCGCTGTTCGGCGGCAATCTGCTCTGGGTCGGCCTCGGCAACCTGCTCGGCGGCGGTGCCGTCGTCGGCGCGGGGTACTGGCTCATCGGCGGCCGACCCGTGCTGCGGAACACCGGCGAGCTGCAAGGGGCCACCGTTCAGGGGCACTCCGCGTCCTCATCGCAGTAGCGATTCGTGCCGGAATCAGCGTCGACCACGTGATCCGCGTGGCGTTGCAGCCAGGTGGATCGCGGCGAACCCCACCGCGCTCGCCCGGCACCGCGCTGTGGCTCCATTTCGGCGCGATCTGCACAGTCGAAAGGTGATCAACTGTGCAATGTCAGCGCTGCGACGCCGAGGCCGCGCGACCTACACTGTGAGCACACGCACCGACACTGTGAGCACGCGCTCCGAGACAGAGGAACCTCGATGAGTCACTTCGACCCGACCAAGCTGCCCGCGCTCGATCCGACGGATCCGGCCTCCCTCGACGACCTGCTCACGCCCGATGAGAAGGAGGTGCGTGCGGCCGTGCGGCAGATGCTCGACCAGAAGGTCGAACCGCACATCTCAGAGTGGTTCGAGAAGGGCGAGATTCCGAACATTCGCGAGCTCACCCGCGAACTCGGTTCGCTCGGGCTGCTCGGCATGCACCTCGAGGGTTACGGCTGCGCAGGTATGACCGCGACCGAGTACGGCCTCGCCTGCCTCGAACTCGAGGCGACCGACTCGGGCCTGCGCTCGCTCGTGTCGGTGCAGGGGTCGCTCGCGATGTTCGCCATCTGGCGCTGGGGCTCGGAGGAGCAGAAGCAGCAGTGGCTGCCCGGCATGGCGGCGGGGGAGTACATCGGCTGCTTCGGCCTCACCGAACCCGACATCGGGTCGGACCCGGGCAGCATGAAGACCCGCGCCCGCCGCGACGGCAGCGACTGGGTGCTCGACGGGCAGAAGATGTGGATCTCGAACGCGCCCTACGCCGACGTCGCCGTCGTCTGGGCGCAGACCGACGAAGGGGTGCGCGGCTTCGTCGTGCCGACCGACACCCCGGGCTTCTCCGCTCCCGAGATCAAGCACAAGATGTCGCTGCGCGCCTCGGCCACGGGCGAGCTCGTGCTCGACGGCGTGCGCCTGCCCGAGTCGGCGATGCTGCCCGAGGCGCGCGGCCTGAAGGGCCCGCTGGCCTGCCTCAACGAGGCCCGCTACGGCATCATCTGGGGCGCGCTCGGGCCCGCCCGCGCGAGCATCGAGGTGGCGCGCCGCTACTCCATCGACCGCATCCAGTTCGGTCGTCCGATCGGCGCATTCCAGCTCACGCAGCAGAAGCTCGCCGACATGACCCTCGAATACGTCAAGGGCTACCTGCTCGCGGTGCACCTGGGCCGCCGCAAGGATCGGGATCTGCTGCGCCCCGAACAGGTCAGCATCGGCAAGCTGAACAACGTGCGCGAGGCGATCGAGATCTGCCGCACCGCACGCACGATCCTGGGCGCGAACGGCATCTCGCTCGAGTACCCGGTGATCCGACACGCGAACAACCTCGAGTCGGTGCTCACCTACGAGGGCACGGTCGAGATGCACACGCTCGTGCTCGGCCAGGTGCTCACCGGCGAGGCCGCCTTCCGCTGATCCACTCGCCTGCGGCGCAGCCGCGCGTGAAACGCGAGAACCCCGTGTCAACCTTTCGGTCGGTTGCGCGGGGTTCTCGCGTTGTGCAGCGTGCGCCGTGTCGGCGAGGCGACCGACGGTGGTGCGCGGCCGGCTACGCCTGCAGCACGCCCGTATCGATGCCGTGCGCCAGCACCGAGCGCAGCAGGTCGCGCAGCTGGTCGCGCTCTTCGGTGCTGAGCCCGCCGGTGATGAGCGCATCGACCCGGTCGACCGCGGGGGTCAGTTCGGCAAGCGCTTCCCGGCCCTGCTCGGTGAGCGTCAGCACCTTGCGCCGTCGGTCGCTCGCGCTCTGCTCGCGTGCGATGAGCTCGCGGCGCGCCATGCGTTCCACGAGATCCGCGATGGTGGATCGGTCGAGCCCCAGCTCCGATCCGAGCTCGCGCTGGCTGATGCCCGGCTTGCGGGCGATCACCAGCAGCGCCGCGTACTGCACGCTCGAGACCTCGAGCGAGACCTCCCGGTTCCACAGTGCGATGTGCAGCTGCTGCGCACGCCGCATCAAGTGCCCGGTGTGCTCGAGCGCGGCCAAGTCGGAGTGATCCATGCCCTCCAGTCTGCCAGTCGAGCGCTCCCGGGGGAGCCGATCGGGTCGGGCGTCACCCCTTGTGGGTGGGCGGTCGTGCTGGCGGTTGCGTCGGGTGGGCTGTTGTTGAGCGGGCAGGTGTCGAGTGGGCAGGTGTCGAGTGGGCTGGTGCCGGGTGGGCTGGCGCCGAGTGAACGCGGATGCACAACCGAGCGCGGTTGCATTGTGCATCTGCGTTCACTCGATGATGGTGGGGCGTTCGGCTCGGGCGTCGTGCTCGCACCCGCAG
>JBEBWI010000135.1:0-6301 GCA_040392345.1 Leucobacter soli | reverse complement strand
GCGCCCCGCGCTGTTTTTTTTGGGCCGCCACCCCCTGGTGCGGGGGCGGGTCGGGGTGTTGCCGGCGGCCCCCCCCCCCTCGAGGCCGAGTGTCACGTTCCTGCCCACCGAGAGCCACGGGATGAGTCGCGGCTCCTGGAAGGCGAAGGCGATCTCACCGTCCACGATCACCTCGCCCCCGTCTGCCCGCTCGAGGCCAGCGATCATGCGCAGCAGGGTGGATTTGCCAGTGCCCGAATGCCCGATGATGGCGATGAACTCGCCCGCGCCAACCTCGAGATCGAGGTCGGCGATCACCGGGACCTCCGCGAAGCGCTTGCTGACGGAGCGGAACAGGATGCGAGATCGATCGCCCATGGCTACTTGCTGAAGTCGACGACCGCGCCGCTCAAATCGGGGGCCGCGTCGAGGAATCCGAACTGCACGTACTGCTCGGCCAACTTCTGCAGTGCGGCGGTGTGCGTCGCATCGAGCGGCTCGATGGTGGGCACGTCGAAGGTCGAGACCACTCGCACCACTTCCTCCGTCGCGCCGAACTGCGCGTAGGCGTCGGTGATGATGCTCGGATCGGCCTTCGCCCGCGCGGCCTCGGCGACCAGGCCCTCGTAGGCTGCGCGCAGCAGTTCCGGATGCGCTTCGGCGAAGGATCGGCTCGCGATGTGGATCGACCAGTTGTACGATGGCAGATCCGCACCGGTGACGAGCACCTTCGAGCCCTCGACCGCGATGGCTGCGGCGATGTTCTGATCGTAGGAGGCGATCGCATCGACCTGGCCGCTCGCGAACGCGGTCGCGAAGCTCGTGGTGTCGAGGGTCACCTTCTCAACCTTCGACACGTCGAGGCCCGCCTCCGCGAAGGCGAGGTTGAGCAGGTAGTCGCCAGTGGCACCCGGTCCGTCGATGCCGACCTTCTTACCGTAGAGATCCTCGAGCTCGGAGACTCCGGACTGCGGGGTGGCGACGATCGCCTGGCTCGCGCCCGAGTACTTCTCAAGCGCGAAGGCGACCCACTGATCGCCCTGGGCCGCGAGGTTCACGAAGTAGCCGGTGCCGGTGGACGATGCGTCGGCCTCCCCCGCGGTGACGGTGTCATACGCGGTGAACGGATCCATCGGCCCGAGGAACTCGACCCGGCCGCCGACTGCCGCAACGGCTTCGTCGATCAGGCCTGAGTCCTTCGCCGTGGTGAGGAAATTCGCGGTGGGGAGGTAGGCGGCACGGAAGGTGCCCGCCTCCGCCGTCGCCTCCTCGGCCGGGGCGGATCCGCCCGAGCAGGCGGCGAGGGCGACGGTCGCCGCGAGAGCGACGGCTGCGGCGACTGCGCGTCTGATAGATGACATGTGTGGAACCTTTCTGGTGGGGGGTGGAGAGTGAGTCAGACTGTGAGGATCGAGGGGCGCCAACGGAGCAGTCGCGCCTCGAGCACTCGGACGATCCAGTCGGTGAGCACACCGAGCACTGCGTAGAGCACGATGCACAGGAGCACGATCTCCGGACGCACGAAACGCTGGGCCTGCGTCAGCAGGAACCCGATCCCGGCGCTCGTGTTGACGGTCTCGCTGGTGACGAGCGCTATCCAGGCGATCGCAAGCGCGAAGCGCAGCCCGGTCAGCACCGAAGGCAGGGCGCCGAGGAAGAGGATGCGGCTCATCACAAGCCAGCGCGGGTAGCGGTAGACGCGGGCGAGTTCGAGCAGCTTGGGGTCGACACCGCGCACACCCGCATAGGTGTTGAGGTAGATCGGTACCAGCACCCCGACCGCGATCAGCAGCGTCTTCATGCCCTCGCCGATGCCGAAGGCGATGATGAACAGGGGCAGCAGCGCGTTGAAGGGGACCGCGCGCAGCATCTGCAACGGTCGATCGAGCACGGCCTCGCCCAGGCGAGAGTAACCGGAGAGTATCCCGAATGCGAGGCCGAGGCTGAGGCCGACCGCGGTGCCTGCCAGCACCCGGCCGAGACTCGTCAGGATCGCCTCGGGCAGCGTGCCGTCAGCGGTCAGTTCGATCGCTGCCTGGATCACCCGCAGAGGCGAGGGGAGCACCTTCTCGTCGAGAGCACCGGTCGCGGAGCCGAGCGCCCAGAGCAGCAGGATCGCGAACGGGCTCAGCCAGAATACGTAGGGACGGGGTTGGGGCCGAGTCCGGCGCGCTGGCTGCGCGGCCGTGCGCGAAGGATCGACCGTCACGGTTCAGGCCTCGAGCAGCGAGAGCTCGTCGAGAAGCGCCACGACGAACGTGCCGGTGCCGCGTGCCCGGCGCCCCGCTCGCTCCGCGGCCTCGGCGAGGGCGGAGTGAGCGCCCACGGCAGCGTCGAACGGGTCGAGCCCGGCGCCGAGATAGGCAGCCACCAGAGCGCCCAGGCCGCAACCGGTCGCGGTGACGCGGGTCAGCAAGGGGTGGCCGCCGGGGATGAGCGCCGAACGTGTGCCGTCGGTGATGAGATCGGCGGCACCGCTCACGGCGACGACGGCACCGCTGGAGCGGGCGAGTTCGATCGCGAGTCCGAGTGCTTCCTCTGGCGTGGCTGTGGAGTCGACCCCTTTCGTCTGCGCGTCTCCGCCCGCGAGACCGATGATCTCGCTCGCGTTGCCGCGCACTACGGCTGGGCCCAGCGCGAGTAGCTCGCGGGCGAAGCCGTCGATCTCTGCTGAGCCCGCCCCCACGACTACCGGGTCGAGCACCCAGGGGGTTCCTGCGCTTCTGGCCGCGGAGGCCACGGAGGTGAGCTGATCGGGAGTGTCGGTGATGAGGGCCGCCAGGTTGATCCACACTCCTCCAGCGATAGAGGCGAGATGCTCGGCCGCATAGGCGATCGCGCCGATGGCGGGCGATGCGCCGACCGCGAGGACCATGTTGGCGCTCTGGTGGGCGGCGATGTAGTTGGTGAGACCGTAGGTGAGAGGCTGGACCGTCCGAACGCGGGTGAGGGCAGAACGCGCCTCATCGTCTCTCCAACTGAGCGTCTCCAGGCTCATAGGGATCTCCGTTCAAGAGTATGTTGCTGTATACAGTTACGTGCACTTGTGTTCACATTTGATTATGGCTAGTAGAACCCATGCTTCGGGATCGCGTGAAATCCGACTGTCTTATTCGGTCACACAAGCCGCTCGACGGGCCACCAGGGCCGGCCCGGCCCGACGTCGAGCGGCAGGGACGCCTCCAGAAACCATTCGCTGAGCGATCCGTCGTAGAGCCGCGCCTCGTCGAACCCCCCGACGTGCAGCGCGAGCGCGAGGCCAGCGGCGTTGATCCCGCCGCCGCAGTAGAGCACCGCGGGCAAGTCGTCATCGCGCAACAGGGCCGCGAACTCGGCCGCCCGAACGCGATCCAGGCGCCCGTCCCCGTCGAGCAGCGAGAGATACGGCACGTTGACGCTGCCGGGGATGTGCCCGCGACGCGACGCCGCGCTCGATGTCCCCTCGAAGTCCTCTGCTCGCAGCCCGCACACCAGACGGGCCGATTCCGGCTCGGACGCATACCTGCGAACCTCGTCCAGTCGGGCGAACCACGAGAGATCCATCTCTCGGTCGTAGACCACCGGCTCGACGGCCCGCGCAGCCCCGCGCTCCAGAGACAGGCCCGCCTCCCGCCATGCACGGAGGCCGCCGTCGAGCACGCTCACCCGAGCATGTCCCAGCGCACGCAGCAGATACCAGAGGCGCGCGGCCCAGGCGCCGCTCAGCCGGTCGTAGACCACCACCGCGGTGGATGGGGACACCCCGAGACGGCCGAGCGCGAGCTGCACCCGCCCGTCTTCGGGCAGCGTGAACGGCAGGCCTGACGACGGGTCCGAGAGCTCGCTCACCGCGTCGGCGAAGCGCGCGCCGGGCAGATGCCCCTCCGCCTCGAACACCGCCCGGCCTGAGTTGTAGCCCCCGCTATCGCGCACGACGGTCACATCGATGACGACTGGGGGCTCGGTACTCGCGAGCGCCTCGGCGAGATCCGATGCAGAGACGAGCGCCCCCGTCACCGCTCGCCCTCCCTGCGCACGCGCCGCCGCCATTCGCCGCGCTCCGGCCGCTCGAGGCCCAGTCGGTCACGCAGCGTGCCGCCGGAGTACTCCGTACGGTAGATCCCTCGCCGCTGGAGTTCGGGCACCACCTGCTCCGCCACGTCGACGAATGCGGACGGCACGTGCGTGGCGATCACCATGAAGCCGTCTGCTGCGCCGGCCTCCATCCATTCCTCCATCCGGTCGGCGATCTCCGCGGGCGAGCCGAGCATGTCGCCCTCAGTGCGCGCGCCGTACCAGCTGCCGAGTTCTCGGATCGTCATCCCCGTGCGGCGTGCGCGCTCCACCACCTCGCGGTAGTGGCCCTGCACGCCTTGCACGTCGATATCGGGAAGGGGACCATCGAGATCGTGCCGCGTCAGGTCGACGTTGATGTGATAGGCCAATCTGGAGAGGCCGGCGAGCGGATCCACCAGGCTCTCGAAGATCCGGTGCTTCTCCTCCGCCTCCGCTCGGCTCGCGGCGACGACCGGCGCGACCGCGGGCAAGATCTTGATCTGCTCGGGATCGCGACCGTGCTCGGTCGCGCGACGCCTGATGTCGGTGGCGAACTCGACCGCCGAGTCGAGCGACTCGTGGCTGCAGAAGATCACGTCGGACCAGCGGGCAGCGAAGTCGCGCCCCTCGGGCGAAGCTCCGGCCTGCACAATCACCGGATAGCCCTGGGGCGGGCGCGGCACGCCGAGCGGGCCCTGCACCGCAACGTGCTCGCCTGCGAAGTCGACCGCATGAACGGTCTCCGGATCGCCGAAAACACCAGTTGACTTGTCGGCGATCACCGACTCGTCGCCCCAGCTGTCCCACAGCTGGGTCACCGCCTCCAAGAACTCCTCCGCGCGCGCGTAGCGCTCGGAGCGCGGCGGCAGTCCCGGCCTGCCGTAGTTCTGCGCCTCGGCGTCCTGGAAGCTCGTGACGACGTTCCATCCCACCCGGCCTCCGGAAAGGTGGTCGAGCGTCGCATAGGTCCGGGCGATGCTGTAGGGCTCGCCGTAGCCCGTCGAACTGGTTGCCGCGATCCCGAGCCGTGCGGTGACCGCCGAGACGATGGAGATCACGGGGATCGGATCGAGCCTCGGCGTGCCCGAGCCGTAGGTCACCGCAGGGGCGAAGCTGCCACCGAGGCTGCGCGGCACAGCGAGGGAGTCGGGGATGAAGACCATGTCGAACTTCGCCGCCTCGAGAATGCGCGCGACCGAGACGTAGTAGTCGGCGGTGAGGAATCCAGGATCGGCGTCGGGGTGCCTCCACCCCACGGTACCCATGGGCCCGGCGTTCATGAACGCGGCGAGATGGATCTGCTTCGGATGCGACATGCGCCACCTTTCGTTCTGTATACACTTGAATACTACGTCTCTCCAGCGCATGCTCCCATGCGCACCGACACAGAGCGACATGTACGATGAGGGGTCCCATCATCAGCGGATCCCTGGCATGAAAGGCAGGTGCTCATGGCCCCGACCGCGCGCGACACCGTCTACGCCGCCGTACTCTCACGCTTGGCATCCGGCCACTACGCCCCGGACGCGATACTCATTCCCGGGCAGCTGAGCGAGGAATTCGGCGTCTCGCGCACACCCGTGCGCGAAGCCCTCGCCTTTCTCGAGCGCGATGGCCTGCTCGATGCGGCGCAGCGCGGCTACGCTATCACCAGACGCAGCGAAGAGGGCATCCTCGAGCTCTTCGAGGCCAGGGCCCGCCTCGATGCCTTCGCAGCCGAGGCAGCGGCGATCCGGCGATCCCCCATCGACCTCGCCGGGCTCGACGACCTGAGCCGGGGTCCACGTACCACCGGCGACCCCGAGCAGGTGCGATCGACCCTCGGCTCCTGGCACGCGCACGTGCGCGCCGCGGCCCACAACTCGACGGTCTCCGCGCTGTTGAGCCGCCTCGACAGCCAGATCAAAGTGAGCATGCTGCGATACGGGGACTCCCGCCAGCGAGAACTCGGTGTCTGCGTCGAGGAGCACGCCGCGATCTTCGACGCGATCCGCGACGGCGACGGCACCCGCGCGCACGCTCTGATGCTCGCACATCTCGAGCACGATCGGGACCTCCGCATCAGGCATTTCGCCGAGCACCGATCCGAGACGCTCTGATACGTCAGAGGGTTGGGGCCGGCGAGCGCCGAAGAGGCGATGCGGCTCCCGCACCAGGGCTGGGAGCATCCACTAACCTGTACCTTGTGAACAGGAACGCCGCGAACGCCGAGACCGACCCCACCGCCGACAGGCAGTGGGTGCTCACCCTCAGCTGCATCGACGGGCCCGGAATCGTGCACGCGATC
>JBEBWI010000134.1:0-6317 GCA_040392345.1 Leucobacter soli | reverse complement strand
ACCGCGCTCTGAAGTCGCTCTCCGACATGCTCAAGGGCAAGCAGGGCCGTTTCCGTCAGAACCTGCTGGGCAAGCGCGTCGACTACTCGGGCCGTTCGGTCATCGTCGTCGGCCCGCAGCTCAAGCTGCACCAGTGCGGCCTGCCGAAGCAGATGGCGCTCGAGCTGTTCAAGCCGTTCGTCATCAAGCGCCTCATCGACCTGTCGCACGCGCAGAACATCAAGGCCGCCAAGCGCATGGTCGAGCGTTCGCGCAGCGAGGTCTGGGACGTGCTCGAGGAGATCATCCGCGAGCGTCCGGTGCTGCTCAACCGCGCACCGACCCTGCACCGCCTCGGCATCCAGGCGTTCGAGCCCCAGCTCGTCGAGGGCAAGGCCATCCAGCTGCACCCGCTCGTCTGCACGGCGTTCAACGCCGACTTCGACGGCGACCAGATGGCAGTGCACCTGCCGCTGTCGGTCGAGGCGCAGGCCGAGGCCCGCGTGCTGATGCTCGCCTCGAACAACATCCTGAAGCCGTCGGACGGCCGCCCGGTGACCCTGCCCTCGCAGGACATGATCATCGGTCTGCACCACCTGACCACCGTGAAGACGGGCGTTCCCGGTGAGGGCCGCGCATTCGCGACCATCGGCGAGGCCATCCTGGCGATGGACGAGGGCACGCTCGATCTCGGCGCGAAGGCGAAGATCCGTCTCGAGGGCTACACCAACGCCGAGGGCGTCACCTCCGACCGTCCGGTCATCGTGGAGACCACGCTCGGCCGCGCCATCTTCAACGAGGCGCTGCCGGTCGGCTACCCCTACTTCGAGCGCATCGCCGACAAGGGCAGCCTGTCGGGTCTGGTCAACGACCTCGCCGAGCGCTACCCGAAGGTGGAGGTCGCCGCGACCCTCGACCGCATCAAGGACGCCGGGTTCTACTGGGCGACCCGTTCGGGCATCACCGTGGCGCTCTCCGACATCGTGACCCCCTCGAACAAGGCCGAGATCCTTGCCGAGCACGAGCGCGCGGCCGCAGCGGTGCAGAAGAAGTTCGACAAGGGCATGATCACCGACGCCGAGCGTCACGCCGAGCTCGTCGAGATCTGGACCGAGGCCACCGACGAGGTCGCCGCAGCCATGCGCGATGCGTTCCCCGAAGACAACACCATCTTCCGCATGGTGTCGTCGGGTGCGCGCGGCAACTGGCTGCAGATCCGCAACATCGCGGGCATGCGCGGTCTCGTGAGCGACCCGAAGGGCGAGATCATCCCCCGCCCGATCATCAACTCCTACCGAGAGGGCCTGTCGGTCGCCGAGTACTTCATCGCGACGCACGGTGCCCGTAAGGGTCTCGCCGACACCGCTCTGCGTACCGCCGACTCGGGTTACCTGACCCGTCGTCTGGTCGACGTCTCGCAGGACGTGATCATTCGCGAAGAGGATTGCGGCACCAGCCGCGGCCTCGAACTCCCGATCGCGACCGCTGACGCCGACGGCACCCTGGTGCGCGGCGATAACGTCGAGAACTCGGTCTATGCCCGTACGCTCGCGACCGACGTGGTCGATGCTTCTGGCAGCGTCGTCGCCTCTGCGGGTGCCGATGTGGGCGACGTGCTCATCGACAGCCTGGTCGTCGCAGGCGTCACCGAGATCAAGGTGCGCTCGGTGCTCACCTGCGAGTCGGCGGTCGGCGTGTGCGCCACCTGCTACGGCCGCTCGCTCGCGACCGGTCAGCGCGTCGACATCGGCGAGGCCGTCGGCATCATCGCGGCGCAGTCGATCGGCGAGCCGGGTACCCAGCTCACGATGCGTACCTTCCACACCGGCGGTTCTGCTTCGGCCGACGACATCACGCAGGGTCTGCCGCGTGTGCAGGAGCTCTTCGAGGCTCGTACCCCCAAGGGTGCGTCGCCCATCGCGGAGGCCGCAGGTCGCATCACCATCGAAGACACGGAGAAGGGTCGCCGCATCCTCCTCACGCCTGACGATGGCACCGAGGAGAAGGCCTACCCGGTGCTGAAGCGCGCCACGCTGCTCGTCGAGGACGGCGACAGCGTCGTGCTCGGTCAGCCGTTCATCGCCGGTACGCTCGACCCGAAGGACATCCTGCAGGTCGGCACCACCGAGAACGGCAAGCACATTCCGGGCGAGCGCGCGGTGCAGAAGTACCTCGTCGAGGGCGTGCAGGGCGTCTACCGCTCGCAGGGCGTGCCGATCCACGACAAGCACATCGAGGTGATCGTGCGCCAGATGCTGCGCAAGGTGACCGTGGTGGATCACGGCGAGACCGAGCTGCTCCCGGGCGAGCTCGTGGATCGCGCGCGCTACCAGCGGATCAACCGCGAGGCGCTGCTCGAGGGCAAGCGCGCCGCGACCGCCCGCCCCGAGGTCATGGGCATCACCAAGGCCTCGCTGGCGACCGAGTCGTGGCTGTCGGCCGCGTCGTTCCAGGAGACCACCCGCGTGCTCACCCAGGCGGCGATGGAGGGGTCGCGCGATCCGCTCATCGGTCTCAAGGAGAACGTCATCATCGGTAAGCTGATCCCGGCCGGTACGGGCCTCAGCATCTACCGCGACGTCGATGTGGATGCGACCGAGGAGGCGAAGGCGGAGCGCTACCCGAATCGTCTGTTCGCCACCGAGACGAGCTTCGATGAGAACGACCTGTCGTTCGTCGACTTCGACAGCTTCACGGCTGACGAGTTCAACCCGGGCAACTACAGCTGAGTCGAGGCCCGCACCGCACGAGGCGCTCACCCTTCGGGGTGGGCGCCTCGTGCGTTTCAAGATCGGCAACACCCGCGCGGCATCCGGCTGAAGGGGGTGTGCGGCTTGTACTCTTGCGGCAAACCGGTGTGCGGCTGTTCGACTCGACGGCCGCCGCATCGGGTGCGACGAGAGGTGAAGCGATGAGCGAAGAGCGCGATGCGCAGGCGGCGGGTGCCCCGGTCGAAGAGGCGGAGCCCACCAGCACCGAGGTGCTCGCGGCGGTCGAGCGCGCCGCCGAGGTGCCCGTGACCGCGTCGACGGCGCCCTCGGCCGCCGATGCGGCCGTTGCGACGACTCCCGATACCTCGACGGGCGCTGACGCGCACGATGCCGTCGGCGGGGCTCCGGCGGCGAATGCCCCGGCTTCGGACGACACGATGGAGCGGCCGGTCATCGCCCCCGCGGTCGAGCCGCCGAGCGCTGCGGCGGGCCCGTCGGCCAGCGAGATCTTCGCGGCCGCCGGATCGCACTCGAGTGCCGCGCAGGCGCAGGCCACGGCCGGCACGACCGGTGCCTCCGCCGGTACTCCCGGCATCGACGGTCTCGCGGAACGCCTCGAGGCGGACCGGGCGCTCGCGGCGGGAGCGGTCGCCCCCGCATTCGCCGCTGCGCCCCCGACCGCTCCGGCGGCGGCCCCCGCAGATCAGCCCGCGGTCGCCCCCGCTGCAGCTCCGCTGCCCCCCGTGCGCGACGGAGAAATACGAATCAGCGCCGACCACCCGATGGCGGCGCTCTACATGCAGACGCCGATGCCGCCCGAGATTCGCGGCAACCGCGGGGCCGGCGTGCTGATCGCCCTCCTCGCGACCGTCGGCTTCGCGGTCGTCTACGCCGGCGTGCTCGCCCTGTGGTTGGCACCGACGACCCCGCCCTCCCGCTTCGTCACGACCCTGCTCGACGCGGGTCTGTGGCCGCTCGTCGCCGCCTCTGCGGCCTTCCTGGTCGGGCTTTCCCTGCTGGTGCTCGTGGTCGGTCGCGCCGGATGGTGGGCGTACATCCTCGGCGGCTTCCTCGTCGGCGTGTTCGTGTGGGGCGCCACGGTGCTCGGCGCCGCGTTCGCGGTGTTCCAGTTCAGCGGCGGATCCGGGCTCACCGCGGCCGTCGGCGGCAGCCTCACACCGCTCAGCCTCATCCAGGAGTTCGGGTTGCTGCTCCCGGTCATCGCAGCGGGCATCGTCGCGCGCGAGGCGACCGTCTGGTTCGGCGCCTGGATCGGTGCTCGCGGCCGCAAGGTCACTCGAAAGAACGCTGAAGCGGTGGCCGAGTACGAGGCGGCGCTCGCAGAGGTGCAGGCGAAGCAGCCATGACCGAAAGCCCCCGTCGCGGCGTCACCCGAGGCTACGTCTGGGGCTTGATCTTCGCGACGCTCATCGTCGCGGTCGCGCTGATCGTTGCGAGCTGGGGTCTCATCTCGTTACTCGGGGGCCGCGAGCCGGTGCAGACCGAGGGCGTCGCACTGCCGGCCGCGCAACTCATCGTAGTCGTCGCACTCGCCGTGCTGTGCTGGGGGCTGTGGCGGCAGGCGATCGTTCTGCTGCGAGGCCTGCGCACCCCCCACTGGGGCTACGTGATCGCGCTCATGGGCGGCGCCTATCTGATCTGGTGCCTCTTCGGGATGCTCGCCGGGTTGTCGATCGACGATACCTGGCTGAGCCCGTTCGCAGGGGTGCTCGCGCTGATCTGGGGGCTCGTCTCACTGCTCTTCTGGAGCGTGCTCGCGCGCCGCGTCTACACCGACCGCCCCACCCCTCAGTGGCCGTGGGAGAAGCGCGGCGAGCCCGGCCCCGACTGGGCGAACACCGACGACGATCCCTGGAGCGACCCGGACCGTGGCTGATGTGATTGCGGATCGCGTGGGCGTCGCCGTCGATGCGTGGCTGCGCTGGATCCCGACCTGGGAACCCGGTACGCACCGGGGGCGGGCCCGCATGTGCCGGCGATGCACCGGTTCCCCGGTGCTGCAGGCCGCCGGTATCGCGGGGGAGGTGCCGCACCAGGTAGCACATGCGCTCACGAGCCGTATGCAGCGCATCATCGACCGCGTGGTCGACGAATACACGGAGCGGGAGCTGCCCGCGCTGCAGGCCGAGCTGACGGGCGAGCAGATCTGGAACGCGGGGGGATTCGAGCCGAGTGCCGGGCTCGAACCGGAGTTCGACGGCATCGATCTCGATCCCGAGCCGGAGGCCGATCAGCCGTTCCTCTTCACCTTCTCGGAGCTCGCCGAGCAGTCCCGGCCCGAGCCGCCGCTGCCGCGCCCTCCGCTCAGCCCGGAGGAGAAGCAGCGGCTGCGCCGGGAGATCGAGCTCGCAGACCGGTGCGCGGCCGATGCCGGGGAACGGGTGTGCTTCGCACTGGCGACGCATCAGACCCGCATCCGCGCCGCGGTCGAGCGCTTCGTCGAACCTCAGATCCAGGCCATGCTCGACGACCTCACCCGCCACCTCGAGCCTCCGCAGTAGCGGCAGCACGAAAGACATTGCGGATTCTTACCGCGAGCGCTTATAGTAGTTTGTTGGTGCGTTCCACCGTCGTTTGCCGTGCGTGCACGGGGAATGCCGGGGGAGCAACCGATCAGGGTCCCTCGCCGGTTTCGGCAGATACCCCCACGGCATACCTGCACCGGTCCGCGCAAGCGGCAGCAGGTTAGTGGCCGCGTGAGCGGTCGCGCATGCTTGTTCATGTAAGCATTCCTGTCACCGTGCAGGAACAACTAGGAGAATCAGTGCCTACTATTCAGCAGCTGGTTCGCAAGGGGCGTACGCCGAAGGTCTCCAAGACCAAGGCGCCCGCACTGAAGGCGAACCCCCAGCAGCGCGGTGTGTGCACCCGTGTGTACACCACCACCCCGAAGAAGCCGAACTCGGCGATGCGCAAGGTCGCTCGTGTGAAGCTCTCGAACGGTACCGAGGTCACGGCCTACATCCCCGGTGAGGGCCACAACCTGCAGGAGCACTCGATGGTGCTCGTGCGCGGCGGTCGTGTGAAGGACCTCCCCGGTGTCCGCTACAAGATCGTGCGCGGCGCGCTCGACACGCAGGCGGTCAAGGATCGCCAGCAGGCTCGCAGCCGCTACGGTGCAAAGAAGGTGAAGTAATGCCTCGTAAAGGTCCTGCTCCGAAGCGCCCCGTCGTCGCCGATCCGGTATACGGTTCGCCTGTGGTGAGCCAGCTGGTCAACAAGATCCTCCTCGACGGCAAGAAGGGTCTCGCCGAGCGCATCGTCTACGGTGCACTCGAGACCGTTGCCGAGAAGAGCGGCCAGGACGCCGTGACCGTACTCAAGAAGGCGCTCGACAACGTGCGCCCCACGCTTGAGGTGCGTTCGCGTCGTGTTGGCGGCAGCACCTACCAGGTGCCGGTCGAGGTCAAGCCGCACCGTGCGAACACGCTCGCACTGCGCTGGCTGACCAGCTACGCCAAGGCTCGTCGTGAGAACACCATGACCGAGCGTCTCACCAACGAGATTCTCGATGCCTCGAACGGTCTGGGCGCCGCTGTCAAGCGTCGCGAAGACACGCACAAGATGGCCGAGTCGAACCGGGCATTCGCGCACTACCGCTGGTAA
>JBEBWI010000133.1:0-6412 GCA_040392345.1 Leucobacter soli | reverse complement strand
GACGATCGCCCTCCCCCCGCGACCGGCACTGCGGGGAACGCGAATGTGGCGGGCGCAGCGCGATCCACCCTGCGGCCCGCTGCCGCGGAAGCAGCAGCGGAAACAGCAGCGGGTTCAATGCCGCTCGCACCCGGCGTGCCCGACACGAGCGCCGTCGACCGCCCGGCGTGGCGGAGCGCATGGCGGCACGCCCTCGCGCAGGCCCACGTCGACGCGCCCGACCTCGGCGACCCGCAGCTGCGCACCGAGATCGCCGAGCACCTGCGGCGCATGCGCGGCACGACCCGCACCGCCGCCGACATCGTCGTGACGGCAGGCGCCCGCGAGGGGCTCGGCCTGCTGCTCACGGCGCTCGGCACCACCAGCGGTCGGCGACTCGTCGTCGGTGTCGAGGACCCGGGCTACCCCTCGCTGCGGCGAGTGGCGGCGCGGCACGGCGCGCACATCGTCGCACTGCCCGTCGATGCCGAGGGGCTCGACCCGCGCGCCCTGCCCGAGGGGGTGCTCGATGCGGTCATCGTCACCCCGAGCCACCAGTACCCGCTGGGCGGGTCGCTGCCCCTCGCGCGGCGACGGGAGCTGCTGGCCTGGGCGTCGCGCACGGGCGTCGTGATCATCGAGGACGACTACGACTCCGAGCTGCGGCACACCGGCAGCCCGCTGCCGGCGCTCGCGGCGCTCGACGACCCGGTGTCGGGGTCGGTGGTGCTGCTCGGCACCTTCTCGAAGACAGTGTCTCAGGCGCTCGCGGCCGGCTACCTGGTGGCCCCGGAACGGTTGCGGGCGATGATCGAACCGGTGCGGCGGGATTTCGGCGGGCCGGTCTCCGCCGTCGTGCAGGCGGCGCTCGCCGAGTACCTCGCGAGCGGCGAGCTGCGGCGGCACACCGCTCGCATGCGGCGACGCTACGCGGCGCGGCGGGAGCTCGTGGTCGAGCGGCTCGACCGCGTGCCCGGGCTGCGCGTGCGGCCGATGAGCGGAGGCTTGCACGCGGTGCTCGAGCTCGGTACGGGGCCGCAGGCCGCTACCGTGGAGGCGCGACTGTTCGCCGCCGCCTCCCCGATCTCCCCCGCCACCGTCCCGGGCCGCACCCGCACCCGCACCCTGCGCGAGCTGGGCGCCGTGCCGCTCAGCGCCTACTGGCAGCGCGGGCACCTCGCCGACGGCAGGTTCGGCATCGTGATCGGCACTGGTGGCTCCGACGAGGCGGAGTTCGAACGCGCGCTCGGCGAGCTCTGCGGGATCCTGCTCGGCGAGCTCTGCGGGATCCTGCTCGACGTCTGACTCCCGACTTCCAACGTGCGGCGACCCGCACCGAGCAGACAGCACCCGGCACCCAATACCCGCGAAACCGCCCCGAAATCTCGACTGCGCCAACCCGAAACATCTGTGTGCTGAACTGTGCAAATGGGAGACCTTTTCGACGGATACCACCCCACCTTCATCGCGGGCACCGCGGGAGGGAGACCGCCGGCGGTCTCGGCGTTCGACGAGATGTTCGATTTGAGCGGCACGGACGCCGCAGACGGCACGGGCGCCGCGGAGAGCGCCCGCGAGCCGAGACGCCCGTATGGCGAACTGCACCGGGCCCTCTCGCACATGACCCAGGAGGAACTGCGCGGCCGCACCGAGACGCTCGCCAATTCCTACCTCGCGCAGGGCGTCACCTTCGACTTCGCCGGGGAGGAGCGCCCGTTCCCGCTCGACGCGGTACCCCGTGTCATCGAGTACGAGGAGTGGGCGCGCATCGAACAGGGCGTGCGGCAACGGGTACGTGCGCTCGAAGCGTTTCTCGATGACGCGTACAGCCACCAGCACTGCGTGCGCGACGGCGTACTGCCCGCCTCGCTCATCGCGAGTTCCCAGTACTTCTACCGCCAGGCGGCCGGCATCCGCTCGGCGAACGGCGTGCGGATCCAGGTGGCGGGCATCGATCTGATCCGCGACGAGCACGGCGAGATGCGGGTGCTCGAAGACAACGTGCGCGTTCCCTCGGGGGTGAGCTACGTCATCTCGAATCGCGGGGTGATGGCGCAGACGCTGCCCGAGCTGTTCGCCTCGATGCGCGTGCGCCCGGTCTCCGCGTATCCGAATCGCCTGCTCCGTGCGCTGCGAGCGGCGGCGCCCCCGGGGGTCGTCGACCCCAACGTCGTGGTGCTCACCCCGGGCGTCTTCAACTCGGCCTATTACGAGCACACCCTGCTGGCGAGACTCATGGGAGTCGAGCTCGTCGAGGGGCGCGACCTCGTCTGCGTCGGCGGCAAGGTCTTCATGCGCACCACGCGCGGGCCCAGGCGCGTGGACGTGATCTATCGCCGCGTCGACGACGATTTCCTTGATCCGCTGCAGTTCCGCGCCGACTCGATGCTGGGTGCGCCCGGCCTCATGCTCGCCGCCCGCCTCGGCAACGTCACACTCGCGAACGCCGTCGGCAACGGCGTCGCCGATGACAAGCTGCTGTACACCTATGTGCCCGACCTGATCCGCTACTACCTCGCCGAGGAGCCGATTCTGCGCAACGTGGATACGTGGCGTCTCGAGGATCCCGGCGCGCTCGAAGAGGTGCTGGATCGACTTGACGAGCTGGTGGTGAAGCCCGTCGACGGCTCGGGCGGGAAGGGACTCGTCATCGGCCCCGCAGCGTCGAGAGTCGAGCTCGACGAGTTGCGCGCCAAACTGATCGCCGACCCGCGCGGCTGGATCGCGCAGCCCGTGGTCATGCTCTCGACCATCCCGACGCTCGTGGACGAGGGGATCCGCCCGAGACACGCTGATCTGCGACCCTTCGCGGTGAACGATGGAGATGACGTGTGGGTGCTGCCCGGCGGTCTGACCCGGGTCGCGCTACCCGCGGGTCAGCTGGTGGTGAATTCCAGCCAGGGCGGCGGCTCGAAGGATACCTGGGTGGTCGGCGAGGCCCCGAAAGCACCTGCTGAAGCGCGCGAGGAACTGCCGGAGTTGCACCGGGCAGGTCAACCCGCACTCGCCTACGAGCCCCAGACTCGGCCCGCGCATTCGACCATCGACGGGCCCGAAGCGCGCACCGAGCAGGTAACGCAGCAACAGCAACAGCAACAGCAACAGGGTCGCGGAGACCCCGACGCGAAAGGAGAGCAGCCATGCTGAGCCGCATCGCCGAGAGCATGTTCTGGATCGGCCGATACATCGAGCGCGCCGACGGAACCGCGCGCATCCTCGATGTGCACCTGCAGCTGATGCTCGAGGACCCCTGGGCCGACGAAGAGGCAACCTGCCGGTCGCTGCTCGCGCTCATGGGCGCACCGTCACCCGCGGGCTCGGAGCCAGCGACGCGTGCCGAAGTGCTCAGCAGCCTGGCGACCGATCGGGAGAACCCATCGAGCATCGCCTACTCGCTGCGCGCCGCCCGGGAGAACGCGCGGCGGGCCCGCGAGATCGTGTCCGTGGAGCTCTGGGAGACGTTGAACACGACCTCGGCCCGCCTGCCGCATCACCTCGACAGCGAGAGCGCGCATCGGTTCTTCCGCTGGGTGCGAGAACGGGTGGCGCTCTCCTCCGGCGTCACGGACGATTCGACCAGTCGAGATGAAGTCTGGCGGTTTCTCGCACTCGGTCGGGCGATCGAGCGCACCGATATGACCGCGCGCCTGCTCTCGACCCGCTCGCTCTCCGAAGCGCCCGGCCCCTCCTGGACCACGATCCTCCGCTCGTGCGGGGCGTACGACGCCTTCCTGCGCAGCTACCGCGGGGCGCCCGGCCCCACCGAAGCGGCCGAGTTCCTGCTCCTCGACCGCCTCTTCCCCCGCTCCGTCATCTACTCGATCTGCCGGGCCGAGGAGTGCATCCGCATGATCGACCCCGTGACCGACCGCGTCGGGCACTCGGACGCCGTGCTGCGCGCCCTCGGCCGCATCCGCGGCGACATCGAATACCGGCCCTTGTCCGAAGTGCTCGACGATCTTCCCGAACTCACGCACCGTGTGCAGCGAGTCGCGCTGGAGGCCTCCGAGGCGATCCACGCCCGCTACTTCCCGACGCAGGCAGAACCGATCTGGATCGGAGAGACCTCATGAAGCGACTGCGCATCGAGCACGTGACCGGATTCAGGTATCAGGGCGACGCGGGCGCCTCGTACAACGAGGCGCGCATGCTGCCGCGGTCGAGCGAGAACCAGTTCGTGCTGTTCACCGCACTCGACGTCCAGCCCGCCGCGAGCATCAACTACTACACCGACTACTTCGGGAGCCTCGTCGCCGCCTTCGACGTGCTCACCCCGCACCCCGAGCTCAGCATCACGGCCCGTTCACTGGTCGAGGTGCGCCACTCCCCCATCCGAGATTCCGGGATCTCCTGGCAGGAACTCAAGGAGGCCGCGGAGCGATCGATCGAGACCTCGGAGATGACCGCTCACACGACGCGGACGGCGCCGCACCCCGAGGTGACCGCACTGGCGAGGGAGATCGCCGATCATGCGGCCACCCCTCACATCGCAGCTCGCGAGATCGCCGACGCGGTGATGGGGTCGATGGCGTACATGCACGGCGTGACCGGAGTGCACTCGCCGGCGGCCGAGGCCTGGGAGCAGCGCACGGGCGTGTGCCAGGATTTCGCGCACGTCGCCATCGGCGCACTGCGCGAGGTCGGGATTCCCGCACGCTACGTCTCGGGCTATCTGCAGCCGAAGGAGTCGGCCGAGGTCGGTGAGCCGGTCGAGGGGGAATCGCACGCCTGGGTGGAGTGGTTCACGGGGAGTTGGCAGGGCTACGACCCCACCAACGGCGCCGAGATCGGCGACCGGCACGTGCTCGTCGGGAGGGGGCGCGACTACACCGATGTGCCGCCGCTGCGCGGCGTCTACGACGGGCCGAAGGGCAGCAGCCTGCACGTGCGGGTCGTGCTCACCCGCGAGACCTGAGGCTCACCGCCCGAGGTCGAGCGGCCGCTCCCCTTCCGCATGCGCCGGGTCGAGCAGCGCGCGCAGTTCGGCGCGATCGAGCTGCTCGATGCGAGCCGGGCTCCAGGCGGGGGCGCCATCGCGGTCTATGAGCTGCGCCCGCACACCCTCGGCGAAGTCGGGGCGCACGACCATGCGCCCCATCAGCCGCACGTCGTCGGCCAGCACCTCGGCGAGGCTCAACCGCTCGCCGCGGGTACGCGCGATCTGCGCGAGCGTCGCCGCCACGGAGGTCGGGCACATGCCCCGCACCGTCTCGGCGACCGAGAGCGCCTCGGGATGCGCGCTCGCCTCGAGGCCCGCGATCAGCCGCTGCGCCGCTGCCGCAGGGTCGGCGAACGCCTCGTCGCCTCCTCCGGAGTCTCGCCCGGCGGCCCCGCCGAGCGCCGCATCGGCGATCGGGTCGAACCACTCGCGCGCCGCCAGCAGGGGCGACTCGGGTGCCGACTCGGCGACCCGCGCCACGGCGTCGGCGGCGGGAACGCCGGCCGCGATCCACTCGCGAAGCGCGGGCAACCGCTCGCCGGGCACGAACCAGTCCGCGAACCCCAGCGCGACGGCGTCGCCCGCGCCCATGCCGCCCGAGGTGATGGCGAGCAGTTCGCCGAGCCGACCGGGAGCGGCGGCGAGCAAGTGGTGCCCGCCCACGTCGGGCAGGATGCCGATGCGCACCTCGGGCATCGCGAGGCGGCTGGTCTCGGTCACCACGCGCACCGCGGCGTGCCCGCCCAGGCCGATGCCGCCGCCCATGCAGACGCCGTGCATCAACGCCACCACCGGCACCGGCGAACGGGCGATGAGCGAGTCGACGAGGTACTCGGTGCGCAGGAAGTCGAGGTTCTGCTCGAGCGTGCCCGACGCGAGCGCCTTCACATCGCCGCCCCCGCAGAAACCGCGCTCCCCCTCGCCGTCGAGCACGATCGCCCGCGAGCCGTCGCCCTGCGCGCGCACGATCGCGTCGACCAGCAGGCCGACCATCTCGCGGTTCAACGCGTTGATCGCCCGCGGCCGGTTGAGGGTGATGCGCGTGCTGCGCCCGGCACGGCGCACGAGCACCGTCGGCGGCGCCTCCCCGTGCGCCGCCTCGTGGGCGTTCGGTGCTGCGAGTGGATCGGCCACGGTGCTCCTCCTCGATCGGTGCCGGCGCCTCTCGGCAGTCGCCGGGCGGTACCGGCTCATCGTTCGGCTGCGGTGTCTCGAAGCCCTACGGCGTCGGCTTCAGCCCGTCATAGCGCTGGAACCCACCGTACACGCGCAGGAACACCAGCATGAGCGCGACGATCACGAGGCCGCCGATGAGCGCCGGAGCCCAGATGGCGATGAGTGTCGCGACGGCGCCCGCGAGCAGATCGCCCACGCGCGGACCACCCGCGACCACGACGTAGAAGAGGCCCTGCATGCGGCCCCGCACCTCGTCGGGCGCCGCGGCCTGCAGGATGGTGGTGCGGAACACCGCGCTCACGTTGTCGGAGGCACCGG
>JBEBWI010000132.1:0-6499 GCA_040392345.1 Leucobacter soli | reverse complement strand
AAGGCCTGGCAGCCGGCCTATGCACAGTACGTGGAGAATGACGCCTGGCTCACCGGCGACGTCAAAGCCCTCGAGCGCATGTACGCCGGCAGTGCTGCAGCGACCCATCAACGCGCCGGCGTTCCCCACTCCGGTGGTCTCGCAGGTGTCGTCTCGCGCCTGTTCTGGGGTCGCCCCGCACCCGTGAACGAGCACCGCACTCGCCTGCACGTGCCGATCCCCGCGGATCTCGCGACCCTCGCCTCCGACCTGCAGTACTCCGACCCGCCCGTCACATCGTTCGCGGAGGGCAGCGAGAAGACGGCGGGGAAGGCTGAGGCGCGGCTCGACGAGATCCTCAACTCTGACGACCACCACGCGATGCTCAACTCGATGGGCGAGATCAAGTCCGCGCTCGGCGCGACCGTCATCGTGCCCCGCTGGGACGTCGAACTCGAAGACCACGTGTGGCTCGACTACGCAGCCGCCGACGCCGTCATCCCAACGTTCCGGCACGGTCGCCTCGTCGAGGTCACCCTCTGGTCGGAGTGGCTGGACGGTCAGACCTACTGGCGGCACCTCGAGCACCACAGGGTCGGGTCGATCGAGCATGCCCTCTTCCAGGGCACCGCGACGTCACTCGGACAGCGCGTCGACCTCGGCGCACGCGAAGAGACGGCCTACCTCGTCGGCCTTGTCGACACCGACAAGGGCATCGCGACCAACATCGACCGGTTGACGGCCGCATACCTCCCGAACGCTCCCGCGCTCGCGTGGCGTAAGAAGGGGCCGCTCAAGGATGCCGGCCGGTCGGACTTCAACCAACTGCTCCCGCTGTTCGACAACGCGGACGAGGCGTGGTCGTCGTGGATGCGGGACCTGAAGCTCGGCATGGCGCGCCTGTTCGTGCCCGAGGCATATCTGCGCAGTAACGGGCCGGGCGCTGGCGCGTCCTTCGACACGTTCCGCGAGATGCTCGTCGGCCTCAACATCCCCGGCCAGTCAGACGACCTGCAGCTGTCCGCGCAGCAGTTCCAGATCCGCGTCGAAGAGCACAAGAAAACGATGGACGAGGTCACCGGGCAGATCCTGCAGAAGGCCGGCTACTCGCCGTCCGCATGGGGCCTCGGCGACGTGTCCAGCTCGCAGGCGACCGCGACCGAAATCCAGCACCGCGAACGCCGCACAGAGACGACCAGGACGAAGAAGAACCTCTACGACCGCAAGGTGCTCTCCCGCATGGGGTCCGTCGCGCTCGAGCTCGACGGGATCCTGTTCCCCGGGAAGGGCGGCGGCCGGTACGACCTGAACGTCGTGTTCCCGCCGATCTCCCGAGTCGACCCGAAGGTCGAGGCCGAGACGATCGGGCTGCTAAAGGTGGCCGAGGCGATCTCAACCGAGACCGCGGTACGGCGCGCGAACCCCGACTGGGACGACACCCAGATCGGTGAGGAGGTTTCGCGGATCCAAGCGAAGCGAGACGCCGAGCAGCCGCCCGACCCGTTCACCGTCGGCCGAGACGACGATCCTGCGGAATAGGTCAAGCTTGGCTCCCGCGTACTTGCCTCCTTGCGACAGCGTCATCAACCTTATCGACCACGTACGCGGCGACCATCGGCGCAAGAACATCGCCAGCAGTATGAATTGCTTGGATCCCAGCCTGGCTGACTAAGGCTGCACCGTTGCTCTTCAATGTGGAGGTGCTCTTTCGGCTCGCGGTTTCCAAGTGGGCCGTCTCACTTGCGGGGGATTTCTGGCTGTGCTGGTGATCGCTTCGTGCAGCGCGCTGCCTCGCTGCCTCTACGCGTGCTGCCTTCACTGCGTCGGGCGTGAGGTCAAGACGATCGATTATCGAGTCGTCCCAGCTTCGCATTCCCGCGTGATTGTAGCCCTCGAATACGTACGCGGCGCCCTTCTCAGTGGGGGTGTAGTCACCTGGAACCCCAGTGAGGAATCCCTGCTGCTCGAGGAGGATGTTCGTTTCCTGCCCTGAGAGGTTCAGGGGCTTTCCGATGATTCGGGCCGACTTCCTCATTCGTGGACTCCAATCGCGCCAAGTAGCTCGTGTCGTCGAGCATAGCCCCTCGTGTATACGCGAAAGATCACCGAAGCCAAAGGGGGTTCGTGATGGCTGAGCTTTGGCCCGGCGACTCCCCCGCAGCATGGATCGACGACATCGGGCATGCGATCGCAGAACGGTATCGCAGGATCGAGGACGACCTCAGGGCCACGCTCGAGCGCCTCGTCCAGCAGCACCTTGAGATCCCGAACGACACTCTCGCCCGCTACCGTGCGATCCAGGAACTCCGCGAACAGGCCGAACACCTCGTACGCACCGTCGATCCGGCGTCGATGGCACAGTGGGCGACCGAGGAAGCCGCACGCGGGGCGTCGGCGGAGATCGCGCGCCAGCTGCTCGATTTCCCCGCCTATGGTGCCCGAGGCGTGCAGCAGGTCACATCGCTCACCGCGGGCGGAGCTTACGCTGTCGCCGCGGTCGAGCTCGACCTGCGCGACGCGCTCCGCGCTCTGAACGCACGGATCCTCCGCGCGCCGGTCGACGCCTACCAGGCGATGACGTCGCAGCACATCGGGTCGATCCTGTCGGGGATGACCACGCAGCAGGCACTTCACCGGCGCATCCTCGACCAGTACATCGCCGATGGGATCACCGGGTTCATCGACAAGGCCGACCGTCGGTGGACGATCGGCGCCTACTCCGAGATGGCCACCCGCACCGCAGCGCATCGTGCATGGGGTGATCAGGCGGTCGCGTCGATGGAGGCCGCCGGCATCGACACCTTCACCCCGGTCATCGGGAACAGCGCGTGTGAGAACTGCGCGCAGTGGGCAGGGAAGATCCTTGTCCGAGACGGCGCGACCGGCCCCCGCACGGTCCTCCACGCCATCACCGCTGAACCCACCACGATCATTGTCGACGCGACGCTCGACCAGTGGCGTGCATCCAAGGCCGGTCATCCGAACTGCCGGTGCGTCATGGTCCCCGGCTTGCCCGGCGGCCCCGACCCGTCGAAGCATTCCACCTGGGACAAGCAGAAGGAACGCGACCGCGAGAAGCTGCGCGAGCTCGAACGCGACGTGCGCCAGGCGAAGCGCGGCGGGAACCCCGACGAGATTGGCGAGGCACAGGCGGCGCTGCGTGAGCATGTCGAGAAGACGGGCATCACACGTCGCGAGTACCGGGAGCAGCTTCCCTTTGCTGACGGGGGCGACGCGAATCCGCGCGGCAGGACGAGGCCGACGGGTGGCCCGAAGGTGCCCGACGTGCCGGGGCCCCGGATCGCTGTCTCGGGCGAGCAGGGTGCGACGCTCAAGGCCGCACGGAACTCGATTCAGAAGGTTCATGCGTTCCCGCCGGTGATCGGGCCGGAGGTGCGATCGGCCGCCCTCAGGTCGGGCGTACAAGGGCGCCACATCAGTCTGCCGGCGAATCGGATCGAGATGAGTCAGGCCGCGATGAGTCCGCGCTTGACCTTCGCGCACGAATACGCGCACCATCTCGACTACGCGCTCGGCGGTGCAGACCTCACGCGCAAGGCGACGAGCGGTGCACTCGACGGCACATGGCGCGATCTCTTCACCGCGATCAACGGGTCGGCCGAGGTCGAGTATATCCGGCTGCTCCGCGGCGCATCATCGCTGCCGGCTGAAGCGAGAACCCACATCACGTATTTGCTTCGGCGTGACGAGCTCTGGGCGCGCGCCTACGCCCAGTACATTGCCACAGGGTCGAAGGACCGCGCGATGCTGGCCGGACTGCAGCAGGCGCTCGAGAGTGGGCATGTGCTCACATCGAAGAGGCAGTGGGCGGCTGAGAGCTTCGGCCCGATCCGTGACGCTATCGAAGCGATTCTGCGAGAGGTAGGGTGGCAAACATGATGATCCCGCCCGGCATCACCGACCCCGATGCAGCCACCGACGAGGAGATCCTTGCGGCTGCGATCGCCGACGGCGACACCCGCGACGAGGCCGAAGCACTCCTCGCTGCCATCCGTGGTCAACTCGGAGACGACGTCGACTAACCCAGAACCGTTCATCATCTGAAGCCCTGCACATCGTGTGGGGCTTTTTTCATGCCCAGACTCGGGCCCGACTGATGCCTGAGGAGGCACGACCATGTCCAAGCACAACATCCAGCGCCAGGGCGACCCTGCACAGGTCGGCTGGCAGATCGGCCGCGCGCCGCTCTGGCTCCGTGGTATCCGTCTCGCCGAGAACGGTGACGGCGGTAACGGCGGCGAAGGCGGTCAGCAGCAGACCCAGCAGCCCGCAGGATCGTCGAGCCCGCCCGCCCCGAACCCTGCCCAGGTGGCCGCGTTCTACGCCGCGCAGAATGGCGGCCAGGCGCCCGCACCTCAGCAGCCGGCGGCACCGGCCGCGGTGCAGCAGATCCAGGGCTTCACCCCGGAACAGGTGCAGAAACTCATGTCCGACGCAGAGACCGCAGCGAAGACTGCCGCCGACGCGCAAGCGGCCCTCGCGGCAGCACAGCAGGAGCGGGACGAGTTCCAGGCGCAGGTTACCCAGTTCGCGCGCGAGAAGGCCGTCACGGTCGCCGCGGACGGCAAGGGCAACGCCTCGCTCCTCCTCGACTCCGCATCGTTCCAGTCCGCGATCAAGGACATCGACCTCGCCAACGCAGATGCCCTCAAACCGGCGGTGGCTGAGTTCGTCGACAAGAACCCCGCCTACGCCGCCACTCCTGCACCGCAGCTCCCTCACACTTCCGGCGGAACCCCCGCCGGCGGATCGACCGATTCCCCCAAGACCCTCGAGGGCGCAATCGCTGCGCGCCTCGGATCCTAAACACCGAAAGGAGACACAGCCATGGCCGTATCGCTCGCTGAGTCCAAGAACAACACCACCGACGACATCGACGTCGCTGCGATCGACGAGTTCCGCAAGACGGGCGTCGTGCCCGACTCGCTGATCTTCGACGACGTCGTCAACCCCGCAGGCGGAGGCGACACCCTCACCTACGGGTACCGTCGCCTCACCACCCAGGCGACCGCCGACACCCGCGAGATCAACACCGAGTACGAGGATCAGAACGTCCTCACCGAGCGCAAGACGGTCGACCTGGCCGTCATGGGCGGCTCGTTCTCGGTCGATCGCGTGACCGCGAACCTCGGCCCGCAGGCGTCCTCGAACGTCGCCCTCAACATGGGCCAGAAGATCAAGTCGACGAACGCTAAGTTCGCCGACCTCGTCGTCAACGGCTACGTCGAGACCGACGAGCACGGTTTCGACGGACTCGATAAGGCCCTCGTCGGCTCGAGCACCGAATTCAAGAAGGCGGCCATCACCGACTGGACCGACTTCGACACTAACACCCGCGCCGAGCACAAGGCACTCGACCTCATCGACGAGTTCCTCTCTCTGCTCGACGGCGCACCGACCGTGATCCTCGGCAACGACAAGTCCCTCGCTCGTGTCCGTGCTGCCGCTCGCCGCGCCGGAATGTACACGAAGAACCCCGTGGAAGGCCTGATCGGCCAGAACGGGCGCCCCATCGAGCGGGAAGCCTACGGCAGCATCCTCTTCGGTGACGCCGGCGCGAAGGCAGGATCGAACGACAAGATCGTGCCGATCCTCGCCCGCGGCACCGTGTGGGCAATCACTGCCCCCTCGGGGTCGGGTCAGTACACGATCACCGTCGAGGGCGTCACGACCGTGCCACTCGCCTACAACGCGAACGCCGCCGCCATCAAGGCCGCACTCGAAGCGCTCCCGACCGTGGGCACCGGCGGTGTCGATGTGGCTTCGGCGAAGGCGACCTTCACCCGCATGGTCAATGTGACCGCGCAGGGAGTCGCGGGTGCCGAGGCTTCGGCTGCTGTCGATGGTGGCACCAATGGCACGGGACTCACCGACCTGTACGCCTACCGTGTGGGCCTCGACGGCTTCCACGGCGTCTCGACCATCGGCGGGCAGATCGTGAAGACCTGGCTGCCCGACTTCACCAAGAGCGGCGCTGTGAAGCGCGGCGAGGTGGAGCTCGGCCCGGTCGCCGTCGCGCTGAAGGCGTCGAAGGCTGCCGCGGTGCTGCGCAACGTCAAGGTGCAGTAGCCGCCTCCCGCGTGGGTGTGGGCTGCCGTTCTGGTGGCCCACACCTTCACCTGACCAAGGAGCAACAGCATGTCCATCTTCCATGATCCGAACGCCCCCGCCGGCCGCGTCGCTTTCGGTGGCGAGGCCTTCGTCGACGGCCTGACCGCTGACATCGATCCCGGGCCTGAGACTCGGGCGCTGTTCGCGGCGGCGGGGATCGTCGAGGTGCCCGCGCCCGTCGAGCCTGAGCCCGAGCCGGACATCGAGCCTGAACCGCCGGCGCCCGAGAAGCCCAAGCCCGCACGCAAGAGGAAGTGAGAGCGAGATGAGCCGCACCTACGCCACCGAAGACGAGTTCAAGACCTGGCTCGGCGTCGATACTCCGCCGCCGGGTGCGGCTCGTCTCCTCCGCGACGCCTCCCTCGACGTTGATGAGATGCTGCTCACT
>JBEBWI010000131.1:0-6507 GCA_040392345.1 Leucobacter soli | reverse complement strand
CCGCCATGGAGGAGGCGTTGTTCTTGACGAGGTTCGCGTCGAACGTGACGATCGTGCACCGGAGGGACGAGTTCCGGGCCTCGAAGATCATGGTGCAGCGGGTGCTCGACCACCCCAAGATTGAGGTTGCGTGGAATAGCGAAGTCGCCGCGATCCTCGGCGACGATCAGGTAACTGGGCTACGTCTGCGCAACACGGAGACGAGTGCGGAGCGGGCCTTGGACGTAGCGGGAGTGTTCGTGGCAATTGGACACGACCCGCGCTCGGAGCTGGTGACCGGACAGGTCGCGATCGACAGCGCCGGTTATGTGATCGTCGCGCATCCCTCGACTCGGACGAACCTTCCGGGCGTGTTTGCTGCCGGTGACCTCGTGGACCGCACCTATCGGCAAGCGATCACTGCCGCGGGCACCGGCTGCGCCGCGGCCCAGGATGCGCAGCACTACCTCTCGAGCCTCGCCCCGGTCGTCGCGGTCGCAGATCCGATCCTCGAGGCGTCCACATGACCGCGGTGACGCCGCGCGTCGCTCCGAAGCGGCTCTCCACGCTCGACAAGTGGCTGCCGTTGTGGATCGGGCTCGCGATGATCGCGGGGCTGGCGCTCGGCCGCTTCGTACCCGCACTGTCGGACCTGCTGGCTCGGCTCGAAGTTGGCGGCATCTCTGTGCCGATCGGGATCGGGTTGCTGGCGATGATGTACCCGGTGCTCGCCAAGGTGCGTTACGACAAGGTGGCCGCCGTCACCGGCGATAAGAAGCTGCTTGTCTCCTCGTTGGCGCTGAACTGGATGGTCGGGCCCGCGGTGATGTTCGCACTCGCCTGGATCTTTTTACCTGATCTTCCCGAGTACCGGACCGGTCTGATCATCGTGGGGCTGGCGCGGTGCATCGCGATGGTGGTGATCTGGAACGATCTCGCCTGCGGAGACCGTGAGGCCACCGCGGTGCTCGTCGCGATCAACTCCGTGTTCCAGGTTGTGATGTTCTCGGTGCTCGGCTGGTTCTACCTCACCGTGCTCCCCGCTTGGCTCGGCCTCGATGCCCAGGGCCTTGATGTCTCGGTGTGGCAGATCGCGGTGAACGTGTTGGTGTTCCTCGGGATCCCGCTCATTGCCGGCTTCGCGTCCCGCTGGATCGGTGAGAAGCGCCGCGGTCGGGCCTGGTACGAGGAGAAGTTCCTCCCGGCTGTCGGGCCGTGGGCGCTGTACGGGCTGCTGTTCACGATCGTGCTGCTGTTCGCCCTGCAAGGGGAAGCGGTTACCTCGAACCCGCTCGCGGTGGCCCGCATCGCGCTGCCGCTGCTGGTCTACTTCGCCCTCATGTGGTTCGCCGGGCTCCTCCTGGGCAAAGCGCTCGGCCTCGGCTACGCACGATCGACGACCCTGGCGTTCACCGCCGCCGGCAATAACTTCGAGCTGGCGATCGCGGTCGCTATCGGCACCTTCGGCGCTGCTTCGGGGCAGGCACTCGCCGGCGTCATCGGCCCGCTCATCGAGGTTCCCGTCCTCGTCGCCCTCGTCTACGTCTCCCTGTGGGCCGCACGAGCCTGGTTCCATATCGACCCCTACACCACCCGCGCACTTGAATCGAGGGCCTCATGACTGACACCACCTCCCCTCCGGTAGCTGACACCTGCGCACCGTCGGTGACGCATGCGATCGGCACGGACGCGGCCGTCACCGTGGCGGGCGCGCTGAAGGCGATCGCGGATCCGCTGCGCCTGCGGATGCTGTCGGCAATCGCTGCCGACCCGCGAGGCGAGTCCTGCGTGTGCGACCTCGCAGAACTCGCCGACGTGTCCCAGCCAACCGTCTCCCACCATCTGAAAGTCCTCAAGGACACGGGAATGTTGCTGTCCGAACGGCGCGGCACCTGGGTCTGGTACCGGATCGCGGCCCGTAGGCAACAGGCAGTCGCAGCGCTGCTCGACGCGTTCGCCCCCGCCGCGATCACAGACGACCTCGGGGATCCCGAAGACTCAGAGGATGCTCTGCTTCGTGCGGAAACCCTGCGCGACATGGATGGGCGAGTAACGCGCCTGGGCGAAGAACTCGCGGACGAACTGACCGGGCTGAGCCGAGATCTGGTGATCGCGATCGTCCGCGAATCCTATGCGGGCCTCGTGCGATCCGCGAAGATCACCCGTCACCTGATCCCGCTGACCGAGCGCTTCGCCCGCCAGCGCCTTACCGATGTCGCCCGCGACCGGTCGTCAGGGGTGCCGCAGGTGCTGTTCGTGTGCGTGCAGAATGCGGGACGGTCCCAGCTCGCCGCCGCGATCGTCAATCAGCTTGCACAAGGTCGCGTGATCGCTCGCTCCGCGGGGTCGGCACCCGCAACGGATGTGAACCCGCGCGTCCGTTCACTACTCACTCAGATCGAGGGCCAGCACGACGCGGAGACAGCGTTCCCGAAGCCGCTCACCGACGACGCCGTTCGTGCCGCCGACGTCGTCGTGACGATGGGCTGCGGCGATGTCTGCCCGATCATTCCCGGTGTCCGCTACGAGGATTGGGCCGTCGGCGACCCCGCCCTCGCTTCCCCGGATGGCATCGACGTGATCCGCGACGACATCGAACGCCGCGTGCGCACCCTCCTCACTACCCTCACCTGATTGAAAGCAGCGAACTGAACATGAACGATCAGAAACCCTCCGTGCTGTTCGTGTGCGTCCATAACGCCGGTCGCTCACAGATGGCCGCCGGCTTCCTCCGTCACCTCGCGGCAGACCGCATTGAGGTGCGTTCTGCCGGGTCGATGCCCGCCAATAAGATCAACCCCATCGCTGTCGAAGCCATGAAAGAGATGGGCATCGATATCACCGCCGAGCGACCCAAGGTGCTGAGCACCGAGGCGGTGCAAGCCTCGGACGTGGTGATCACGATGGGCTGCGGCGACGCCTGCCCGTTCTTCCCCGGCAAACGATACGAAGACTGGAAACTCGACGACCCCGCCGGCCAGGGTATCGAAGCGGTGCGGCCGATCCGCGACGAAATCAGGTCGCGGGTCGAGACGCTGATCGCAGAACTCCTCGAACCGTGACCCGAGATGCGTCCGCGGCGCCTACGAGGCCGCCCGGGAGCGTCGCGGAGGTGTTCCGCGCGTTTCTGAAGCTCGGCGTCACGTCGTTCGGTGGGCCGATCGCGCACCTCGGATACTTCCGCGAGGAGCTCGTCGTCCGCCGCAAATGGGTAAGCGAGCCACAGTACGCCGAGCTCGTCGCGCTGTGCCAGTTCTTACCGGGACCGGCGTCGAGCCAGGTGGGGTTCGCGCTCGGCCTGCTCCGCGCCGGCTTCCGCGGCGCGGTAGCGGCATGGGTAGCGTTCACGCTGCCCTCGGCGCTGCTGCTCGTGCTCTTCGCTATCGGCGCCGTCAGGCTCGAAGGCGTCATCGGACACGGCCTGATCCTGGGGCTCAAAGCCGTGGCGGTCGCGGTCGTTGCGCACGCGGTGATCGGGATGGCGCGCACCCTGACACCGGATCTGCGGCGCATCCTGATCGGTCTTGCCGCCGCAGGCTTGGCGCTCTTGCTCCCTGGCAGCTTTGGGCAGCTCGCGGCGATCCTCATCGGTCTCGCTGCCGGGGTACTGTGGTGCCGCGATGCGGCCGTGTCTCGGCCGGAGGCTCTGGCGGTGCGCGTCTCCCGTAAGACGGGGATCGCGGCGCTGGTCGCAGTTGGCTGCCTGCTGGCAGGTCTGCCGGTGCTCGCCGCACTCACCCAGAACACCTGGGCCCAGATCGCAGACGCGTTCACCCGTGCCGGGGCGCTCGTGTTCGGCGGCGGGCACGTCGTGCTGCCGTTGCTGCAGGCGGAATCCGCCATCGCCGCTTCGATCACGCCCGAACAGTTCCTCGCCGGATACGGGGCAGCCCAAGCAGTGCCCGGCCCGCTCTTCACCTTCGCCGCCTACCTCGGATTCGATATGATGCCCGGCCCGCTCGCCCCCGTCGCAGCGCTGCTTGCGCTGGTCGGCGTCTTTGTGCCTGGTCTCCTCCTGCTGGTCGCAGCCCTGCCGTTCTGGGATCGGGTGCGCCAGAACCCGAACATCCGATCGGCACTCGCGGGTGCGAACGCGGCCGTCGTCGGCATCCTCGCCGCGTCGCTCTGGACCCCGGTGATCACCTCCGGGATCACCGGGGTCGCGTCGCTCGGAATCGCCGCAGCATGCTTCCTGCTCCTCGCTGTGTGGAGACTCCCGGCGTGGGTCGCAGTCCTCATGGGCGCAGTAGCGGGGGTGACCGTGGCCATTACCGGCGTGAGCCTGGACTGGGCTTGAACCAGTCGGGATCCTGTCCCTGCTGGTAGACGTCGGGGATGCCATCTGCGTCCGCGTCGACCGCATCGCGCAGTGCGATGCGCCGGTACCGGCGGTTGCGGGTGCCGAGCAGGATTGCCGCGAGCACCGCGGCACTCACGGAGGCGGCAAGGGTTGCAACTTTGGCAGTATCCTGCTCGACGGATCCGGGCGGGAAGCTGAGTTCGGCGACGAGTAGTGACACGGTGAACCCGATGCCGGCGAGGAGCCCGACTCCGACCATGTCGATCCACCGAAGTTCCGGGTCGAGCTTCGTGCGAAGCGCCTTCGTAGTGAGCCAGGTCGTGGTCACGATTCCGAGCGGCTTGCCCAAGACGAGGGCGGCCACGATTGCGAAGGTGATGGGGTTCGTCATCGCGTCACGGATTCCCTCGGCCCCGCCGACGGAGGCACCGGCGGCGAAGAACGCGAAGACGGGCACCGCGATCCCAGCCGACAGAGGGCGGAATCGGTGCTCGAACTCCTCCGCAAGCCCTGGACGACCCGAGGCCGCCTCCCGGTCCGCGCGGCGGTGCAGCACCGGGATCGTGAATCCGAGCAGTACGCCTGCGATGGTGGCGTGCACGCCGGAGGCGTGCATCAGGGCCCACGCGACGACGCCGATGGGGAGCAGGATCAGCCAGGCCGCGAACGGGTGCAGTCCGAAGAAAACTCGGTAGCGTTGCGCGATGAACCCGTAGGCCGCGATGACTGCGAACGCCAGCAGCAGGGGCAGGATCTCGATGTGGTCGGTGTAGAACACGGCAATGATGCTGATTGCGATCAGGTCGTCGACGACGGCGAGAGTGAGGAGGAAGATCCGCAATGCTGGGGGCAGGTGGGAGCCGATGATCGCGAGGACGGCTACGGCGAACGCGATATCCGTGGCGGTCGGGATCGCCCACCCTCCCAGGAGCGCGGGCTGCTGCCAGACGATCACCGCGTAGATGAGCGCTGGGGCGGCTACGCCGCCTGCGGCGGCCGCGATCGGGACGATCGCGGTGCGGAAATTCCTGAGATCGCCGGCGACGAACTCGCGTTTGAGCTCGAGACCGACGAGGAAGAAGAAGATCGCGAGAAGCCCGTCGGCCGCCCATGCCCCGAGGCTGAGGTTCAGGTGCCAGGGCTCGTAGCCGATCTTGAAATCCCGCAGAGCGAAGTACGCGTCTGCGGCGGGCGTGTTCGCCCAGATGATCGCGATGAGGGCGGCGCCGACGAGCAGCATACCGCCGACGGCTTCTTTTCGCAGCAGCGCGCCGATGCGCTTCGCCTCGGCGAACGTCCCATAGCGAGGGAAGGTGCGATTGGGTGGTGTTTGGGCGGTGTTCAAGGCATCTCCTGAGGTGTGCGCGCAGGCTGAGAGGAATCGGCTCGAATCAAGCCCCTGCACCGCGTCGGGACGAGGGGATCGATTTAGGGTCAGGCTGCAGGCGTCGTGGGAGTGGTACCGGAGAGCATCGCACCCCAGGAGGAGATGTACCCGTTCGTGCCGCGATGTGGCAATACCCAGCCCGTTGGCATGAAAGCCGCGTGAAACCGGTGCTGCGTCATCACATTCAAGGATATCAGCGCCCCTTGACGGGTCACAGTGCGCCTCTTGCCCAGGCTTCGGTGAATCCGCACTCTTCGATATCGCGCCAGGTGAGCGTGACGTCAGCCCAGGAGCCGTGCCCTGGGCCGAGGGCTTCCTCGAGACGGTCATGCAGCAGTGCCGGGTCAGCGCAGTCGGTGAGGTCGAGCACGAGCACTTGCAGGTATCGGGCACGGTCACGTTCCACATCGTTATGCAGCCGCGAGGCGAGGCCCGTGGGCAGATTCACGAGCAGTGATTGCGGGAACCCGGTCGGCCGAAGGCAAGCGATACCAACCCGTAGGACGGCAGGATGCGTATCGAGTTCGTGTTTCAGATCCTGAATGGTGTCATGCCAGCGGGCACGCGCAGCTTTCCGCGTCGCACAGTTCCGGAGGTCTACGCCCCAGAGCATTCCGCGCGACGGAGCATGCTCCAGATCCTCATCGGTGTACGGTGTCTGCGGCAAGGGGTCGCCGCGAACCAGGAACGAGACAGGCAAGAAAGTCTCCTCGGAGGGTCGGGTCGAAGTTGTTTCGCCGACCAGACTTCCCGGCACACCATTCGCTGGATGCGGCAATGCCGCGCAGCGGTCTCCCACTCTACGCCCTCTCCGCGCTCCGTGCGCAAGCACTGCCGTAGA
>JBEBWI010000130.1:0-6514 GCA_040392345.1 Leucobacter soli | reverse complement strand
GTGCGTCGCGGCGGGCGGCTCGTGCGTCGCCGCGGGTGGATCGCCTACGCCGCAGCAGGGCCCTCCCACCCGGGGGCTACCTGAGGTAGAGGCGCACCCTGTCGATCTCATTGCGCAGCAGGTGCACCTCGAGCTCGGTCGGCAGCTCGGTCACGCTCACGTCGTCTGCGATCTTGAGCGGCCACCCGGTGCTCTCGAGCACCTGCTCGACCGTGACGCCCGGGTGCACGGAGGTGAGCACGAGCTCGCCCATCGGATCCTCTCGGGTGAGCACAGCGAGCGGCGTGATGACCTTGCTCACGCCGTGCCCGGCCGGCGGCATGCCGTTCGGATCCTCGGCCGCGCGCACCGGGCTCGGCGAGGTGCAGAAGTCGAGATCCGCGGGCAGCGAGGCCCGGTCGTGCCGCCGCAGAATGATGAAGATCTCCTTGGCGTTCTGCATGATCTCGAGCGCTCCGCCGGCGCCCGGCAGGCGCACCTGGGGGTTCTCCCAGTCGCCGATGACGGTCGTATTGAGGCTGCCGTGGCGATCCACTTGGGCGGCGCCCAGGAAGCCCACGTCGATGTACCCGCCCTGCAGCACGTAGCCGAAGAGGCCGGCCATGCTCAACACCGCCTCGGAGTACGACACGACCACCGAGTCGGCGATGCCCTCGGCCATGGCGGTCGGGTGCGCCCCGCACACGCCCGATTCGTAGACGAGGTCGATGTCGGGGTTCGAGATGCGGCGCGCCAGGTCGACGGCGAGCGTCGGCAGTCCCACCCCGGCGAAGACGCGGTGCTTGGTCGCGAGCTCGTGCGCCGCGACCGTCACGATGATCTCGGTCGTGGTGATCGGCTCGGCCACGAGGTCGACGGCGCCGGAGGGAACGGGAGGGAGGGTGGGCGCGGTGCGGCGCTCGAGGGTCATGCCTGGTGCTCCAATCGACGGCCGTAGTTGACGGTGCCCGAGAGGTTCTCGCCGACGGCGAGCTCCTCCCAGCGAGCGGTGCCGAGCTTCTCGGCGTAGGACTCGGGCCCGTCGAGCTCGTAGACCCACTCCCGCAGCCAGCCCTGCAGCTTCTCGGGGTCCTGGCTGATCGCGGTCCACTCGCGGTAGAAGCGGCAGTCGCGGTCGTAGTAGCCCTGAGCGTACGACGGGTGGGCGCCGCGCGGGGCGTGCACCACCGCGCTCACGGCGTGCGACGGCAGCACGGTGCGGTTGGGGTCGGCCTGCACGACCTCGTCGTCGACGATCTCCTCGACGAGCACGATCACGTCGCCCGCCGCGTAGCAGGCCTCCTGCTGCGCGCCGAGAATGCCCCACATCTGCACGTTGCCGCGCCGGTCGGCGCGCTGCGCCTGCACGATCGTGACGTCGGGGTTCAGTGCCGGCACCACGTAGATCGAGCCGTCGGAGAAGGGATCCTTCACACTGCGGATGCTCGGGTTCACCTTCGGCAGGTCGCTGCCCGTGTACGAGCGCAGCGGCATGAAGGGGATGCGGGCGGCGCCCGCATGGTAGCGGTTGACCATGCCGAAGTGCGTGTACTCCTCGACCTCGAGACGCTCGGGAATCTGCTGCTCGATGCGGCGCCGGATCTCGTAGAGCGACCCCGCCGATCCGCTCGCGAAGAACGACGCGACCAGGCGGCTGACGCAGCCCGCCGCGATGAGCTGGTCGCTGACGATGTCGGGGGTCATGCGGCACAGCGTGAGGCCCCGGCGCCCCTGGCGAATGATCTCGTGCGCCGCCGCGAACGGGATCAGGTGCGACATGCCCTCGAGCGCGACCGTCTGGCCGTCTGCGACGAAGCGCGAGACGGCATCCCTGAGCGTCATCAGTTTGGGCGATGCGGTGGCCACTGGCACTCCCTTGCGCGTGAACGAAAGCCGAATACGGCGGATCACCTTTCACTTTCCCAGCCAGATCTATGCCTGTCAAATATCCAATTGTTCTCAATTGCTGCATTCTAGGCAATAATGTCTGGATGGAGATTTCACAGGTGCGCGCCTTCCTCGCCGTCGCCGAAGAGTTGCACTTCGGCCGCGCTGCAGAGGATCTGCGGATCGCTCAGCCCCATCTCAGCCGCATGATCAGGCAGCTCGAAGCCGATCTCGGCGGCAGACTGTTCGACCGCAGTACGAGGCGCGTCGCGCTCACCGAGATGGGGTCGACGATGCTCGAACCGATGCGGGCCATCGACCGGGCCGTCGAGACCGCCGAATCGACCGCGCGCGCCGCAGCCGGAGGCAGCATCGGTCGCGTGCGCATCGGCTTCGGCGGCATCTCCTCGCACGAGGCCATGGGTCAGCTGGCCCGGCTCGTGCGATCCGAGCAGCCGGGCATCTCGATCGAGATCGACGGCAGCCAGTTCGGCGTGCGCGCGCTCGACAGCGTAGCGAACGGCGACCTCGACCTCGCGATCGTGCGCTTCGACCGCGAGGTGCCGGGGCTCGCGATGCAAGTCATCGGCCGGGAGCGCTTCGTGCTCGCGGTGCCCGAGACCAGCCCGCTCGCGACTGTCGACCGAATCGCCTTCGCCGACCTCGCGGCCGAGTGGTTCGTGACGCTGCCGAGCGCGCAGGGCTCCACCCTGGCGCACGCGCTGCTCGTGCACGCCCACGCCGCGGGCTTCATACCGAAGATCGCCCAGACCGCACCCGACTCCCGCGTGGCCATGGTGTTCGTGGCGGCCGGCGTCGGCGTGAGCCTCACAGTCGCCTCGGTGAGCGAGTACGTGCGCACGCCGGGCGTGGTGTTCCGCGAGCTCGACGACGACTTCCCGCTGCTCGAGGTGCGCCTGGCCTGGCGCGAGGGCAACACCAACCCCGCCATGCAGGCCGTGCTCGAGATGGTCGAGCGCGTCATGCCCGAGAGCTGGGGCGACGGCGGAACTCCAGACGGCACCGGGGCCTGAGCGGATCGCGCTCAGAGCCCCGGTCGAGCCGTCGGCCGACTACATGCCCGCCGACTTGAGCAGATGCCGGGCCATGACGAGCTTCTGCACCTCGCTCGTGCCCTCGTAGATGCGGAACAGGCGCGCCGCGCGGTAGAAGCGCTCGACGGGCACCGTGCGCATGTAACCGAGGCCGCCGTGAATCTGCACGCCGCGGTCGGCGACGCGGCCGAGCATCTCGCTCGCGAACAGCTTCGACGCCGACGGGCCGAGCTTGCGGTCCGTGCCGTCCTGGAACTCGCGTGCTGCGTCGAGCGCGAGCGCCTTCGCGGCCCTCAGCTCCGCGTAGGATTCGCCGATCATGCCCTGGATGAGCTGGAACGTGCCGATGGGCTTGCCGCCCTGTCGTGCCGTCGCCGCGTGCGCGATCGACTCGTCGATGATGCGCTGGGCCTGGCCGCAGCAGATCGCCGAGATGTGCAGGCGGCCCTTCGCGAGCGACGCCATGGCCGCACGGAACCCGACCTCCTCCTCGCCGCTGATGAGGCGATCCGCGCCGACGACGACATCGTCGAAGAACACCTCGCTCGTCCAGGCGCCCTCCTGGCCCATCTTCTTGTCGTGCGGCCCGACGGTGACCCCGTGGGCGTTCGTGTCGACGAGGAACGCGGAGATGCCCTTGGTGGTGCCCGCGGTCGACGGGTCGGTGCGGGCGAATACGACCAGCACCTGCGAGAGCTGGGCGTTCGTGATGAAGCGCTTCGACCCGTTGATGCGGTAGCTGTCGCCCTCCCTGATGGCGGTGGTGCGCATGCCGCTCGGATCCGAACCGGCGTCGGCCTCGGTGAGCGCGAAGGACGCGATCACATCGCCTGAAGCGAGCTTCGGCAGCCATTCCTGCTTCTGCTGCTCGGTGCCGTAGTTCACAAGCACCTGACCCGCGATGCCGTTGTTCGTGCCGAACAACGAGCGGAACGACGGAGTGGTGTAGCCGAGCTCCATGGCGAGCTGCACGTCTTGAATCGCGTCCAGCCCGATCCCGCCGTACTCCTCGGGAATGGCCCACCCGAAGAGTCCCATCTCCTTCGACTCGCGAATGAGCTCGTCGGGAATGCGATCCTCCTCCTCGATCTGCTCCTCGAGGGGCACGACCCGGGTGCGCACGAAGTCGCGCACGGCGTCAAGAATGTCGGTGAAATCCTCTGCGTCCACGGTGACGTCCTTTCTGGGTTTCTGAAACTTAACGGGCTGATGCCGGGGTGAAGAGGGTGACGGTCTGCGCGACGCAGACCGGTCGCCCGCCTGCCGTCGATTCGATCCGATGGTCGAAGGTCACGCGCACACCGGTCGCGACCTCCTCGACCCCGGCGACCGAGACCGTGTCGCGCACGCTCTCGCCCGCCCGCAACGCCTGAGGGAAACGCACCTTCTCGAGCCCGTAGTTCACGCGGGCGCCGAAACCGGTGGCCTCGTAGGTCTGGCTCGCGAGCCCCGGGATGAGCGAGAGCACGAGGAAGCCGTGCGCGACAGTCGCGCCGAACGGCCCGTTCGCGGCCCGCTCCGGGTCCATGTGGATCCACTGCTCGTCGCGCGTCGTCGTGCCGAACGCGTCGATCATGGCCTGGTCGACCGCGATCCACTCGCTTGTGCCGATGGTCACCCCGACGAGGCCGGCGAACCCCGCCGCCCCGTCTATCGTGCGCCGCGCCATGGGCTCAGAGCCCGCCGCGTGACACGAGCTGCGACGCGATCACGTTGCGCTGGATCTCGTTCGTGCCCTCGCCCACGATCATGAGCGGGGCGTCGCGGAAGTAGCGCTCCACGTCGTACTCGGTCGAGTAGCCGTACCCGCCGTGGATCCGTACCGCGTTCAGCGCGATCTCCATCGCGATCTCCGACGCGTACAGCTTCGCCATGCCCGCTTCCATGTCGCAGCGTTCACCGCTGTCGAACTTCTCAGCGGCGAGGCGCGTGAGCTGGCGGGCCGCGGTGAGTTTCGTGGCCATGTCGGCGAGGTAGTTGCCGATCGACTGGTGCTTCCAGATCGGCTTCCCGAAGCTCTCGCGCTCCTGCGCGTACTTCAGCGCGTCCTCGAGCGCGGCGGCTCCCACGCCGAGCGCGCGCGAGGCGACTTGGATGCGGCCGGTCTCGAGCCCGCGCATCATCTGCGCGAAGCCCTTGCCCGGTGCGCCGCCGAGGATCTGGGTCCTCGGGGTGCGGTAGTCGGTGAAGTTCAGCTCGCAGCTCTCGACGCCCTTGTAGCCGAGCTTGGGCAGGTCGCGCGAGACCTCGAGGCCCGGGCCGTGCTCGACGAGCACGATCGAGATGCCGGTGTGGCGGGGGGTCGCGGCGGGGTCGGTTTTGCAGAGCAGGGCGATAAGGCCCGACTTGCGGGCGTTCGAGATCCACGTCTTCGAGCCGTTGATGACGAGGTCGTCGCCGTCTTCGCGGGCAGAAGTGCCCATGGCCTGCAGGTCGGAGCCGCCGCCCGGCTCGGTGAGGGCCATCGTGGCGCGTAGTTCGCCGGTGGCCATGCGCGGCAGGTAGTGCTGCTTCTGCTCCTCGGTGCCGTAGTGGGTGAGCAGCTTCGCGACGACGGTGTGCCCGCCCATGGCGCCGGCGAGCGACATCCAGCCGCGGGCGAGTTCCTCGGTGACCTTCACGTAGCAGGGCATCGAGACGGGCATCCCGCCGTATTCCTCGGGTACCGCGAGACCGTAGATGCCGATCTCCTTCATCTGCTCGATCCATTTCTCGGGGTACTCGTTCGCGTGTTCGACGTCGCGAACGGAGGGCTTGACGTCGCGGTCGACGAACGCGCGGACGGTCTGGACGAGGAAGTCCTCTTCTTCGGTGAGGTGCGACATTTCGATCTCTTCTCAGTGCGGCTGCAGTGGTGCGGCTGTGCGGTACTGCCGGGTGCGGTCGGGGAGTGGGTGGGTCAGGCCGGCTGGGCTGGTCTTGTTCGATGGGCTTCGTGGTGCTTCGTTGCTGCTTCGGTGCTGGGTGCAGCGGGTGGATCGGGGCGGCCGGTTCCCGTGCTCAGGTGCGGAATCGTCGTGGAATTCGCGGTGCTTCCCCTAGACTACAAACCTGCGCATAGTTTTACTATAAACCTGCGCATAGTTTTTTGCACAAGTGGATCCTGCAGATCGCCCCCGGTGGCCCGTTCGCGGGCCCCGGAAGATCTGCCGGGGCCCGCCTCGCCCGGCGCTGCCCGGGCCGTCCGATGGGGGAGCAGATGGGTAGGCCCGACCGCGAGCCCTCCGCCCTGTGGGCGGCGTTCACCAACGAGAACCGCTTCGGGCTGTTCGTGACGACCTCGGGACTGTCGAACCTGGGCACCTGGTGCCAGAACCTGGCAGCGGTCATGCTGATCCACCAGCTCACCGGCGATACGTTCTTCGTCGCGCTCGTGTCGATCGCGCAGTACTCGTCCTCCGTCGTCATCTCGCCGTGGGCGGGCATGCTGGCCGATCGCTACAACCGCATCGTGATCCTGCTCATCACCCAGTGGGCCGGGGTGCTCATCAGCCTCGGCCTGGCCTGGGCGGTGCTCACCGGTGTCGCCACCGTGTGGGCCGTGCTGATCGGCGTTTTCATGCTGGGGGTCAGCCAGGCGTTCCAGTACCCGA
>JBEBWI010000129.1:0-6589 GCA_040392345.1 Leucobacter soli | reverse complement strand
GCCGGTCGCCTGCCTCAGCTCGGGGCTGACCGTGGTGCCGCGTCCGTGCCCCGCGACGAGGTAGCCCTCGTCGGTCAGCTGCCGGTAGGCGGCGACGACCACCCCGCGCGCGACGCCGAGCCGGCTTGCGAGTGCCCGCGTCGCTGCGACCGGCTCGCCCGGGCGCAGCGTGCCCGTGTCGATCGCGCGGCGCAGCTCGGCCGCGAGTTGCTCGGGCAGTGGGGCGTCCGCCGCCCGGTCGAGCGAGATGGGCAGCTCGGCGGCGGCGCTTGAACGGTACATTCTCCCATTCTGCCGATTCGAGCAGCCCTTGGTCTACTTCTGCGTGCGTGCACGACCTGAGGTGGTGGTCCAAGAAGCGCTGCCCCCTTCGCTACTGGACCCCCAGCCGATCGAGCACGGCATCGCGCAGCACGACGGCGTGGTTGACGCGCTCGTCCTTCGCGCCGTAGAGCAGGGTCAGCCGCCGGCCGTCTCGGGCGAGGGCTGAGAGGCGATCCACTGCGCTGCTCGCCTCGCCGGTCGCAAGCTCGGCCCGGTAGGCCTCGGCGAACGCGGCGAAGCGGTCGGGGCGATGACCCTCGGGGTCGGAGTGCCAGGCCTTGCGCAACTCGGGGCTCGGGGCGGCCGCCTTCTCCCACAGGTCGAGCGCGGCGCGCTCCTTCGAGAGGCCGCGCGGCCACAGCCGGTCGATCAGCACGCGCGTGCCATCGCTCTTCTCGGCGGGGTCGTACACCCGCTTGATGCGTACGTCCATGTTCCCGATTGTCTCACCGCTGCGCCGCGGCGCAAGAGCCGGTGGCGGCCGGCCGGTCGGCGCGTTCTGCGGTGAGGTGTTCGGGCGCCGCATCGCGACGGTGGATCGGCGAGCTGACCTGCCCGATTTCGAATGCCGGCCCGTCGGCGTTGTGGGGGATAATGAATGGACGGTCGGCGGGGTTGGAGAAGCATGGTGTGGAGCTGGTTCAGGCGAGGCGGGACTTCCCGCAAGCGCCCGCGCAGACTGCCCACCCGTCAGCTCGCACCCGTCGAGGACATCGTCGAGCAGGGCCTGCTGGTCGCCGACGTCGCCGTGCGCATGACGGTGAAGAACGACATCATCATGAACGCGCTCAAGCGCAAGGTCGACTACGACGAGCAAGACATCAAGGACATGGTGCGCGACTCGATCCTCGAGCTGACCGAGGAGCGCGAGCGCGACGCGAGGCACATCGAACGCATGCGCACCGAGATACGCAAGACCGGTCGCAGTTCATGGAGCGACTCGGAGTACGGCAACGACGACAATCGCACGCTGCGGCACCGGCAAGAGGTGTACGAGGGTGTGGCGGCCGAACTGCGCCAGCGCGCCGACGACCCCGAGTACCTGCAGGCCACGACGCAGCGCGCACGCGATGCCGCCTGGCACGAGATCGGCGATTCGCTGAAGGAACGGGCGACCCACCCGTACTACGCGGGCAATGCGAGTCCCGAGTACGAAGAGCACCGCGACGAGCGCATCGAGCAGCTGATCTCGCGCGACCTCACCGAGCTGATCCGCACCCAGACGGAGAAAGCGCGGGCGGAGAAGAAGGGCGCGCAGGCCGACGAGAAGCAGGCCGAGAGGAAGGCCGATCGTAAACCGGAGAAGCGGGTCGGCCGACGCTGAGGCCGGTGCCGCGCACCGCGCGTGCCGAAGCGCCTGTCGAGCCGTTGCGAATCAGCCGCGCAGGCCGAAGCGCATGCCTCCTCGCACTGAGTACGGCGTGCTACTGCTCCGGTGCGTCGCCCTCGGCCGCGAGCAGCCCGGGGCGCGCCGCCAGGTACTCGCGGATGAACCAGCACGACGCCTTCACCGACCGGCCCCGCACGATATCGTCGGTGACCGCGCGATGCGCCAGGAGGTCTGAGAGCCCGGTGCCGCGGAAGGCGGGCGCGACGAAGGTGTGGTCGAAGTTGATGGTGCCGCCGTCGCTCGCCTCGCCGCGCAGACTGTAGTGCGCCTCGCCCACCTTGGCGCCGTCGCGCAGAATCGCGAACCGGCTCGCCTCGGGCTGGTGCACGATCTCGAAACCGTCTGCCGCCGCCTGTGCTTCATCGAGGTACTTGGACATGCCGTCAGCTTACGCCGATCCCGAGCTCGCGAGGCGGCGCATTTTGCGGTGAGATCGATGTCAGAACCGCAAAGTGCGCCGCCTCGCGAAGATTTTGCTTTGCCTTGCGAGGGTTCAGCTTTGAATAGACTCGGCACGGTAAAGGAGTCGCACATGGTGAATGAACAGGCCCCGCTCGAATCCCCCGTCGCAGCCCCCGGGCAGCAGCTCTCGCTCGCCGCGGCGCGCAAGGTTGCGCTCGCCGCGCTCGCCGGCACCGCGATGGAGTGGTTCGACTACTACCTGTTCGGCCTCGCCGCCGCGCTGGTGTTCAACCGCCTCTACTTCACCACGCTCGACCCGCAGGCGGCCTCGCTCGCCGCGTTCGCGACGTTCGGCGTCGGCTTCGTCGCGCGCCCGCTGGGGGCGGTGCTGTTCGGCACCCTGGGCGACCGCATCGGCCGCCGCCCGACCCTGATCCTCAGCGTGGTGCTCATCGGCGTCGCCACGGCGCTCATCGGTCTGCTGCCGGACTTCGCGGCGATCGGCATCGCCGCCCCGATCCTGCTCGTCGTGCTGCGACTGTTGCAGGGTGTGGCGGTCGGCGGCGAGTGGAGCGGGGCGATGACGATCGCGATCGAGCATTCCCCGCCGGCGTACCGCAACCGGTTGGGCGCGCTCGTGCAGCTCTCCTCCCCGATCGCAACGTTGCTGTCGAGCGGCGCCTTCACGCTCGTGCTGCTGCTGCCGCCCGAGTCGTTCGACGCGTGGGGGTGGCGTCTGCCGTTCCTGGCGGCGCTGCCGCTGCTCGTCGTCGCGGTGTTCCTGCGCGTCGGCATCGAGGAATCGCCCGAGTTCCGCAGCCTGGTCGCCTCCGATCATCGCGCCCGTGTGCCCGTGCTCGACCTGTTCCGCAGGGCGCCGGGTCGGCTCGGCATCGCGATCCTCGTCTCGCTGCTCGGCGTCGGCGGCTTCTACTTCATGAACACGTTCCTCGTGAACTTCGGCGCGAACGAGCGCGGCCTCGATCGTCAGCTCATGGTCAACGCGACGCTGGTGGCCGCACTCGTGCAGGTGGGGGTGACCCTGGTCTCGGGTCGCCTGGGCGAGCGATTCGGCCCGGGCCGGGTGACCCTGTGGGGCGGCCTTGCGACGGCCGTGGTCGCGTTTCCCGTGTTCTGGCTGGTCGACAGCGGATCGCCGGCGGCCGCGATCGCCGCGGTGTGCCTGGGGCTGGCAGCCGTGATCCTCGCATACGGCGTCGCAGGCCCCACGCTCGCACTGCTGTTTCCCACCGAGCTGCGCTACTCGGGCGTGAGCCTCGGCTACAATCTCGCCGCGGTGGTCGGCGGGTTCCTGCCGCTCGCGGCGCAGGCCACGCTCGACGTGTCGGGCGGCGGCTCATGGGGGCCGGCGGTGCTGTTCGCCGGGTTCGGGCTCGCGACCGCGCTCGGCGGGGCGCTCGCCTACCGCGTGCAGCAGGGCGAGCGCCGATGAGCCCGGCGCCCGGGGGCGGCGCGGCCCCGCAGCTGCTCGCCGCGGAGCGCATGATTCGTGACGCCGCGCGGGCGGGCAACCGCCTCATCCCGGGCAGCCGCGTCGAGGTGCGCGTCGCCGACGCCGAGCTGAGCGCTGCGCTGTGGGCCGCGCTGCACCGCATGGGTGCCCGCCCTGCGCGCCGAGCGTCGATGCCGGTGCTGCCCGATTTCGTCTTCACCGACGACGGCGTCACGGCGCCGGTGCGTGGCGAGGCCCCGGGCGCCCGCATCGTCTGGGCGGCCGAGCACATGCCCGCGACGCGCGCCCTCGCGCAGTCGCTCGGAGCCTCCGGCGCCCTCGACGGCGTGCGGATCGCCGTGAGTCTCGTGCTCGAACCGAAAACGGCCGTGCTCGCACTGGCGCTGCGCGAGACCGGGGCCGAGGTCGCGGTCTTCAGCGCGACGAACGAGACCGACGCCGAGATCGCGGGGGAGCTCGCGGGCCTCGGAGTGGAGGTGTTCGCGCCGAAGCGGGCGGTTGGGGAGCCGTCGGGCGATCCAGCCGCGGTCGACGCCGTCAACGCGGCGGCCGTGCTCGCCTGGGGTCCCGAACTCCTCATCGACGACGGCGCGCATCTCATCCGCCTCGCCCATGCGGCGGGCGGTGCGGCGCCGCAGTCGCTGCTGGCCGCGAGCGAGGAGACGACGAGCGGGGTGCGTCCGCTGCTCGAGATGCACGCCGAGGGGGCGCTGCGCATTCCCGTGGTCGCGGTCAACGATGCGCGCACGAAGACCGGCTTCGACAACCTCATCGGCACCGGCCAGTCGTGCGTGTTCGCGATCGCCGACGCGCTCGATCGGCCCGAGGCGCTGGCGCGCGGCGTCGCGCCGGGGGTCGCCGGCGCGCACTGGGTCGTGATCGGCTACGGCCCCGTCGGCGTCGGGGTGGCGCGTTTCGCCGCGGCCCTCGGCGCGCACGTCACCGTGGTCGAGCGAGACGCGGTGCGCGCGCTCGACGCCGTGCACGACGGCTTCGAGGCGCGGTGCGCCGCCGACGCCCTGCCGCAGGCCGATGTCGTGGTGAGCGCCACCGGGGTGTGGAACACGCTCGACGCCGCGGCGCTCGCGAGCCTGCGCCCCGGCACCGCGGTCGCGGTCGCGGGCGGCATCGACGGCGAGCTCGCGCTCGACGCGCTCGGCGGCGCCGGCTGGACGCGGGAGCCGTTGACCGACGCGGTCGACGAGTGGCGCCCCGCGGTCGCCACCGTGGGGCAGCGGGGGCTCTTCGTGCTCGCGAACGGCGGCGGGGTGAACTACACGGCCGCCGAGGGCAACCCGATCGAGATCATGGACCTCTCCTTCGCGACGCAGCTCGCCGCGCTCGAGCAGCTGCGGGCGGGCGGGCTCGCCCCCGGCGTGCACCCGCTGGCGCCGAGCGCCGAGCAGCGGGTCGCGCGGGCGGCGCTCGATGCGCGGGGCGATGGTGCCGATCCACTCGCGAATACCCGGCGGCCGGGCGGGGCGGCACAGCCCTGGCGGGTGCACCGGTATCGGCCGGGCCGGGGAGTGCCCGGCGACACTACACTCGAACCGTGACAGATCAGCCCGAGACCGTCGTCTACAGCGCCGGTATGGTGTTCCCGGTGACGAGCCCCCGCATTCGCGACGGCGCGGTGGCCGTGCGCGCCGGGCGCATTCTGCACGTCGGCGACCGTCGCTGGGTGCTCGACGCCCTGGCCGACCGCGGCGAGCCGCACCGCGAGGAGCACTGGGAGGGCGTGCTCGCGCCCGGGCTGGTCAACGCGCACACGCACCTGCAGTACACCCACATGAGCGAGGTCGCCACCCGCCACTACACGGGCTTCGACGACTGGGGCGACGCCTTCGACGCGGCCTACGGGGCGGGCGTGCACGACTGGGCCGCTGCCGCCGCCGACGGGGCGCGGCGTTCGCTGGCCGCGGGCGTCACCGCGCTCGCCGACGTGGTCACCGACGAGCCGGCCCTCTCGGCACTGCACGACGCCGGCCTGCACGGCATCGCCTACTGGGAGGTCTACGGCAAGAGCAACGCCGACTGGACCCGCGAGGCGCGCGAGGCGGTGCGCGAGCAGATACGCCGCATTCCGCAGCCGCCGGGCGGGGGCGTCTCGCCGCACGCGCCCTACTCGCTCGAGGTGCAGCCGCTGCTCGAGATCCCCGACCTCGTGCGCGAGGAGGGGCTGCGCCTGCACATCCACCTCGCCGAGGCGCACATGGAGCGCGAGCGAAGCGTCGCGGGTGCCGGTACCGGTGCCATCGGCGACGGCACCGGCGGGCACGAGACCTGGCCCGAGCTCGGCGCCGACAGTTTCCGCGCGCTGCGGTCACGCGGCATCGGCGTCTCGTCGACGCAGTTCGTCGACCACCTCGGGGTGCTGGGCCCCGACTGCCACATCGCCCACGGCGTGTACGTGAGTGCGGCGGATCGCGCGCTGCTGCGCGCCCGCGGCACCAGTGTCGCGCTGTGCCCGCGCTCGAACGAGATCATCGGCCTCGACATGCCCCCTGTCGCCGACTACCTGCGCGAGGGAAGCCCGATCGCGGTCGGCACCGATTCGCTCTCGTCCTCGCCCACGCTCGACCCCCTCGCCGACGTGGGCGTGCTCTACCGGGTCGCGCGGCAGCAGGGGTACGCCGAGCGCGACCTGCACCAGCGACTCTTCGCCGCAGCGACGCTCGGGGGCGCCACCGCGCTGGGCCTGAACGTCGGCACGCAGCGCATCGGCCAGATCGGCGTCGGGGCCGTCGCCGATCTGGCGTTCTTCGACGTGGTCGCCCAGCACCGCGACGACGCGATGGCCGAGCTCGTCGAGCACGGCGCCGGCCGCTGTGCGCGTACGATCGTGGCGGGTGTCGAGAAGTTTCAGAGGTGAATTCGGTTGCGCATTCCGGTGTTGTGACGGGGTGTGACGTCGACGAATCGGCGGAATCCTGCACACCTGGATAGGCTTGACGGGTTCGCCGCCGGCGCCGTCCGTGCGGCACCGGCACGATTCGCAC
>JBEBWI010000128.1:0-6628 GCA_040392345.1 Leucobacter soli | reverse complement strand
TCACGAGCGGGCCGAAGGCACGCGCATGAGTTCAGACGCGGGCGGCGAGGGCGGCGATGGCGCTGGTGAAGAAGCGCAGGCCGTCGATGCCGGAGCGCATGGCCTCGGCGGTGTCGGGGCCGAACCCGGGTTCGACGGCGTGCTCGGGGTGCGGCATGAGGCCGACGACGTTGCCGCGCTCGTTGGTGAGGCCGGCGATGTCGTTGAGCGAGCCGTTGGGGTTGACCTCGGCGTAGCGGAATGCGATGAGGCCTTCGCCTTCGAGTCGCTTCAGGGTCTCGTCGTTGGCGATGTAGCCGCCGTCGCCGTTCTTCAGCGGGATGATGATCTTCTCGCCGGTCTCGAACTCGTTGGTCCACGCGGTGTTCGCGTTTTCGACGATGAGCCGCTGGTCGCGGCGGATGAACTGCTGGTGCGCGTTGCGGATGAGGCCCCCGGGGAGCAGGTGCGCTTCGACCAGCACCTGGAAGCCGTTGCAGATGCCGAGTACGGGCATGCCGGCGTTCGCGGCGTCGATGACCTCGGCCATGATGGGGGAGACCGCGGCGATCGCGCCCGGGCGCAGGTAATCGCCGTAGCTGAACCCGCCGGGCAGCACGATCGCGTCGACGCCCTGCAGGTCGTGGTCGCCGTGCCACAGGGCTACGGCCTCGGCGCCGGCGATGCGGATCGCGCGCTGCGCGTCGCGGTCGTCGAGCGAGCCGGGGAAGGTGACGACGCCGATGCGGGGGGCCATTACTCGGCCACTCCGTCGAAGGTGATGCTCACGACGTCCTCGATGACCGCGTTCGAGAGCACGTGCTCGGCGAGTTCGCGCACTTCGGCGCGCAGTTCGTCGGTGACGGGCCCCTCGACGGTGAGCTCGAAGCGCTTGCCGATACGCACCTCTTGGAACCGGTCATGGCCGAGGCGCTTGAGCGCGCCGGTGGTGGCCTTGCCCTGCGGGTCGAGCAGTTCGGCCTTCGGCATCACATCAACAACAATCGTGGGCACCGGGGCCTCCGCTTCGCATCTCGGCAGTCGCATTTCGACAGTGGATCGGGTGCGTGCGCACCCCACCCGACCAGTCTACAAGGCCCGCCCCGGCGGTTGGTCCGCTCGGGGGCCCGCGTCGCCCGGGCGGCACCGTGTCGATGCCGCCCGGGCGTCAGGGGGTGCGGGGCGAGGGCGATCCACTGTGGATCGAACCGGGGCGCGAGGCTCCCGCGGCTACGCGGCGTGCACCCGCACCTTGTTGCGCCACGGGTCGTACACCGTCAGCTCTGCGCCGTCGAACTCGCGGGCGATGCCGCGGGCCGCGAGCCGCTCGTCGAGTGCGCCGAGCGCTTCGGCCGGGCTCAGTGCGTCGCCGCCGGGCAGCGCGATCGTGACTTCGCCGAGGCCGAGTGCGGGGCTGCGCTCGCCCGCGCCGCGCGACTCCCAGGTGTTCATGCCGACGTGGTGGTGGTACCCGCCGGCCGAGACGAAGAGCGCCTGCGAGCCGAACTCGAGCGTCACCGCGAAGCCGAGTGCGTTCACGTAGAACTCGCGCGCGGTGCGCAGATCGCCGACCTTCAGGTGCACGTGCCCGACCTCGGCGGGGGTGTCGGCCACGGCCGCGGCGCCCGACTCGGTGAGGTGCGTGCGCAGGAAGAGGTTGGGGTCGAGTGCGAGGGTCGCCATTTCGACCTCGCCGTTCCGGCCGATGCTCCACTTGTCGCGGGTGCGGTCGACGTAGAGCTCGACGCCGTTGCCCTCGGGGTCGCCGAAGTAGAAGGCCTCGCTCACGAGGTGGTCGCTCGACCCCTGGAACTGACCCGGGTACTGGCGCGCCACGGAGGCGACGACCGAGGCGAGGTCTGCGGCCTCTGGGAAGAGGAATGCTGTGTGATAGAGGCCCGCGGCGCCCGCGGGGGCGTGTGCCAGGGTGCCGTCCTGGTCGAGGATCAACACCGGTTTGCCCTGCCGGCCGAGGGTGGTGATGCCCTTCTGCTGGTCGAGCATCTGCAGTCCGAGCCCCTGCTGGTAGAACCTCGTCATCGCATCGAGGTCGTGCACCGCGAGGGTGACCGCGCCCATGCTCGTGTCGTCGGGGAGCAGGTCTTGCGCGAGTTGGGTGGTGGTCTGTGCGCTCATGGTTCGTGGTTCCTCTCGGGCCTGGGGTGGACCCTTCGTGCGGCGGGGCTCCTGCGTCGGGCTGTCTGCCCGCCGGTGCGCCCTCCGGCTCCGTGGGCCAGGATTCGTGTCTTGACTCAATGATACTTGAATCTTCAACTAAATCAAGTGAAGCCTGGAACTCTCTTATCCCTTACCCTCCCCGCGCCGGTTTCTGCCCCGGTTCGTTTCCCAGCGCTTCGCAGCTTGGCAGTCGTCGCCCCGCCGACGCGGATTTTGGGGCGACGACTGCCAACCTGCGGGGGAGGAACTGCTCACCCGCGGGGAGAAGCTGCCAACCTGCGGGGAGGAACTGCCCACCCGCTGGGGAGAAGCCGCCAACCCGCTGGGGAGAAGCCGGTTCAGGCTCGGGGCGTCGCCTGCGCTCGCCCGGTCAGGCGCTCGTAGAGCTCGGCGTAGCGGCCCAGCGTGCGCTCCACGATCTCGGCGGGCAGCACGGGCGGTACGCCCGTCTTGTCCCAGTTGGCGGCGAGCCAGTCGCGCACGATCTGCTTGTCGAAGCTCGCGAGCCGCTCCGCACGAGTGGATCCCGTCGCGTACGACGCCGCATCCCAGTAGCGGCTCGAATCGCTCGTGAGCACCTCGTCGGCGAGCACGAGCTCGCCGGTGCGCGGGTCGCGCCCGAACTCGAACTTGGTGTCGGCGAGCACCACCCCGCGCTCGGCCGCGAGCTCGCGCGCCCGGGTGAAGATCGCGAGCGAGGCGTCGCGCAACTGCGCCGCCACATCGGCGCCGACGAGCTCGACGCTGCGCTCGAAGGTGATGTTCTCGTCGTGCTCGCCGAGCGGGGCCTTGTAGGCGGGCGTGTATATGGGGGTGTCGAGCAGGTCGCCGTCTTCGATGCCGGCGGGCAGTTCGATGCCGCACACGCTGCCGGTCTCTCGGTACTCGGCGAAGCCCGAGCCGGTGAGCGCCCCGCGCACGACGCACTCGACGGGGTACATCTCGAGTTTGCGGGTCACCATCGCGCGGTCGGCCACCTCGGCAGGCGCGGCGGGGCCGGCGGGGTCGAGGTGGTTCGGCATGTCGATCTGCTCGAACCACCAGTTCGACAGAGACGTGAGCAGCGCGCCCTTGCCCGTGATGGGCGGCTCGAGCACGAAGTCGAATGCGCTGATGCGATCGCTCGCGACCACCAGCAGGTGCGTGTCGGAGCCGTCGGCTGGCACGTACAGGTCGCGCACCTTGCCCGAGTAGACGTGGGTCCAGCCGGTGAGCTCGGGTGCGGTCATGCTGGCTCCTAGGGTGTGTCTGAGGCGGGGCTGCTGCGGTGCTGCGGATTGCTCTGGGTTGCGGTCGGTGACGTGTGTTCGCTGGTGGATCCCGGCGCGTTCGCGCCGGTTCCGCCTCGGCGCCGTGCGTCGCGGGTGCTCATCGCAACCGGACCGGGCGCCGAACGGGGGATCAGACTACACGGGCGGCGATGTCGGTGCGGTGCTGGCCGCCCTCGAGGCCGATGCGCGCGACCCCCGCGTAGGCGCGTTCGCGCGCCTCGGCGAAGTCGGTGCCCAGCGCCACGACGCCGAGCACGCGGCCGCCGGTCGCGATCCACTCGCCACCCGCGCCGCGAGCCGTCGCGGCGTGCACCAGGTGCACCCCGTCGGCCTCGGCGGCCTCGTCGAGGCCGGTGATCCGGCGACCGGTGACGACCTCGCCCGGGTAGCCCTCGCTCGCCACGACCACGACCACGGCCGCATCGTCGGAGAACTCGGGCGCGGGCAGCGCCCCGAGCGTGCCCGAGGCCGCAGCCAGCAGGTACTCGCTGAGCGGGGAGACCATGCGCGGCAGCACGACCTGCGTCTCGGGGTCGCCGAAGCGGGCGTTGAACTCGATGACGCGCACGCCCTTCGCCGTGACGATGAGTCCGCAGTACAGCAGGCCGATGAACGGCGTGCCCTCGGCCTCGAGCCGGCGCACGGTCGGCAGTGCCACGGTCTCGGTGATCTGCGCGACGAAATCGCTCGGCACCCAGGGCAGCGGCGAGTAGGCGCCCATGCCGCCCGTGTTCGGCCCCTCGTCGCCGTCGAAGATGCGCTTGTAATCCTGCGCGGGGCTCAGCGGCGCGACGTTGTGTCCGTCGGCGAAGAAGAACAGTGACACCTCTTGGCCGTCGAGGAACTCCTCGATCAGCACCTCGCCGTGCGGGGCCCAGGTCGCGACGTGCGCGAGCGCCGCATCGCGATCCGAGGTCACCAGCACGCCCTTACCGGCGGCGAGACCGTCGGCCTTCACCACGTAGGGGGCGCCGAAGTCGTCGAGTACGGGACCCGCGGCCTCGACCGTCCCGACGCGCTGAGCCCGACCGGTCGGCACATTCGCTTCGGCCATGATGCGCTTCGCGAACGCTTTCGAGCCCTCGAGCTGCGCCGCCGCCCTGCCGGGGCCGAAGACGGGGATGCCGCGTTCGCGCAGCGGATCGGCGACCCCCGCCACCAGCGGCGCCTCGGGGCCCACGACGACGAGGTCGAAACCGCCGTCGGTGACGAAATTCGCCACTTCGGTGGGGTCGGTGTAGGCGAGGTCGGGGGTCGCGACGCCCTCGGCGGCGACGCCGGCATTGCCCGGAGCGCAGACGATCTCGTGCCCGGCCCCCTCTGCGAGGAGTGCGCGGACGATGGCGTGTTCACGGGCACCCGGCCCCAAGACGAGGATCTTCACGCTCCTAAGGATAGTGTCGTGCGCATGGCGAAGCGCAGAATCAGCGAGACGGACGGCCGTGCCGCGGTGCGTGCGGCCCTCGCCGGCGACGATTCCCGGCAGGTGACGGCCACGGCCACGCGGTTCCTGCTCGAAGAGCTCGCGGCCATCGCACCCGGCAACTCGGTCGAGGTGCGAGTGCCGCCGTTCGGGGCGACGCAGTGCATCGCGGGACCGCGCCACACCCGCGGCACGCCTCCGAACGTGGTCGAGATGCAACCGGCCACGTGGATCGCCCTCGCCACCGGCGTTCTCGGCTGGCAAGGGGCCGTCAGCGCCGGGCAGGTAGTCGCCTCAGGGGCGCGCGCCGACATCTCGCCGCTTCTGCCCGTGCTGCGCGGGATGGACGGCGGCTGAGTGCAGCGGCTGTGAGCGGCGGCCCAGGTGAAAGCTGCGAGAATAGTGCCATGAACAACGAAGAGGCCGCGCTTCCCGGTGGCCAATCGGCGGAATTCGCGCAGCCCGCAGAGCCCGTGGCGCCCGCGCAGCCGACAGATCTCGCGGGGTCTGAGGAGCCCGTGGCGCCTGCGGAGCCGGTGGCGCCTGCGGAGCCGGAGACCCCTGTGGAAACGCAGACGCAGGTCGAGGTCGGGCTGCAGCGCTCGGTGCGCTACGGTCGCATCCTCGTCGGCGGCGCGATCGTTGGTGCGGTGATCGCGATCGTCGCCTCGCTGCTCTTCCCCGTGCTGCCCGATGCGGACTACGAGCTCGGGCAGATCGCGGGCTTCATGGCCCTGATCGGCGCAGCCATCGGGCTGTTCCTCGGCGGCGTACTGTCGCTGATTCTGGGAGTCGCCGCCAAACGTCATCGCGGTGCGGCACTCGCGGTGCTCACTGACGTACGATAGTCAACAGTCATCCATCGATCGGAGCGAACCACACATGTTCGGAAACCTGAGCGGCCCCACGCTGCTGGTCATTTTGTTTATCGTGCTGCTGTTGTTCGGTGCTCCGAAGCTGCCCGCCCTTGCGAAGAGCCTGGGCCAGTCGATGAAGATCCTCAAGAAAGAGGTCACGAGCGACCCCGAGGACGCGGGCACGGCGAACAACGCAGCCGCCGCCCCGGCTCAGCCCGCGCCGCCCGCACCGCAGGCCGCGCCCGCTGCTCCCGCCGCGCAGCCGGCGTTCCAGCCGGATGCGGCGTCGGTGCAGCCTCCGGCCGCTCCCGCAGCACCTGCCGCCCCCGAGTCGGCTCCGGCTGAGCCCCAGGCCCCCGCTGCCGACGGCCCCGAGAAGTCTGCGTAGTTCGCAACACCTGTCTGGCCGCAGAACGTCGGCCTCACCACGACGAAACGGCGATCCACTCGCGCTCTCGCGCGGCGGATCGCCGTTTTTCGTACGCCCGGGTGATGCCCGGGCGACGCGGGGTCAGCTCTCCTGGGTCGCTTCCACCCAAGCCAGGTACTCGTCGTCGACGCGTCCGGCCAGGTACTCTCCGGTGAAGCAGCTCGCCTCGAGCTCGGTGACGGCGCTCTGCCCGTCGAGAATGGCGCGATTCATGCCCTCGACGGTCTGGTAGACGAGGTGGTCGGCGCTGAGGTTCTGCGCGATCTGCTCATAGGTGCGGCCGTGGGCGATGAGCTCGCGGCGGGTCGGCATGTTGATGCCGTAGACGTGCGGGTACAGCACGGGGGGCGCCGCCGAGGCGAAGGTGATGGAGTTGGCGCCGGCGCTGCGGGCCATCTCGATGATCTCGCGCGAGGTGGTGCCGCGCACGATCGAATCGTCGACGATCAGCACGTTCTTGCCGCGGAACTCGGTGCTCATCGCGTTGAGC
>JBEBWI010000127.1:0-6820 GCA_040392345.1 Leucobacter soli | reverse complement strand
ACCCCGCCAGACACCGACGCGACACCTGGGTGTGGAGCACGTGAACACTGCGTGATCCACCCCCGAAATGGCACCCGCGAGCCACCTCGTCGCGCAACCATTGGAGCGTGAAGATCGCGCTCGTTGCAGAATCCTTCATCCCGCACATGAACGGCGTCACCGGCTCGGTGATGCAGGCCATCACGCATCTCAGCCGTGGCGGCCACGAACTCATGGTGATCGCCCCCGCCTCTGGCAGGGCCGGCAAGATCGACGCCGACCTGCACGGCGCGCGCACCGAGTTGCTGCGCTCGTACCCGCTCCCCTCCTATCCCGAGGTGCGCATGGTCTTCGCCCGGCCCGCGCGCATCGGGGCAGCGCTCGCCCGGTTCGGCGCCGACGTCGTGCACCTCGCCTCACCGCTCGTGCTCGGCTGGAACGCCACCGTCGCCGCCGACCAGCTGCAGCTGCCCTCGGTCGCCGTCTACCAGACCGACATCACCGCCTACACCGAGAAGTACGGCATTCCGGGAGTCGCTCCGCTCGCCGCCGCTCACATCGCCCGGCTGCACCGTCGCTCCACCATGACTCTCGTACCTTCCAGCTCGGCGCACACCCATCTCGCAGGGCTTGGCATCGACCGACTGCGGCGGTGGGGGCGCGGTGTCGACGCCGAACGCTTCGCTCCCGAGCGGCGCGACGAGGCCTGGCGTGCGCGCATCGGGCAGGGGCAACTGCTGGTCGGCTACGTCGGGCGGCTGGCTCCGGAGAAGCAGGTCGAAGACCTCGCCGCCCTGCACGACCTGCCCGGGGTGCGCCTCGTGATCATCGGCGACGGGCCCAGTCGCCCCGATCTCGAACGGCTGCTGCCCCGCGCCCACTTCACCGGCTTCCTCGACGGCACCGCGCTCGCCGAGGCGATGGCGAGTCTCGACGTGTTCGTGCACCCGGGCGAAGCCGAGACCTTCTGCCAGACCGTGCAGGAGGCGCTCGCGAGCGGAGTGCCCGTGGTCGCCACCGGCAACGGCGGGCCGGTAGACCTCGTGCGCAGCAGCATCGACGGCTGGCTCTACACCCCCGGCGACCTGCGCGAGCTGCGCGACCGGGTCTGCGATCTCGCCGGCGACCCGGCCAAGCGCGCCGCCTTCGCACGTGCCGCCCGGCTCTCGGTTCGGGGGCGCACCTGGGCCGCACTGTGCGCACAGCTCGTCGACCACTATGGGGAGGCCGTCGAACTGCGTCGTCTCGACAGCACCCTCATGGCCCGCGGGTCCATCAGACCGCGCACCGCGCCCGCCTCATCCCCCACCTCGCCGCCGGTGCCCCGGTGGGGCCGCTACGTGGCGCTCGGCGATTCCATCACCGAGGGCCTCGGCGACGAATCCCGCATGCCGGCCGGCGAATACCTGGGCTGGGCCGAGCGGCTCGCCATGCTGCTCGCGCACGCCCGCGGCGGCGGCACGACGGACGTCGGCGCCGCGGGCGACGGCACCGCTGGCGACGGCGGGATCCACTTCGCGAACCTCGCCGTGCGCAGCCGCAAGGTGCGCCACCTCGAGTCGCAGACCGAGCAGGCGCTCGAGCTGCGGCCGGACCTCGTCTCGATTCTCATCGGCTCGAACGATCTGGCCAGTACGCGGGTCGACATTCCCGCCATAGTGGATCGCCTCGAACGCGCCGTGGCCCGACTCCGGGGGGCCGGCATCGACGTGCTGCTCGCGACCCCGTTCCTGCCGCGCCGCCGATCGGTGCGGGTGCTGGCGGGGCGCTTCGCCGAGTTCAACGCGCAGGTGCGGCGCATCTCGCTCGCGCACGGCTGCCTGCTGCTCGACATCGAGACGATGCCCGAGATCGGCGACCTCGAGATGTGGGCCGACGACCGGGTGCACCTGCGGTCGGCCGGGCACCGCATACTCGCCTATCGCGCCGCCGAGATGCTCGGAGTGCCAGACGCGCAGACCCTGGGCGGACTCGAGCAGACGCTGCACGACGAGATCGCGCAGCCCACGGTCGCCGCCGAGGTGTCATGGCTGCGAGCGCACGCGCTGCCCTGGGCCTGGCGACGCATGCGCGGCCGCACCGCCGGTGACGGGCTCACCGCCAAGCACGACGACTACGTGCGGCTGCGCTGACCCGGTACCGTGCCGCTACTCCTCGACGACCGGGGTCGTCGCCGCCACCGCGTCAGCCACCAGACGGTGCACCTGCGCGTAGTCGGGGTACATCGGGTCGATCGTCGGCGGGGTCAGCTCCACCGCCACCGGCGTGAACTCCTTCGCCTTCGTCGCGAGGTCGACGAAGCGCCCCAGCATCGACTCGGGAATGTCGGTCTGCACCAGCGTCGATCCGGTCGCCGCGATCTCCTGGAAGCGCAGCAGCACATTCGTCGGGCTCAGCTGGGCGAGAATCGCGGCCTGCAGCTGGCGCTGATGCTCCATGCGGTCGTAGTCGCCGTTCTGCAACCCGTGCCGCACCCGGGCGAACAGCAGCGCCGTCTGCCCATCCATGTGGTGCACCCCTACGGGGATCTCGGAATCCCCCTCGACCCATGCGCCCGTCTCCGGATCCTCGTACCCGCCGAGCGGGATCGGCTGCGTCACGTCGATCGTGACACCGCCGAGCGCATCGATCAGGCTCGCGAACCCCTCCATGTCGATGAGCACGTAGAACTGCACCGTCAACCCGGTCGCACCCGACACCGCATCCTTCATCGCCTCGATGCCGGGCGACGAGCCCCGCGAGGCCGCGTCGGCGTACATGCCGTCGTACAGGTAGCTGAACTCCGAATCCTTGACCACCTCGACCTCGCTGTAGAGCCCGTTCAGCATGCCGGTGGTGAGGCACCCGCCCCACTCGCCGAACGCGTTCGGGCCCATGCAGAAACCGTTCGGGTGCACCGCGTGCATCGGCGAGGTCTCGGGGAAGGGCATCTCGGTGAGATCGCGTGGCAGGCCGATGATGATCGACTCGCCCGTCTCGGCGTTCACGCTGACGAGCGAGATGCTGTCGGGGCGCAACCCATCGCGATCCGCCCCCGCATCAGCACCGAGCAGCAGAATGTTGTACCTGCCGTCGATCGGCTCGACCGCGGGCGCTCCGCCTCCGAAGATGTCGCCGATCGCGCCGCGCGCCGCGCCCACGGTGATCGCCGCCCACGCCGCCGCACCCACCGGCAGCACCGTGAGCGCCACCGCGAGCATCGCGACCGGCAGCCGCCACTTCGACGACACCGAGACGATGCGCGTCAACCGCAGCGTGTCGAACCCGAGCACCAGCCACAGCACCGCATACGCGAAGATCACCCACTGCAGCAGCAGCAGAAAAATGCTGTTCGTCAGAATCGACAGCGTCGCCTCTTGCGCGAAGAGCATGCCGAGCAGCCCCAGCAGCGCGAGGCCCAACAGCACGAACGTCGCGACCAGCCCCACCCGGCCGAGCCGACGGCTGCCCGCCAGCACCTGAGCGCTGCCCGGCAGCACGAAGCCCAGCAGCACCAACCAGCGGGCCCGCTTGGTCATCAGCGGGGGCGAGCCGGCGTCCGGGTTGCGCAGCGGCTGCTCGAGATCGATCGTCATGCGTCGGCGCCTCGCAACGGGTGTGGATCGGTCGGCCCGCGCCACGGGCCGACCATGCGGGCGCTCTGTTCATGCATGCGTCAAGCGTATGAGGTGGTGTCGGCCGCAGCTGGTAACGCGCTGGGCGATTGGCGACGACTTCGCGACAATCGCGTCACGTTCCGGAGGTTCACACGAACGGCCCTGGTTCGTTCTCTAGACTGAGTACAGAACTTTGTGACCCCTGAGCCGAAGGAGGATTGTGGCGACACTCACCCTTATCGGCGAACCTCTCCCGGGCCTCGAATCGGCCGCTCACGCCCAGGCGGCGCGCGACCTGACCGAGGCCGTCGCCCTGACGGCGCCCCGCGGCTGCAGCGCCCGGCTGCTCGTCGCGAACGGCTCCGAGATTCCGACGTTCCAGTCGCCGCGGGCTCGCACCGAGACCCTGCCCATGAAGGCCGGCATGCTGCCGCTGCTCTGGCGCAACGGTGCCACAGCGCGCCCCCTCGACGACGAATTCGTGCACGCCGTCACGCCGCTCGTACCGCTGCGCGCGCGCAACGAGGAGGATTCGAGCCAGACCTCGGTCATGGTGCCGCACGCCTTCGCCTGGACGCAGCCCGAGCTCATGGGCACCGCACAGGCTCGCATCTACCGCAGCTACGTGAAGCGCGCGCTGCGCCTCGCAGACTCCGTACTCACCCCGACGCACGCCGTGGCAGAGGTGCTGTTCAGCCGCTACGGCTTCGACCTGCCCGTGCAAGTGCTGCCGCTCGCCGCCCCCACCGGCATCGGCCGGCCGAAAGACGCAGCCGATGCCGCGGCTCGGCGCGAGGCGCTCGAGCTGCCGGCGCGCTACGTCGCGACGACCGCCACCATGGGCGAGCACGGCAGGCTCGGCTGGCTGCTCGACGCGATGGCCGCCGACCCCGAGCTGCCGCCGCTCGTCGTGCTGCTCAGCGCGCCCCTCGCCGCGCCGCTGCGCGAAGACCTCCAGGGCCGCGTGATAGCGGTGCAGCCCCGAGAACTCGCCGACATCGGCGCCGTACTCGAGGGGGCGCTGCTCTTCGCCTGCCCGCAGGAGCACCTCGGTACCGGTTACGAAGTGCTCGGTGCGCTCGACAACGCCGTGCCCGTGCTGCACGGCGGCTGCCCCGTCGCCGCCGAACTCGCGCTCGACGCAGGCGTCGCCACCGACAGCGCAGGCTCGTTCGCGCACGAACTCACCCGGCTCGTGAACGACGACGCCGAGCTGGCCCGCCTGCGCGTGCTCGCCGAAGATCGCAGCCGCTCCTACGCCTGGGTCAGCACCGCCTGGCAGCTGTGGGAGCTGCACGCGAGCCTCTAGCCGCGCCCCCGCAAGCCGCCACAGCGGCCGGACCTGCTCGAGCGTGGAGGCGGACGCGATCCACTAGCCGCGCCTGGCGAACGCCCACGCCGCTGCCGCCGCGATCAGCGCCGCACCCGCGATCATCGCGACCGTGCCAGTCCAACCACCCGCGGCGAACGCGAGGCCGCCGAGCCAGCCGAGCAGACTCGATCCGCCGTAGTAGCCCAGGTTGTACATCGACGGAGCGAAACTGCGGCCCGCGCCGGCCCGACGGTCGATGAGCCCGCTCGAGATGGCGTGCGCGCCGAAGAACCCCGCGGTGAAGAGCACGAGACCGACGATCACAGGGGCCAAGTGCGGCAGCAGGGTAAGGCCCAACCCCGTAAGCATCACGCCGATGCAGACGAGCAGCACCGTGGTCGGCTGCCAGAGACGCGCCGCCCGCCACACGTAGCGCGACGCGACGGCGCCGGCGAGGTAGGCCAGGAAGATCCATGAGACCTGCGCGAGCGACAGCCCGAACGGCGGCTGCTGCAGCCGGAACGCGAGATAGTTGTACGCGGCGACGAAACCTCCCATCAGCAGGAAGCCCTGCGCCACCAGCACCATCACCCCGGGTCTGCGCAGATTGTCGCGCACCCCCTGCCACAGCGGCAGACGCGCGCCCGGCCGCACGCGAGTGGGCGGCACCAGCACCAGGAAGGTGACCGCCGCCACCGCCGCGAGCACCGCCACCGCGAGCAGACCGCCGCGCCAGCCGAGCACGTCGGCGACCCAAGCCGAGATGATGCGGCCGAACAGCCCGCCGATCGTGGTGCCCGCAACGTACGTGCCGATCGCCCCGCCCAGCACGCGCGGGTTCACCGTTTCGGCGAGCGTGTTCACGGCGATCGCGGGGAGACCCGCGAGCGCGAGCCCCTCGATGAGACGCACCGCGACGAGCGCCTCGAACGTCGGCATGAGCGGCGCCGCGACGCCCACGACGATGGCCGTGCAGATCGCCCACCGCATCGCCGACACTCGGCCGATGCGGTCTGAGATGAGCGCCCACGGCAGCACGCCGACCGCCACACCGATCGTGGTCGCACCCACCACCCACGACGACGCGCCCGCGCTGCGCCCGAACTCGCCGGCGATCTCGGGCAGCAGACCCTGCGGCGAATACATCTGCGCGAACGTGGCGATGCCCGCGCAGAACAGGGCGACCATCGCCCGCCGGTACACGGGGCTGCGCTCGTCGACCCGCGGGTCGGGAGTCTGACCGGGGTCCCCGCCGCCGGCCGGAGCGTCGCTAACCGGCACGGCGGCCGGGGCGGCTCGAAGGAGCGGGGAAGGCGCGATCCACTAGTGCTGCGAGTCGGCAATGCGGGCCTGCAGTGCCCGGTTCTTCGTCTCGACCACCTCGGCGAGCTCGGCCTGATAGGCATCGAGCTTCGCCGCGATCTCGGGATCGGTCGCGCCGATGATGCGCGCCGCGAGCAGGCCCGCATTCTTCGCCCCACCGATCGACACGGTCGCCACCGGAATGCCGCCGGGCATCTGCACGATCGACAGCAGGGAGTCGAGGCCGTCGAGCTTCGCGAGCGGCACCGGCACGCCGATGACGGGAAGCCGCGTCATCGAGGCGACCATGCCCGGCAGGTGCGCTGCTCCGCCCGCCCCAGCGATGATCGTCTGCAGGCCGCGGCCCGCAGCCTCACGCGCGTAGGAGACCATCTTGTCCGGGGTGCGATGCGCGCTCACCACCTCGACCTCGTGGGCGATGCCGAACTCGCGCAGCACCTGCACCGCGTCGCTCATCACCGAGAAATCGGAGTCGGAACCCATGATCACGCCGACGAGGGGGGTCGCTTCAGTCATGCGTCCATGCTACCCGCGCGCTCGACGCGCCTGGCGCCTGACCCCCGCTCATGCTGCGCGACGCCGAACTGCTGCGGCGACCCCCGTGCGCATG
>JBEBWI010000126.1:0-7219 GCA_040392345.1 Leucobacter soli | reverse complement strand
CGATGTAGCCGAAGCGGATGTTGAAGCCGTGCGCGAAGGCGAGGGTCTTGCCCGGGGTCAGCTTGTCCTTGATGGAGTCGGCGTAGATGCCCCGCTGGTGCTGATCGGGGGCGAGGATCATGATGAGGTCGGCCCATTCGGCGGCGTCGGCGACGTTCTTCACCTCGAAGCCGGCCTCGGTGGCCTTCTGGATCGACTTCGAGCCCTCCTTGAGGGCGATGACGACCTCGACACCCGAGTCGCGCAGGTTCATCGCGTGCGCGTGGCCCTGTGAGCCGTAGCCGACGACGGCCACCTTCTTGCCCTGAATGATCGACAGGTCGGCATCGCCGTCGTAGTACATTTCAGCCACGAGTGGCCTCCTTTTGATTGTTGTTGGTCTCGGTTGGTCTCGAGCGGAGCGGGCCTGTGCGGGCCGTTCCAGCGGGTGTCAGCTCTTGAACACGCGTTCGGTGATCGACTTCGAGCCGCGGCCCACCGCGATGAGGCCTGACTGGGCGATCTCCTTGATTCCGTAGGGTTCGAGAACCCGCAGGAACGCCTGGATCTTGCCGCTGTCTCCGGTGACCTCGATGACGAGGGCATCGGTGACGACGTCGACGACGCGCGCCCGGAAGAGATTAACAGCTTCGAGCACGTGGGAGCGGGATTGGTGGTCGACGCGCACCTTGATCAGCATGTGCTCGCGCTGCACCGATTGCGTCTCTTCCAGCTCGACTATCTTGATGACGTTGACGAGCTTGTTGAGCTGCTTGGTGACCTGCTCGAGCGGCAGATCCTCCTCATCGATCACCACGGTGATGCGGGAGAGTCCCTGCACCTCGGTCGGACCCACGGCGAGGCTCGAGATGTTGAAGCCGCGGCGGGCGAAGAGCCCGGCGACTCGGGTCAGAAGACCGGGCTTGTCCTCCACGAGGAGGCTGAGAACGTGACGGCTCATGGTTATTCCTCCCCCCATTCCGGGCTGTGCTCTCTTGCGTACTGCACTTCGCTGTTCGACACGCCCTGCGGCACCATCGGCCACACCATGGCGTCGGAGCTGACGACGAAGTCGATGACGACCGGCCGGTCGTTGGTCTCGAGCGCGAGCTTGATCGCGTCGTCGACCTGGTCTTCGCGTTCGACGCGGATGGCGAGGCAGCCGTAGGCCTCGCCGAGCTTCACGAAGTCGGGCACGCGCTCGCTGCCGTGGCCGGTGTTGAGTTCGGTGTTCGAGTAGCGCTTGTCGTAGAACAGTGTCTGCCACTGGCGCACCATGCCGAGCGACGAGTTGTTGATCACCGCCACCTTGATGGGGATGTCGTTGATCACGCAGGTCGCGAGTTCCTGGTTGGTCATCTGGAAGCAGCCGTCGCCGTCGATGGCCCAGACCACGCGGTCGGGCTCGGCGACCTTCGCCCCCATTGCGGCGGGCACCGAGTAGCCCATGGTGCCGGCTCCACCGGAGTTCAGCCATGAGTTCGGGCGCTCGTACTTGATGAACTGCGCCGACCACATCTGATGCTGGCCGACACCCGCGGCGTACACGCCTTCGGGGCCGGTGAGCTCGCCGATGCGCTGGATCACGCGCTGCGGCGACAGGAGTCCGTCGCTCGTGGGCTGGTAGCCGAGGGGGTACTCGTCGCGCAGCTCGTTCAGGCGCTGCCACCAAACGCTCTGGTCGGCGAACTCTCGGTCGCGCTTGATCGTCGACACCGCGGCGATCAGGTCGGCGATCACCTCGGCGGCGTCGCCCACGATGGGCACGTCGGCAGTGCGGATCTTGCCGATCTCGGCGGGGTCGACGTCGGCGTGAATCACCTTCGCCTCGGGGGCGAAGAGTTCGGCCTTGCCGGTCACGCGATCGTCGAACCGGGCGCCGATGGTGATCAGCAGATCGGCCTCCTGCAGCGCGAGCACCGCGGGGACTGTGCCGTGCATCCCGGGCATGCCGAGGTGCAACGGGTGCGAGTCGGGGAACGCGCCGCGCGCCATCAGCGTGGTCACCACGGGCGCGCCGACCAGCTCGGCGAGCTGCAGCAGCTCGTCCGAAGCGCGGGCGCGGATCACTCCGCCGCCGACGTAGAACACCGGTCGCTGGGAATCGGCGATCAGTTCGGCCGCGGCCTGCACCTGCTTGCTGTTGGCCTTCGTGATCGGCCGGTACCCGGGCAGCTCCACGCGCGGATCCCAGACGAAGTCGAACTCCGTCTGTTGCGCATCCTTCGTGATGTCGACGAGCACGGGCCCCGGCCGGCCGGTGGTGGCGACCTGGTAGGCGGCGGCGAGGGCCGAGGGAATGTCCTCCGCCTTGCGTACGAGGAACGAGTGCTTGGTGATCGGCATCGTGATGCCGACGATGTCGGCTTCCTGGAAGGCGTCGGTGCCCATCAGGGTCGAGAACACCTGACCCGTGATGGCGAGCATGGGCACCGAATCCATGTAGGCGTCGGCGATGGCGGTGACGAGATTCGTCGCACCGGGGCCGGAGGTGGCGATGCACACGCCGAGCTTTCCCGAGGCGGCGGCGTAGCCTTCGGCCGCGTGGCCGGCGCCCTGTTCGTGACGCACGAGGATGTGGCGGAGCTCGCTCGCGTCCATCAGCGGGTCGTAGACCGGGAGGATCGCGCCCCCGGGCAGGCCGAAGACGTCTCGCACGCCCAGGAGTTCGAGGCTGCGCACGACCGCTTCGGCACCGGTCATGCGCTCGCCGGGCGCGCCGCTGTCGGCGCGCGACTGGGTGGGGATGGCACTCGTATCCGAGTTCATGTCACACTTTCTCTTGACGGTAGCTGTGGTGCGGACTCACGCGCGGACGTGGCGCGATGCACGCGGCAGCGGATCGTGGCGATGGGCTGTCGCGACCGGGTCAACCGGTGATCGCGCCTTCAGAGGCCGAGCGCACAAGCTTGGCGTACTTTGCGAGGACGCCGCGCGTGTACCGCGGGGGAAGCGGGGCCCAGGATGCTCTGCGGGCCTCGAGCTCGGCGGGTTCTACCAACAGATCGAGCGTTCGTGCGGCGATATCGACCCGAATCAGGTCACCGTCGCGCACCATGGCGACCGGACCCCCGTCCGATGCCTCGGGTGCAATATGGCCGATACACAGTCCGGTTGTGCCGCCTGAGAATCGCCCGTCCGTCAATAGTAGTACATCTTTTCCGAGCCCCGCCCCCTTGATCGCGGCCGTGATCGCGAGCATCTCGCGCATACCGGGTCCGCCCTTGGGGCCTTCGTAGCGGATCACGACGATGTCGCCCTTGCCGATGGCGCCTTCGGTCAGCGCATCCATCGCGGCTCGCTCGCGGTCGAACACGCGCGCGGGCCCCTCGAACACGTCGGCGTCGAAGCCTGCGGTCTTCACGACCGCGCCCTCGGGCGCGAGTGTTCCGTGCAGCACGGTCAGGCCGCCGGTCGCGTGGATCGGGTCGTCGAGCTGGTGGATCACGTCGCCATCGATGGGGTCGGGATTCAACGCTTCGAGGTTCTCGGCCATGGTCTTGCCCGTGACCGTCATCGCGTCGCCGTGCAGCAGACCGGCGTCGAGCAGCGCCTTGAGCACGACCGGGATGCCGCCGTGCCGATCCACGTCTGCCATCACGTACTTGCCGAACGGCTTCATATCGGCCAGGTGCGGAACGCGATCGCCGACGCGGTTGAAGTCGTCGAGCGTGAGATCGACCTCCGCTTCGCGGGCGATGGCGAGCAGATGCAGCACCGCGTTCGTCGAGCCGCCGAGCGCCATGAGCAGGGTGATGGCGTTCTCGAAGGCATGCTTCGTCATGACGTCGCGAGCCGTGATGCCCTGACGGAGCATGTTGACGACGGCCTCGCCCGAGCGGTGGGCGTAGTAGTCGCGGCGGCGGTCGGCGCTCGGCGGCGCCGCCGAACCGGGCAGGCTCATGCCGAGCGCCTCGGCGATCGACGCCATTGTGTTCGCCGTGTACATGCCGCCGCACGCGCCTTCGCCGGGAGCGATCGCGCACTCGATGCGCTTCAGATCCTCCTCGCTCATGGTGCCGGCCTTGCACGCCCCGACGGCCTCGAAGGCGTCGATGATCGTGACTTCCTTCTGCGTGCCGTCGCTCAGCTTCACCCAGCCGGGAGCGATCGAACCGGCGTAGAGGAACACGGCCGCGAGGTCGAGGCGCGCGGCCGCCATGAGCATGCCGGGCAGCGACTTGTCGCAGCCCGCGAGCAGCACGGTACCGTCGAGTCGCTCCGCCATCATGACGGTCTCGACCGAATCGGCGATGACCTCGCGCGAGACGAGCGAGAAGTGCATTCCCTCATGGCCCATGGAGATGCCGTCCGACACGGAAATGGTGCCGAACTCGAGCGGGTAGCCGCCGCCGGAGTGCACACCCTCCTTGGCGCCCTGGGCCAGGCGATCGAGGCTGAGGTTGCAGGGCGTGATCTCGTTCCAAGAGCTCGCGATGCCGATCTGCGGCTTCGCCCAATCCTCGTCGCCCATGCCGACAGCGCGCAGCATGCCGCGAGCCGCAGCCTTCTCGATGCCGTCGGTGACATCGCGACTGCGTGGCTTCACATCAATCTCTGACATGGGGCAAGTCTATCCCCGCCTCAGCACCACCGCGACGCGCACGACAGAGGGCCGCCCACCGCCTGTGCGCGGTGAACGGCCCTCATGAGGCGTGCGGCGAACTACTTGCCGGTCGCCGGAAGAATGGTGAAGGGGAGCGCGAACCCGACGACGCTCGCCAGCAGGCCGGCTGCGAACACCCAGAACCCGACCATGCCCTCGACGATGCCGGTGTCGAAAGCCAGGCTCATCACGTAGAGGCCGCCGAACGCGAGCAGAAGCGACAGAACGAAGACGACCGCGGTGACCGCACTCACTGCGCCCTGCGAGCTCTCTTCAAACAGCGACTCGTTCGTTGACACGGTGATCCTCCTCAGACCCGGGGTTCTCTGGCTGCCCCTCAGCCTAGGGCATTCGCACCCGATCCGCCGATTTCGGCGAGCGGGCCGCGAACGGTCGCGCTAGTCTGGAGGTCATTCGCATCCGGGTGCGACCCGGCAAGGAGGCAGCATGTCGATCGGCAGGTACCTGACCAACATCGGTGTGATCGGGGCGCTCATCGGTGCGCTCGGCACGATGCGTCAGACCCAGCAGATGCCGAAGGACTGGCGACGCTTCCTCGTCTGGGGCGTGTGGGCCGCCGGTCTCGCGCTCGCCATCGCCGGTGCGGCGAAGCAGGAACAGGACGAGCAGTTCGCCGAGGCGCACAAGCAGGCCGAGCGCGACGAGAAGGCCGAGCTGAAGGAAGCCCGCAAGCGCGGTCGGCGCGTCTGAGGCGGCCCGAGGAACGCGCCGCGATCCACTCGCCGAAGCAAGACGCCTGGCGCTTCGACCCGCCGCACTGCGATTGCCCCCGAGGCGAGAGGCCTGCCGCGCACCGCTCGCAGCGACCTCCTCGGGCGCGCTCGAGCACCGGAGCCGCGGGTGTGTACACTCGACATCGGTGAGTCGGGAAGCCTGGTCGACACTCGGTTCGTCGACCCGGAAGGCCTCACGCATGGTGCACCCTCAACTCAGCATCGCCGGTCTCGGCAGGCTCAGCCAGCGTGAGCTCGCGCGCGTCAGCGCGCTGCTGCGTGGCGAGTTCGCGAGCGGTATCGCGGTCATGGTCGCGGCGTTCCTCGGCTTCATCGCCGCCAACAGCCCGCTCTCCCCCGCCTACACGGCGCTGCGCGACCTCCGCATCGGACCGGCGGCCCTGCACCTCGACCTGACGGTCGGCGCGTGGGCAGCCGACGGCCTGCTCGCCGTGTTCTTCTTCATGGTCGGCCTCGAGCTCAAGCGCGAGTTCGTGGGCGGGGCGCTGAGCCGTTTCAACACCGCGATCGTGCCGGTCGCGGCCGCGTTCGGAGGGGTCGCGGTGCCCGCTCTCTGCTATCTGGCGTTCACGGCGGCGACTGATGCGAGTCGGGGCTGGGCGATTCCGACCGCGACCGACATCGCATTCGCGGTCGCCGTGCTCGGCCTGCTCGCACCACGCATCCCTCCGGCGCTGCGCGTATTCCTGCTGACGCTCGCCGTCGTCGACGATCTCATCGCGATCGCCGTCATCGCAGTGTTCTACACGAACGGCGTGCAGTTCTGGGCGCTGGGCGCGGCGCTCGTGCCCCTCGCGCTCTATGCGCTGCTGGCGCACCGGTTCGCCTCGTGGTTCACCCGCCGCCGCTGGGCCGCGTGGGCAGTGCTGCTGCCGCTCGGCGGTGCGGTGTGGGCCCTCGTGCACGCCTCGGGGGTGCACGCGACCATCGCGGGAGTTGCGCTCGCGTTCGCCGTGCCGGTGACCGCGGTTTCACGGGGCGGCACCGGCGCGCAGGCCCCAGACCTCGCCAGTGGATCGCCCGTCTCGCCCTCGGGCACCGCGTCGCAGGGGCCGTCAGGCGGCCGGAAAGGAACAGGGGCGGCCGCGGCGATCGACCTCGCAGAGGTGTTCGGGCACCGTTTCGGGCCGCTGTCGAGCGGATTCGCGGTGCCGGTGTTCGCGTTCTTCGCCGCCGGCGTCGCTGTGAGCGGCGGATCCCGGTTCCCCTTCGACCCCATCGCCTTCGGCATTCTGGTCGGGCTCGTGCTGGGCAAGCCCGTGGGCATCGCGCTCACCACGTGGCTGCTCACCCGGTTCTCACGCGCCGAACTCGGCGGCGAGGTGGGCGCGCGGGAGTTCATCGGCGTCGCCTGCCTCGGCGGCATCGGCTTCACCGTCTCGCTGCTCATCGCGGATCTGAGCTTCATCGACGCGGCAGACGCGGACACCGCGCGGCTCGCGGTGATGGCGGGGTCGCTGCTCGCGACCGCTGTCGCGGCCGCATTTCTCGTGCGGCGGCCGCGCGGGCGGGAGAAGCAGGGCCCGTAGAGGCGACCGCTTGCTCCGCGCCTTCCGACTCCCCGGGGCATAGCAGGCCGTGCTGACACGAGTTGCAACCAGGAAGCGCTGCGGACTCCGGAGTACGGCGGCTCGAGGCGCCGACCGCGTAGAAATGCCGCAGCGCCGCGGCTCGGGAGCCCTGCGCCGTCGAGACGGCCGGTGCGACGAAATGCCGCGGGAACGCGCTGATTTTTGTTCCCCGCCGCCGCGTGCTAATGTATTTCTGTTGCCCAGCGGGCGATACGCACCTCTAGCTCAATTGGCAGAGCAGCTGACTCTTAATCAGCGGGTTCCGGGTTCGAGTCCCGGGGGGTGTACCACCCTCGAAACCCCCACCG
>JBEBWI010000125.1:0-7434 GCA_040392345.1 Leucobacter soli | reverse complement strand
TGGTGACGATTGTGCGCAATCGTCACGCGTCGACGGCAGCGCTGCGCGCTGACGACGACGTAATCTTGCAGATAGCACTGTTTGGTGACGATTGTGCGCAATCGTCACGCGTCGACGGCAGCGCTGCGCGCTGACGACGACGTAATCTTGCAGATAGCACTGTTTGGTGACGATTGTGCGCAATCGTCACGCGTCGACGGCAGCGCTGCGCGCTGACGACGACGTAATCTTGCAGATAGCACTGTTTGGTGACGATTGTGCGCAATCGTCACGCGTCGACGGCAGCGCTGCGCGCTGACGATTCAGGCCGCGTTAACCGCGGTCTCGATTGAGGCGCTCGGGGAGACCCGGGCGCCTCTTTCCGTTGTTACCGGCGGAACACGTCGTTGAGCGTGACGGTCTGCAGGTCGCGGCTTGCGAGCAGATCGAGGAGTTGGGGGAAGAGCCCTGCGACGGTCGGCGCGTTGGCGTGACCGAGCACGATGTGCGCGGGGAGCATCCACTTGTTCGCCTCCTGCATGAGCACCTCGGGGGTGAGGAGCCCGGAGTCGCCGAGCGAGCCGTACCACATGACGGGCGTTGTGTACCCGATCGCGGCGGCTGCGGCGTCGGTGCGCGCGTCCCGGTTGCCGTAGGGCGGCCGGTACCAGGGCCGTGCGTCGACGCCGAAGTGCTGTGCGATGAAGTCGTGGTTGCGTTGAAGCTCGTCTTGGATCTGGCCGTCGCTCAGGCTGGGGAGCGATGGGTGGGAGAACGTGTGATTCGCGATCTGCACCTGGCCGGAGGCGATGAGCGGTGCGAGGATCGGGACCGCCGGAAGCCAGGAGTCGGCGTACATGCCGTTGATGAAGAAGGCCAGCCGGGTTCCGGTCTGCTGGGCGAAGTCGGCGTACGCCAGCACGGTTTCCGCGCTCGCTCCGTCGTCCACCGTCCAGGCGACTCGGTTGCCGACCTCTTCGGGGAGCCCCCAGATCGGCCCGGCCGGCAGATCGAACTGCGGTATGGGGTCGGGTTCCGGCAACGGCTCGGGTGTCGGCTCCGGTGAGGGCTCGGGTGTGGGCGCGTTCGGGGCGGGTATCAGCTCGCCCGAGCTCGGCGGGAGAGTCGGCGTTTCGCTGGCGCAGGAGACCAGGCCGAGTGCTGACGCGGTGAGGGCTGCGCTCAGGAATACTCTTCGATCCACACTCTCACAGTAATCACTGGGTAATCTCATCGCTAGGGTAAATCAGAGATTCCGCTTCGGACCGGTGGCGCGCTTGCCCGATCGTCAGGACTCGCCCTGCGAGCGGAGGTGCCGCGCGTGCGCCTTGGCGAGTTCCTTCGCGCGGTCCCGCGTCTTGTGCAGGGCCGCCTCCTGGCGCTCCAGCTCGCGCAGGCGCTGCTGGGTGCGCTTGCGCAGGTCGATGTGCGCGTGCAGGGCGGCCTCGGCGGCCTCGTATTCCTCCTGCGGAGACAACTCCGGCGCGGGTGCCGCCCCCGGGGGATCCGGCATTTCGGCGAGGGAGGCCTCCAGGCCGGCGACGAGCACCTCGGTGCCGAAAGCGAGGATCGCGTCGGCGTCCTCGCGCGCCGCGTCCCTTCGCGCTGCCTCCGTCGACGGGGGTGTCGAGCCGTCGGGAGGCCCGTCGCCAAAATAGGCTCCGCTGCGAACGAGGGGAGCGACCTGGGGGAAGAGCGCCGGGGTCACGGCCTCCTCCATGAGGGCGCGAGTCGCCGCGTTCATCGCACCGCCCGCGAGGACTTCTCGTTCGACGACGGCGTGGCCGCGCGCGTACGCCGAGAGGATGATGAGCACTCCGAGTTTCGTCTCCGCCGATGCGGGGAGCTCCCGCATCGCGCGCAGCCCGAGGTCCGCTGCGCGCAGCTGTCCCGGCATCAGATGGATATCCGGGCTGAGGGGGATGTCGAGCACCCAGGGGTGTCTGCGGTACATCGCGAGAAGCGTGTGCAGGAAGGCGCGCAGCTCCGATCGCCAGTCGTCGGATTCGATGGGCACCGGCTCCGAACCCATTGCTGCGTCGAGCATGAGACGGTAGAGCTCGTCCTTGGTCGTCACGTAGCGGTAGAGGGCCATCGTGCTGAATTGGAAGGTCTGGGCGACCCGCTGCATCGTGACCGCCGCGAGCCCTTCGGCGTCGGCGATTCCGATCGCAGCGTCGACGATGCGCTCGAGCGTGAGTTCGCGCTTGGGGCCGCGCTGCGGTGCGGCGGCGAGCCCCCACGCGAGCGCGAGGGTGCGCGATACCTCTGCTTCGTCCATGTGCTCCTCCTCGTCGTCCACCGTATTCGATCATAACTGCGTGACACATCTACTGTTTATGATGCATACTGTTTATTGGTAACGCTGTAGCGTTGCGCAGCATGACTACGAGGAGGAACGATGATGCCCACCATCGAGGTCGAGAGCCTCGCCAAGTGCTACGGAGGGCGTGCGGTGCTCGATGGTCTCTCGCTCGAGATCTCCGGTGGGATCTTCGCGCTGCTCGGCCCCAACGGGGCGGGCAAGACCACGCTCGTCTCGATCCTCACCACGCTGTTGCGGCCCGAGGCCGGCGCAGCCAGAATCCTGGGTCACGACGTCGTGCGCGAGGCCGCGACGGTGCGCCGGCTCATCGGAGCGACCGGACAGTACGCCTCGGTCGACGAAACGCTCACCGGGCGTGAGAACCTCGTGATGATCGCGCAGCTGCTCGGTCTTTCGCCTCGGGACTCGCGGCGACGCGCGGCCGAGTTGCTCGAGTCGTTCGATCTCGCCGAGGCGGCGGATCGCCGGGTGTCGGTCTACTCCGGCGGCATGCGGCGGCGCGTGGACCTCGCCGCTTCGCTCGTCTCCACGCCTGCCGTACTGTTCCTCGACGAGCCGACCACCGGGCTCGATCCCGCGAGCCGGGCTCGTCTCTGGAACGACATCTCCGCGCTCGCGGCCGAAGGCTGCTGCGTCTTCCTGACGACGCAGATGCTCGACGAGGCCGAAGCGCTGGCCGACCGGGTCGCGATCCTGCAGCACGGCAGGATCGTCGCAGACGGCACGGTCGCGTCGCTGACGGCGCTCGTGGGAGAGGAGACCGCGGTGCTGGTGGACCGTGAGGGTGCGGTGAGGCGGACCCTGGAGGTCTCCGGCACCGCGGCCGGGCTCGAGCGTGCGCTCGCCGGGCTTGCGGAGGAGGAAGGGGAACTGCGACTCGAGTTGCGCAGACCGACGCTGGACGACGCGTTCCTCGCGCTCACGGCGCGGCGCGGCGATCGCGGTGGTCTCGGCGACGGCGTCGTCGGGCGGAACGACGAGTGGCGGGAGGCCGCGGCATGACCGTCGCGGTGCATGAGGGGACGGGGCCCATCACGGCGAGCCGGGTCTTCGTCGGGCGCAGCATGCGGCACAGTCTGCGCGACGGCGAGGGGCTGATGATGGCCATCGTGCTGCCGGTCATGCTCATGCTGCTGTTCACCGTGGTCTTCGGAGGTGCGATCGACGCGGGAACGGAGTACGTGGACTTCGTGCTGCCGGGCATCATCGTGCTCTGCTCGGGCTTCGGGGCCGCCTCGGTCGCGGTGTCGGTCAATCGTGATGTGACGGGCGGAGCCATGCAGCGCTTCCGCAGCCTGCCGACTCCGGCAGCCTGCTGCCTCGTGGGTCACGTGGTCGCGAGCGTGCTGCGCAATCTGCTGGCCACCGCGATCGTGGTGGGCGTCGGCCTGCTGCTCGGCTTCCGGCCGGTGGCGGGACCGTTGGAATGGCTTGCGGTCGCGGCGCTCGTGCTCGCGTGGATCCTCGCGGTCACGGTCGTCTTCGCCGCGATCGGTCTGCTCTCGTCGAGCCCGGAAGCCGCGAACGGCTACGGATTCGGGCTGCTGTTCCTGCCATACCTGTCGAGCGCCTTCGTGCCGCTCGGCACCCTGCCCGGCTGGCTCCAGCCGTTCGCGGCAGCACAGCCCGTCACCCCGCTGACCGACGCGATCCGGGCGCTGCTGCTCGGTGGCGATCCCGGGGGGCAGGCATGGTTCGCTCTCGTGTGGTGCGCGGGCATCGTCCTGGTCGGTGCGCTCGTCATCGCCTGGCGCTTCCCGCGTCGCTGAGTGCCGGGTCCGCGGGCGCGACGCCCATGCCGGGCTGGTGTGCGACGCCCTGCGGGCTCTCCGCGATCTCCGAGGCGCGTGTGGCTAGGCTGGGGGGATGCGAAAGAAGACTGCCCGCGAAGCGCGTGAGAGTGCGCTCGCGAGCGGCTGGATGCTGGAAGCCGATCCGGAACTCGCTGCGGCTGCCGCGAGCGTCGGCGGTGCCCAGGTGGAGCCGAACCCGGACGTCGTGCAGGCCCCCGATGTCGCGCCCGCTTCCACAGCGGGTTCGCGTGAGCAGCTGAGCAACGGGGCCGTCGTGCTGCTCGGAGTGATCGGCGGGCTCTACCTGCTCTACACCTGGGTGTGGTTCAGCTGGGCGAACTACTACTCGCAGATGAATGCCGCGGTTGCCGAGGGCAGCGGCGTCATCGGTTCGGTGATGCAGCAGCTCGTATTCTGGGCGGCTCCGCTGGCGCCTGCCCTGTGGTTTCTCACGGCGTTCCTGCTGTGCCGCGGCGCGCGCACGTGGAAGCTGGCCCTCTGGCTCCTGATCGGAGCCGTCGTGCTCGTGCCGCTCCCTGCGCTCGTGATCACCGGGGGGGCGTGATGGCCGGCAGAATCGTCACCTGGGTGCTCGGCGTGCTGCTGACCCTGCTCTACGTCTATCTGGTCGTCGCGGGGGTGGGCAACCTGATCGGCCTGCGGGAGATGTCAGCGCTGCTCGGGCTGACGCTGAACGCGGTCGGCTGGTCGTGGCTGCTCTTCGGAATCGCACTGCCCGTGATCGTGTTCGCGGTCGCGCTCGTGATAGGCCGCGCTCGCTCGGCGGGGCTGCGCCTGCTGCTGCTCGCGACCGGGGTGTGCGTCGTCGCGGCCGTGCAGCTCGAGGTGCTGCATCTCGTGCCGCAGTCGACGTTCTTCGTTTAGTTCGGCGGAGGTACCGCGGTTCGGTAGAATGCAACGGTGGCCCGATTCGCGGGCCGCGTTGCCGTCGACCTCGAAGGAACCGCCCGTTGCCTGCGCCAGTCGTGCTGATCGCCGAAGAACTCTCTCCCGCCACCATTGCCGCGCTCGGCCCCGACTTCGACGTGGTGAACGTCGACGGCACCGATCGTGACGCGCTGCGCGCCGCGCTGGCGAACGCCGACGCCGTGCTCGTGCGCTCGGCCACGCAGCTCGACACCGAGGCGATCGCCTGGGCTCCGAAACTGAAGGTCATCGCCCGTGCCGGTGTGGGCCTCGACAACGTCGACATCAAAGCCGCCACCCAGGCCGGGGTGATGGTCGTCAACGCGCCGACCTCGAACATCATCAGCGCGGCCGAGCTGACCGTGGCGCACATCCTGGGGCTCGCCCGCCACCTGCAGCGCGCGCACGCCTCGCTCTCCGCGGGTCAGTGGAAGCGCTCCTCGTTCACCGGAACCGAGCTCTTCGAGAAGACCATCGGCATCATCGGTCTCGGCCGCATCGGTGCGCTCGTGGCGGAGCGGCTGCGCGGCTTCGGCGTCGAACTCATCGCCTTCGACCCCTATGTCACGGCCGCTCGCGCCCAGCAGCTCGGCGTGCAGCTCGTCGAGCTCGACGAACTGGTCGAGCGCGCGGACTTCCTCACGATCCACATGCCCCGCACACCCGAGACGCTCGGCATGATCGGCGAGGCTCAGCTCAAAGCCATGAAGCCGACCGCGTACGTGGTCAACGTCGCCCGCGGCGGTCTGATCGATGAGCAGGCCCTCGCGGCGGCGCTCGAGGCCGGCGAGATCGCGGGCGCCGCGCTCGACGTGTTCGTGCAGGAGCCCCCGGCCGACGCCTCGTTGACGAGCCTCGACCGCGTCAACGTGACCCCCCACCTCGGCGCGTCGACCGAGGAGGCGCAGGAGAAGGCCGGCGTCTCCGTCGCGAAGTCGGTGCGTCTGGCGCTCGCCGGCGAGCTCGTGCCCGACGCGGTGAACGTCGCGGGCGGTGCCATCAACGAGTATGTGAAGCCGGGTCTGCCGCTCACCGAGAAGCTGGGCCAGATCTTCGCCGCTCTCGCAGACGGTCCGATCACGTCGCTCGACGTGGAGGTGCATGGCGAACTCTCCGAGCACAACGTCGAGGTGCTGCGTCTCGCCGCGCTCAAGGGCGTGTTCACCCAGGTCGTCAGCGACCCGGTCTCGTATGTCAACGCGCCGCTGCTCGCGGAGCAGCGCGATGTCGAGGTGCGTTTCAGCGCCGACGCGAAGACCGAGAGCTACCGCAACGTGATCACGCTGCGCGGCAGCCTCGCCGACGGCACGCAGATCTCGGTCTCGGGCACGCTCACCGGCCCGAAGCAGGTCGAGAAGATCGTTGAGATCAACGGCTACGAACTCGAACTGCCCATCTCCGAGCACTTCATCGTGTTCAGCTACACCGATCGCCCGGGCATCGTGGCCGCATACGGCAGCCTGCTGGGAGAGGCCGGGGTCAACATCGCAGGCCTGCAGATCGCGCGCGACGAGAAGAAGGGCACCGCGCTCTCGGTGCTCTCGGTCGACGCGCCGGTGCCGGCGGAACTCGTCGCCGAACTCGGCCAGGCCATCGGCGCCGACATGCTGCGGGCCATCGATCTAGTGGTCGACTGACGCTGCGGCGATCCACTCGTTGCGAGACGAGGGCCCTGCGCTTCGGTGCGGGGCCCTCGTCTCGTTCGCGGGTACCGCTGTCGGGGCTCGCCGCTGATCCCGCGGTTTCCTGGGGTTTCCCACCGGTGCGGTGGTAGCCTAGGCGTGCGGGTGCATGCCCGCATCAACGATGAACCGAGCACGTCGGCTGGCGGGCTGGTCTTCGGTGGTGGATCCCTCTCGCTTGCGACGTCTGCGTCGCGTGGGCAGCGCCCGACACGGGGGTGGTTTTCTACTGTTGATCAGCGCCCGTGGTCGCTCGCAGCGCTTCGGGCTGCCCGCCGCGTGTTCAGACGCAAAGGAGTTCCCGTGGAGGGTCCTGAAATCAAGTTCGCCGAGGCTGTTCTCGACAACGGCAAGTTCGGCACACGCACCATTCGCTTCGAGACCGGTCGACTTGCGCAGCAGGCGCAGGGCGCAGTGGCCGCCTATCTCGACGAAGACACCATGCTGCTCAGCGCGACGAGCGCGTCGAAGCACCCGAAGGAGCACTTCGACTTCTTCCCGCTGACCGTCGACGTCGAAGAGCGCTCGTACGCCGCGGGCAAGATCCCCGGCTCGTTCTTCCGCCGCGAGGGCCGCCCCTCGACCGAGGCGATCCTCGTCTGCCGTCTCATCGACCGCCCGCTGCGCCCGTCGTTCGTCGACGGCCTCCGCAACGAGGTGCAGATCGTCGTGACCGTGCTGTCGATCGCCCCCGGCGAGTTCTACGACGCGCTCGCGATCAACGCGG
>JBEBWI010000124.1:0-7479 GCA_040392345.1 Leucobacter soli | reverse complement strand
GGTTCAGCACTCGGCTGACCTCGCTGAAGTCGCCCTTGGCGTCCTTCACCGCGAGAATGTTCGGGTGCTTCGCGAGCCGCAGGATCGTCTCGTACTTGATCGGCACGCCGGTGCGCCCCGGGATGTCGTAGAGGATCACGGGAAGATCGGTCGCGTCGGCGACCATGCGGAAGTGTGTGAGCAGGCCGGCCTGGGTCGGCTTGTTGTAGTACGGGGTGACGATCATGACGCCGTCGGCGCCCGCCTTCTCACTGGCCTGGTACAGCTCGATCGCGTGCGCGGTCTCGTTCGAGCCGCCGCCCGTGATGACCTTGGCTCGGCCTGCGCTCACCGACTTGGCCACGCGCACCAGTTCGAGCTTCTCGGGGTCTGTCAGCGTCGAGGTCTCTCCGGTCGTGCCGGTGACCACGATGCCGTCCGCTCCGCTCGCGATGCAATTCTCGATGTGCTGCTCGGTTGCGGCCCAGGCGACCTCGCCATCGGCGTGGAACGGGGTGATCAGTGCGACCAGTACCTGGCCGAAGGGGTTCTCAACGTTCGTCACTTGTACAGGGTATCTGACTCGCCCGAGTACGAGACCACAGGTCGGCTCAGTCGCGACGATACCGCTCGAAGCGGTATCCGAGCCCGGTCTTCGACACGAGCGGCTTCCCCGAGTCGACGACGCGCCACTCCGGCCCGATCTCCGGAGCGAAGGTGTCGGCGTCGGCGACCTCGAGGGCGATGCGCGTGACGACCAGCTCGGTCGCGATGCCCATCACCTGCCGATAGAGGTCGCCGCCACCGATGACGCACACCACGGGTGCGGCGCCGACGAGGTCGAGTGCGCCCTGCAGCGAGTCGACGACCGTGGCGCCTAGCGCCTCATAGTCTCGGTCCCGCGTCACCACGACGTTCTCGCGCCCCGGCAGCGGACGGAATCGCTCCGGCAACGACTCCCAGGTGCGGCGTCCCATGACGGCGGGGGCGCCAAGGGTCTCGGCTTTGAAGTGCGCGAGGTCTTCGGGCAGGTGCCACGGCATCACACCGTCGCGGCCGATTGCGCCGCCCGATGCCTCCGCCCAGACCAGCTTGAGTTCCACCTCGCTACACCGCCACCGGGGCCTTGATGCCCGCGTGGTGCACGTAGTCGACGATCTCGAAGTCCTCGAACTCGTAGTCGAAGATGCTGTCGCGTTTCCGCACCTCGATGCGCGGGTAGGGGTAGGGATCGCGCGAGAGCTGCAGTTCCACCTGCTCGACGTGGTTGTCGTAGATATGGCAATCGCCGCCGGTCCAGATGAACTCCCCCGGCTCGAGACCCGTCTGCTGCGCCACCATCAGGGTGAGCAGCGCGTACGAGGCGATGTTGAAGGGCACCCCGAGGAACATGTCGGCCGAGCGCTGATACAGCTGGCAGCTGAGCCTGCCGTCCGCGACGTAGAACTGGAAGAACGCGTGGCAGGGCATGAGCGCCATCTCGTCGAGCTCGGCGACGTTCCACGCGGAGACGAGGTGCCGCCTGGAGTCGGGGTTCGCCCTGATCTGATCGATCACCTGCGCGATCTGGTCGATATGCTCGCCGTCCGGGGTCGGCCACGAGCGCCACTGCACCCCGTACACCGGGCCGAGGTCGCCAGACTCATCCGCCCACTCGTCCCAGATCGTCACGCCGTGATCCCTGAGGTACTTCGTGTTGCCCTCGCCGCGCAGAAACCACAGCAGCTCGTATGCCACGGACTTGAAGTGCACCCGCTTCGTCGTGATCAGCGGAAAGGAGTCCGCGAGATCGAATCGCAGCTGCTTGCCGAACAGGCTCCGCGTGCCGGTTCCGGTGCGGTCTCCCTTCCGGGCGCCCTGCTCGTAGACCTCACGCAGCAGATCCTCGTACGGGGTCGGAATAGGCGTCGCGCTCATGCACCAAGACTACCTCGACGGGCTGACCGCTCGCCGTGTCGCTCCCGCCCGTTTCCTCGTTCAGTCCGACGACTCGAGACGTGAAATGCGCTTGATCTCGAGCATGGTCTCGTCGGCCCGTGCCACGAATGCAGCGGGCTCCTCCCCCGGCCGCAGCTGCGCGACGCCAGAGGTCCAGCCCACATGTGTGATCCGCTCGGCGAGCCGCCTGCCCACACCTCGGGCCTCCTCCTCCGTGGTGCCGGGCAGCAGCAGCACGAACTCGTCTCCGCCCAACCGGGCCGCGATGTCCTGCGGCCGCGACTCCTCGTCGATCGCTCGCGCGAAACGGATCAGCACCCGATCCCCCTCGTCATGGCCCCGCTCGTCGTTGACGCGTTTGAACCCGTCGAGATCGAGGTACAGCACGGACAGGGGTCGCCCCGTGCGCACGGCGTCAGAGGCCGCGCGATCGAGCATGATGCCGAACCCTCTGCGGTTCCACACCTCGCACAGGGGGTCGGTGAGAGATTGCGCCTCCAACCCGTCCTTGAATCTGCCGATCAGCTCCCCGACGATCAGCGTCGTCGCGACGAGCGTCATCAGCGGCATCATCACCTCGCCGTCGAATCGCATCACGATGCCGACCGCGTAGAGCGACATCCAGCTGTAGCCGACGACCCGCGCGATCCACCGCGGCATGAACCAGATGAAGAAGATGAAGATCGTGATGAAGAGCAGCCCGATGTGGATCGCGCGATACCCGGTCGCCGCGCTGCTCGCGAAGACCAGCAGAACGGCGGCCGTCATGCTCATGAGCGCGCCCGCCGTCAGCGGTCGCAGCCGGTCGCCGCGCAGCAGCACGATCACGCAGACCGGGAACGCGACCACGATCGCGAGCGCGGTATAGGGGTTGCGCGGCGGATCGCTCGCGTTGAAGACGGTCAGCGAGAGTACTGAGAAGAGGCCGCCCGCGGCGAAGAACACCGCCGTCGAGAGCGAAAGCTCCGATTGTCTGCCGAACACCCGCCGCATGGCCCCTCTCCCGATCATGATTGCACAAGCATGGCACGGATTCGGGGCCTCGCGGTGGTCAGCGTGTGCCCGATTCGATCCCGTCGTCGAAGAGCTCGAGCTGTGCGCGGTCGGTACTGTCGTCGCCGCGGTCGAGCACCTCGCCGCGGAAGAAGGCCGGCGCCTTGCGCGACCAGACCAGCATCAGCACCACGCCGATGAGGAGCACGACGACTCCGAGCACGCCGACCAGGCCGAGACCTGCGATATTGCTGCCCGAGCCGAAGGCCGGGTCGAAGCTGTCGACGGTGGTCTGCACGAAGGTGACCATGAGGAAGACGCCGCCGATGCCCGGCAGCAGGAACTTGGTGAACATCGCTCCGAAGCCCTGCTTGGGCGCGGTCTTGCGGAAGTACCAGGCGCTCGAGAGCGCGGTGATGCCGTAGTAGAAACAGACCATCATGCCGAGCGCCGTGATCGTGTCCCACAGCACGTCTTCGCTCAGGAAACGCATGACCGCGTAGAACACGGAGGCGACGAGCGAGGACCAGAGGAGCGCCACGTAGGGCGACTTGTACTTCGGGTGGATCTTCTTGATCGAGGCCGGCAGCGCACCGTAGTGAGACATCGCGAGCAGCGTGCGGGCCGGCGAGATCGCAGTCGTGTTGATCGAGGAGACCGCACTCAGCAGGATGCCGACCGTCAGCAGGATCGCGAAGGGCCCCATCACCGGGTGCGCGATGGCCGCGAAAACGTTCTCTGCGATCGCCGCGTTCGCCAGGCCGTGCGGGCCGTCGCCGACGCCCGCCCAGACGAGAGTCGCGGTCGCGGTGCCGACGTACATGAGGAGCAGGATGCCGACGAGGATCATCGCCGCCTTGCCCTCGGTCGACATCCGGCCCTTCGCGCGACGGGTCTCCTCACCGAGGGTGAGCACCGTGTCCCAGCCCCAGTAGACGAAGATCGACACCGCGAGCCCGGCGGAGAACGCACCGAAGCCGTCGATCGCGAACGGATTGAACCAGGAGAGCTCCGGCGTGTTGCGCACACCCGTATCGGGGTTGGGTTCGGCGAAGAAGAACATCGCGAGAACGAACCACACCATGACGCCCATCTGGAAGAACACGGTGATGTACTGGAATATCTTCGTCGAGGTCATGCCCGTGTAGGAGATATAGGTTGCGATCGCCATGAAACCCAGGCAGACCAGGATGTTGATCCAGACGATCCCCGCAAGGTCGGCGACCTCGCCGCCGCCGTTCATGACGATGTCGAGCGATTGGAAGAGGAAGTCGACGGCCACGCCTGCGAGGTTCGAGAGTACGAGCACCGTGGCGGCGATCAAGCCCCAGCCCGCCATCCATCCGATCCACGGGCCGAAGACCCGCGAGGCCCAGGTGAACGAGGTGCCCGAGTCGGGCATGCGCTCGTTCAGCGCCCGGTACCCCAGCGCGACGAACAGCATCGGGATGAAGCCCGCGAGGAAGATCGCCGGGGTCTGCCATCCCACTTCCTGGGCGGCCGGGCCGACCGCGGCGGTCAGCGTGTACGCGGGCGCGCACACGGAAAGACCGATGATCACGGCGCCGAACACCCCGACGGTGCCCTGCGGCAACCCCTTCCGGCTGATGCCCGTCACCGAATCGAGCGAGCGGGTGGGCGGGCTCACAACTGTGTTCTTCGACATTCCAAACTTCCAATCGGAGCCTGGCTCCGTCGTTCGGGCGTATGCCCTATCACCTCTGTGCGGGCGTCACGGTCTGAGCGACGAGTCACTTCGACTCCACGCTGGCGACGCGTGCATGAGTATACGCACGAGGCGACGATTTCCCCTAATTAGTTGACACCTTCACCACTGAATTCGTTGCGATTCGCGCTGATCGCTTGTCGTATCGCGCCTCGAGCCCGCTTCCGATCCCCGCAGGCATCGTAGACGATGCCCAGTCGCATCCAAGCCCTCCATGATTCGGGCGCGGCCTCGGCCTCGGCCCGATAGCGGGGAAACGCGAGATCCGCCGCCGCACGGTCCGCCTTGCCGGTCGGGCCGACCTCGCCGAGATCGTCGGGCAGGAGTCCCTCGGCCTCGAGCCGATCGACGAGGCTCGTCGACCGCCACCCGAACACGAGTTCACGCCACAGCGCCCACGCACCGATGAGCGGAAGAATGATGAGCGCGGCTCCCATCGCCACGGCGACGGGAGTGCCCGAGGCGAGCAGCGCGACGGCCCGCATTCCCGCGAACACGAAGTAGAGCGCGAGCAGGGCGCTCATCACCACGACACCGATGATGGCTCGGGTGCGCGCGCTCACCGCGCTGCTTCCGCTCCGATGCCCAGCACTCGATCGAGTCCGACCGTAATGCCCTGCAGCGAGCCGATCGATTCGAGTGCGGCGCGAATGCCCGCGCGATAGGCATCGCTCGAGTGCGTGTCATGCGTGACGGTGAGTACCTCGCCCGCTCCGCCGAAGCGCACCTCCTGCCGGGCGACGACCCCGGCCAGCCGCAGGCTGTGCACCGGCACCCCCGCGATCAGTTCACCCCTCGCGGGCTGGTCGGCGAAGGGCGCATCGACCCCCTGTCCCGCTCTGGCCTCTGCGATGAGTTCGGCGGTGCGCACCGCCGTGCCCGAGGGCGAGTCGACCTTGGCCGCGTGATGGGCTTCGACGATCTCGACCGAGTGGAAGTACGGAGCGGCGATGCGCGCGAGTGCGGTGCCGATCACGGAGCCGAGCGAGAAGTTCGGCACCACGAGCACGGCGCTGCCCGGCAGCTCGTCGACAACGGCCTGCAGCCGCGCCAGACGATCGGCGGACCAGCCGCTCGTACCGACGATGACGCGCTGCCCGTTCCGCAGCGCTCGCTCGACGATCTCGGGCGATGCCTCGGGATGGCTGACGTCGAACACCACGTCGGCATCGGCCCCCGCGTCGGGGCTCGAGGCGGTGCTGAGCTGAGCGCCCAGCACGAATGCGGGATGGTTCTCGATGACCTGGCAGACGAGGGAGCCGAGCCGGCCCCGCGCCCCACTGACGGCGACGTGTACAGACATGGGTACAGGCTACTCCGACGCGGTGAGCGTCGAGCGCGAGACCTCGCCCACTGCGACCACCGTCTGCGGGCGCGACGCGATCAGGTGCGCCACCTCGCGGATGTCTTCCGGTGCGACCGCGGTGAAGCGTTCGAGCGATGCGTCGAGCGTGAAGAGTTCTCCGGTGCCCAGCTCGGCCCGTGCGAGTCGGCCCATGCGCGTGTCGGAGTCCTCGAGCGCGAGCGCCGACGATCCCGCGATCTGACCGAGGGCGCGCTCGTGCTCCTCCGAGGTGATGCCGTGCTCGGCGACCTTCTGCAGCTCGGCGCTCGCGAGCTCGACGACCTCCGCCGCCTTCTGCGGTGCCGAGCCGACGTACATGCCGAACACCCCGGCATCCGAGTAGCTCGCGCCGTAGGAGTAGGTGGTGTACGCGAGACCGCGCTTCTCCCTGATCTCTTGGAAGAGTCGGCTCGACATGCCGCCGCCGAGCACCGAATTCATGATGCCGAAGGCGAAGCGGCGCGGGTCGTTCGACTGAAGGCCCTGTGTGCCGATCATCAGATTGATCTGCTCGCTCGGCCGCTCGAAGGTGTGCACCCCGGCGAGTGCGGAGGAAGTCGCCCCCTTCGCGGCGCCCACGAGGTCGGCGTCGACCAGGGTGCGCCGCACCGGCGTACGTTCGGCTGTCGTGCTCCAACGATCCTCATGCGAGGCGTCGAGCGCAGCCAGGACGAGCTCGACCAGACGATCGTGATCGACGGCGCCCGCCGCGGTGACGACGAGCGTGGACGGGTCGTAGTGCCCCAGGTAGTGCGCGTGCACGTCGTCGCGACGCGCGGCGCGAATCGACTCCGGGCTGCCCCCGATCGGCCGGCCCAGCGGGTGCTGTCCGAGCACGGCTTCGAAGAAGCGCTCGTTGGCGACATCGGCCAAGTCGTCCGCGGCCATCGCGAGCTCCTCGAGGATCACCTCGCGCTCGTTCTCGAACTCGCCCCTGTCGATCACGGAACTCGTGACCATATCTGCGAGCACCGTCACCGCGCCCTCGAGATCGACGTCTCGCACCTTCGCGTAGTAGCAGGTGTATTCCTTCGCGGTCAGCGCGTTGTTCTCGGCGCCGATGCGGTCGAAACTCGTCGCGATGCTGTACGCGTCGCGCGTGGGCGTGCCTTTGAAGAGCAGATGCTCGAGGAAGTGCGTGGATCCGAGGCTGCCCGGGGCATCTCCGCGTACACCTTGTTCCTCACGAGAGCCGACCCCCACCCAGAACCCGACCGTGGCGCTGCGCGCACCCGGCATGTGCTCGGTGAGCACGCGCAACCCGCTCGGGTGCACCGTACGTCGCAGCAGTCCACCGTTGAGATCGGCGGTCAGTTCGGGAAGATCAAGGGGGAATCGAATGGGCTCAAGCACCCGTCAACCCTATCCCCCCGAGCGGCACAGGTGCCGAGAACGGGCGTGGGGGGGGCGCCCCCCCCCGGCGCCCCCCCCCGCCCCCCCAGCAACCCCCACCCCGCCCCCCCCCCCCCGCCCCCGCCCGCCGGGGCGCCGCGGGGCG
>JBEBWI010000123.1:0-7514 GCA_040392345.1 Leucobacter soli | reverse complement strand
CGCAACTTCATCGAGCTGTGCGAGCGGCTCACGGTCGAGGACGAGAAGCAGTTCGAGGATCTGTGGCGCACCCTCGGCCTCTCGGTCGACTGGGGGCAGACGTATCGAACCATCGCCGATGACTCGATGCGCGCCTCGCAGCTCGCCTTCCTCGGCAACCTGCGCCGTGGCGAGGCCTACCAGGCGCAGGCCCCGACGCTGTGGGATGTGACGTTTCGCACCGCGGTGGCGCAGGCCGAGCTGGAGGATCGCGAACAGCCGAGCGCCTACCACACGCTTGCGTTCCACCGGACCGACGGCGGCGGCGACATACTGATCGACACGACACGCCCCGAACTGCTCGCGGCCTGTGTCGCCCTGGTCGCGCACCCCGATGATGAGCGTTACCGGGCGCTCTTCGGATCGACCGTGCGCACTCCGCTCTTCGACGTCGAGATCCCGATCGTCTCGCATCATCTCGCGCAGCAGGACAAGGGCACCGGCATCGCCATGATCTGCACCTTCGGCGATGTCACCGACGTGATCTGGTGGCGGGAGCTGCAACTGCCGAGTCGCAGCATTCTGGGCTTCGACGGCCGAATCGTCTCAGAGGCTCCCGAGGCCATCGCGAGCGAGGCGGGGCGCGAGGCGTACGCGCAGCTCGCGGGCAAGACGGTCTTCAGCGCGAAGCAGACGGTCGTCGAGCTGTTGCAGGCATCGGGAGAACTGCGTGGAGATATCCGCAAGATCACTCACCCGGTGAAGTTCTTCGAGAAGGGCGACCGGCCGCTCGAGATCGTCTCGACCCGTCAGTGGTACATCAAGAACAGCGCTCACGACGAGGCGCTGCGCGAGCGACTGCTCGCCCACGGGCGGGAACTGCAGTGGCACCCCGAGTTCATGCGGGTGCGGTATGAAAACTGGGTCGAGGGCCTCTCGGGCGACTGGCTGATCTCGAGGCAGCGCTTCTTCGGCGTGCCCATCCCGGTGTGGTACCCGCTCGATGCCGACGGCAACCCTGTGTACGACGAGCCGCTCCTCCCCGAGGAGAGCCGGCTGCCGATCGACCCCTCGAGCGATGCTCCTGAAGGGTACGAGGAATCGCAGCGCGGCGTCGCGGGCGGCTTCGTCGGCGAGGTCGATGTGATGGACACCTGGGCGACGTCGTCCCTGACCCCGCAGCTGGCCGGCGGCTGGAAGCGCGATCAGGAGCTGTTCGAGCTCGTCTACCCGTTCGACCTGCGGCCGCAGGGGCAGGACATCATTCGCACCTGGCTGTTCAGCACGCTGCTGCGCAGCGAGCTCGAGGAGGGAGCACTGCCCTGGCGGCACGCCGGCATCTCCGGGTGGATCCTCGATCCCGATCGGAAGAAGATGTCGAAGTCGAAGGGCAACGTCGTGACGCCGGCCGGGATGCTGCAGCAGCACGGCAGTGACGCGGTGCGCTACTGGGCCGCTTCGGCCAAGCTCGGCACCGACGCGGCTTTCGACCCGCAGAACCCCACGCAGATCAAGATCGGGCGCAGGCTCGCGATCAAACTCCTGAACGCGGCGAAGTTCACCCTGAGTTTCGACGACAGCTCGGCCGGAACGGTCAGCGAGCCGCTCGATCGCTCGATGCTGGCGGGGCTCGTGCAGGTCGTCGCCGAGGCGACCCGCGCGTTCGATTCGTACGATCATGCCCGCGCGCTCGAGGTGACCGAGTCCTACTTCTGGAACTTCTGCGACGACTACCTCGAACTCGTGAAGGAGCGCGCGCACGGTGGCAGCGGTCAGGCGCAGGCATCGGCGGTCACCGCGCTGCGCGCTGCGCTGTCGGTGTTCGTGCGGCTGTTCGCTCCGTTCATCCCGTTCGCGACCGAGGAGACCTGGTCGTGGTTCAACAGTGGATCGGTACACACCGCCGAGTGGCCGGTGGCCGATGATCTGATCTCGCTTGCAGGCCCCGATGCCGATGCCGGGCTGCTCGCGCTCGTCGGGAGCGCACTCGTGGGCGTGCGCGGTGCGAAGACGACGGCCAAAGCCTCGCAGAAGACGCCCGTCGAGTCGGCGGTCGTGCACGCACCCGCGGGTGACAGCGAGCGGCTGCGGCTCGCCGCCGAAGATCTCGCCGCGGTCGGGCGAATCTCCGAACTGCGCATCGAGGCCGCTGACGTGGATCAGGTCGTGGTCGCTGAGATTCGTCTCGAAACGCAACCCGAGGCATAGGCTCAGCCGTGCAGCTGGGTGTGCGCTGGCGCTCCGGTGAGCCTCCTCATCGGAGCGTCCCACCTGCCCTGCACGAGGAGATCGTTCGGCAGGAGGCCGCGTTTCCCGGCGCCGGGCACTGGACGTTGACCTGGCTCGAGAATCGGCCTCGCCTGGTGCTCGACGACCTCGTGCGCGTCGAACTCACGGCCGCCGGTGTGGTCGAGGCGCGCCCCGTATCCGCATCTGCGGACGATCGTGGCGGCCAGGCAGACACGTCAGGCGGCGAGCCGATCGAGGTTCGCAACTATGATGACGACGATGACGACTGGTTGAACTGAATGAAGGGTACCGCTGTGTCGAACGCTCGCGCTACGAATCGATGGCTTTCAGCCCTTCTCGCGACGGGGCTGCTGCTCGGTGCCACCGCTTGCGCCCCTGAACCCGGCGATTCGGTCGCCGGTCAGTCGGAGAAGGGGGCGGAATCAGCAAACCCCGAGAGCAGTTGGAGCGAGCCGACCTCGGAATTCGACGCGGAGGCGAAGTCGACCGAACTGCCCGCGGGCTTCCCCAGTGAAGAGTTCCCGCTGCCTCCCGGTGCGGTCATCGATGACGCCGGAGCGCGCAGCGAGACGACCTGGTTCGTCGTACTGCGGGCTGCTGACGAGGCCGAGGCGAAGCTGCGCTGGGACGAGATCGTGTCGCTCGGGAACCTGGTCGAGAGCGACCGTGTCGAGACTGCCGAGGGCGGCATCGCCGCGACACTGACCGGCGCCGGCCTGGTGATCACCGCCGTCACGGTCCCGCAGAGCGATGGGGCGGTGCTGCTCAGTTTCGATCTCGCGTCTCGCGGCGACTGAGGGCTACGCGCTGCGTTCGTTCGCCCCACCGGTGCTCTGCAGCACGCGCGGCGCGGCTTCGCCGAGCACCGACTCGCGAGTCACGATGACCTTGGTGATCTCGCCGTTCGAAGGCACATCGAACATGACCGGTTCGAGCACGCGTTCGAGAATCGCGCGGAGACCGCGGGCACCGGTCTTGCGTTCGACTGCCTGATCCGCGATCGCCTCGAGCGCGGCCTCTTCGAACTCCAGACCCACTCCGTCGAGCTCGAACATGCGCTGGTACTGCTTGACCAGGGCATTCTTGGGCTCGGTGAGTATGCGCACGAGCGCTGAGACATCGAGGGGGTCGACCGTGGCGATCACCGGCAACCGGCCGATGAACTCCGGGATGAGCCCGAACTTGTGGAGGTCCTCCGGCTGCACCTGGGAGAGCAGCTCTGAGTCGTTGCGCTTGCTTGCGACGGGGGCGCCGAAGCCGATGCCGCCCTTTCCGAGGCGTGCCGCGATGATGTCTTCAAGACCGGCGAACGCACCGGCAACGATGAAGAGCACGTTCGTCGTGTCGAGTTGGATGAACTCCTGGTTCGGATGCTTGCGCCCCCCCTGCGGGGGAATCGACGCGACTGTGCCCTCGAGGATCTTGAGCAGCGCCTGCTGCACGCCCTCACCTGAGACGTCACGGGTGATCGACGGGTTCTCGGCCTTGCGGGTGATCTTATCGACCTCGTCGATGTAGATGATGCCGGTCTCCGCGCGCTGCACGTCGTAGTCGGCCGCCTGCAACAGCTTGAGGAGAATGTTCTCGACGTCCTCTCCCACATAGCCAGCTTCGGTCAGCGCGGTGGCGTCGGCGACTGCGAACGGCACGTTCAGCTGACGGGCGAGCGACTGTGCCAGGTACGTCTTGCCGCATCCTGTCGGGCCCAGCATCAGAATGTTGGACTTCGATATCTCGACCTGCTCCGAGGCCGCCTCGGCGCTGGTGATCGAGCGGCCGGCGCGCACCCGCTTGTAGTGGTTGTAGACCGCGACGGCGAGGGACTGTTTCGCACGATCCTGACCGATGACGTACTGGTCGAGGAAGTCGGCGATCTCACGGGGCTTGTGCAGCGCGAAATCACCGCTGTCCTCAGCGGTGTTCTCCGCCATCCGTTCTTCGATGATCTCGTTGCACAGACCGACGCACTCATCGCAGATGTAGATCTGCGGCCCAGCGATCAGCTGCTGCACCTGCTTCTGCGATTTGCCGCAGAACGAGCACTTGAGCAGATCACTGCTCTCACCGATCTTCGCCATGTGCGGAACCCTCTCTGCAAGTCACCTCGGTGTAACCGAGCCTAGCCGCCGCCGCTGACAAACCAGGACGCGGCGCGCCGCTCCTCCGGCGAGGACCGGATGGAGCGGCGCGGTGCATGGATCAGCCTTCGAGAACCGGCTGCGGGTTCTTGCGGCTCGTCAGTACCTGGTCGACGAGACCGTACTCGAGCGCCTCCTGAGCGCTGAGGATCTTGTCGCGATCGATATCGCGGTTCACCTCTTCGGGAGTGCGCTTCGAATGCTTCGACAGGGTCTCCTCGAGCCATTCGCGCATGCGCATGATCTCCCGGGCCTGAATCTCGATGTCGGAGGCCTGCCCGTGCCCGGACTGCCCGGTCGAGGGCTGGTGGATCAGCACGCGCGCGTTCGGCAGTGCGAGTCGCTTTCCCGGGGTGCCGCCGGCGAGCAGTACCGCAGCCGCGGAGGCGGCCTGACCGAGGCACACGGTCTGAACGTGCGGCCGGATGTACTGCATCGTGTCGTAGATCGCGGTCATCGCGGTGAACGAGCCGCCCGGCGAGTTGATGTACATGATGATGTCGCGCTCGGGATCCTTGCTCTCGAGCACGAGCAGCTGCGCCATGATGTCGTCCGCGGAGGTGTCGTCCACCTGCACGCCGAGGAAGACGATGCGATCCTCGAACAGCTTGGCGTAGGGATCGGTGAAGCGGGTGCCGTAGGTGGTGCGCTCCTCGAACTGGGGCAGCACGTAGCGGGACTCGGGCATCTGCAGGTTCATGTGCGTCTGATTCACTTTCGTTCTGGCTCGTGCTACTTCTGGGTGCCGCCGCCGCCGACGACGTCGCTGGCCGAGTCGCGGATGAAGTCGACGAAGCCGTATTCGAGGGCCTCCTCGGCGTTGAACCAGCGGTCCCGGTCGCCGTCGGCGTTGATCTGCTCGACGGTCTTGCCGGTCTGCGCCGCGGTGATCTCGGCGAGGCGGTTCTTCATCGAGACGATGAGCTGCGCCTGGGTCTGGATGTCGCTCGCGGTGCCGCCGAAGCCGCCGTGCGGCTGATGCAGCAGCACGCGGGCGTTGGGGGTGATGTACCGCTTGCCCTTGGTGCCGGCCGTGAGCAGGAACTGGCCCATCGAGGCGGCCATGCCGATGCCCACGGTGACGATGTCGTTCGGCACGAAGCTCATGGTGTCGTAGATGGCCATGCCCGCGGTGATGGACCCGCCCGGCGAGTTGATGTAGAGGTAGATGTCGGCCTCGGGATCCTCCGCAGCGAGCAGGAGGATCTTCGCGCAGATCTCGTTCGCGTTATCGTCGCGCACTTCGCTGCCCAGCCAGATGATCCGGTCTTTCAGCAGTCGCTCGAACACGCTGTTCGGCGGCATGTGTTCTGCCATTCGGCGCTCCTTCGGTTGGTATCTGTTACGAGGCTACCGACTCGGCGAGCGTTCCGTCGTCGTGTTCGCCCTGGGCACACCGCGCGAGGTACGCCCGGATACGGATGTGGGTCCCCGTCTCTCATCGAGACGGGGACCCACGATCGTACGGGATTCGGGCTACTCGGCGGCGTCTGCCGAGTCTGCGGCCTTCTTCTTCGCGGGAGCCTTCTTCGCGGCGGGCGCCTGCTCGGCGGCGGCCTTCTTCGCCGGTGCCTTCTTGGCGGCGGGCTTCTTCGCGGGTGCCTCGTCCTTCGGCTCTTCAGCCTTCGCGGCGGCCTTCTTGGCAGGAGCCTTCTTGGCTGGAGCCTTCTTCGCGGGAGCCTCGGCAGCAGCCTCCTCGGCGGCGGCCTCGGCGACGACTTCCTCCGCCTCATCGATGACCTCGGCGACGGCCTCGTCGTCGACCGCGGTGAACTCGCTCAGATCGACGGCCTTGCCGTCTTGATCGACGACCTTCGCCTTCGACAGCGCGAGCGCGAGTGCCTTGTTGCGGGTGACCTCGCCGATGATGACGCCCATCTGGCCCCCCTGGCCGAGCGCCTGCAGGAACTGCGAGGGATCCATGCCGTACTGCTGTGCGGACTGGAAGATGTACTGCGACAGCTCGTTCTGAGTCGGGGTGACCTGCTCGGCCTCGGCGATCGCGTCGAGCAGCAGCTGCAACTGAATCTGCTTCGCCGAGGACTCCTGCACCTCTGCGCGGTGCTCGTCATCCTCTAGACGACCTTCGCCCTCGAGGTGGCGGTGCACCTCTTCCTCGACGAGTTCTTCCGAAACCGGGATGCCGGCCTTTTCGATCAGCGTCTCGGTGAACAGGTCGCGAGCCTGGCGGCCCTGGGCGAAGACCGCGGCCTGGGCCACCTGCTCGGCGAGGCTCTCGCGCAGTTCGGCGATGGTGTCGAACTCGCTGGCGAGCTGAGCGAAGTCGTCGTCTGCGGCTGCGAGTTCGCGTTCCTTGACAGCGGTCACCTCGACCTCGACCTCGGCCTCCTGGCCCTCGTACTCGCCGCCGAGCAGCTGCGAGGTGAAGGTGGTCGACTCGCCCGCGGTGAGCGTCTCCACCGCCTCGTCGAGGCCCTCCAGCATGTTGCCGGCCCCGACCTCGTACGAAACGCCGCTGGCCTGGTCCACGTCCTTGCCGTCCACGCGTGCGACGAGGTCGAGCTCGACGAAGTCGCCCGTGGCCGCGGCGCGCTCGACGGTGACGAGGTTGCCGAAGCGCTCGCGCAGTTTGGTGAGCTCGTTCTCGACGGCGTCCTCGCCGACCTCCGCGTTGTCGACGGTCAGCTTGAGTCCGTCGTACTTGGGCAGCTTGAACTCAGGGCGCGCCTCGACCTCGAACGCGAGCAGCAGCTCGCTCTTCGGGTCCTTCACGTCGAGCCACTGCTCCACGTCGGCGGTGGGGCGACCCATCGGGCGGGTGTCGGTCTCGGCGAGCGCGGCCTGGTAGAACTCGTCGAGCGACGAGTTCACGGCCTGCTCGACGACTGCCTCGCGGCCGAGTCGCTGGTCGATGATGGGAGCGGGAACGCGGCCCTTGCGGAATCCGGGGATCGAGACCTGCTCCGAGATGGTCTTGTACGCCTGCTTCAGGTGCGGCTCGAGCTCGTCGATCGTGATCGCGACGGTCAGCTTGACCCGGGTCGGGGTGAGCTTCTCAGCATTCGTCTTCGGCAATTTGGCCTCTCAGTTTCGATTCCTGCGATTGATTCGTTCGTCGGCCTGCACGGCCGGTGTCGGGGCGACAGGATTCGAACCTGCGACCTCCCGCTCCCAAAGCGGGCGCTC
>JBEBWI010000122.1:0-7678 GCA_040392345.1 Leucobacter soli | reverse complement strand
GAGTGCATCTCCTGCCACCGCGAGGTCACTATCGGTGAACAGGGCTACTGCCGGCTCTGCCTGGAAACCGCCCGCTACCACCAGAGACTCGGCGAACCGCTCGACCTCGACACGGCACGCAAGTACGGCCAGCAGCTCTTCCTCGCCTCGGTGAACGACTCCCGTCAGCCCGCGGAACTCCACCTGCCGATGGCGATGAGCATCCGCGAAGCGCTCAAGGTCATCAGCACCCCGCCGCCGGAACCGGCCAGCCACCAACCGGTGCTGTTCCATATCGACCCCGACCCCGAACGTCTCCGGCAGCGCTCCAACGAGATCAGGCTGCGCGACATCACCAGCCGCACCGACCACTTCCTCTACGCCCGAGCCCGAGAGTACGCATGGAGCAAGCGCCAGACCAACCAGGTCAGGCGCACCCTGAAAGTCCTGCAACTCGTGTTCCCCGGCGCGAATCTGCGCTTCCGCGCCTCCGACATCCTCTCGATGCGCCGCTACGACGACGGCAGCAACATCCGCTCCACCATCGAAGTCCTCGAAGACGCCGGGCTCCTCATCGACGATCGGGTGCCCTCGTTCACCAAGCTCTTCGAACGCAAGACCCATGCCCTGCCCGAGCCGATGCGATCCCAGCTCGAGCTCTGGCGAGACATCATGGTCGACGGTTCCAAGACCCGCCGCGCCGTCAGCCCCGCGACACGATGACCGTCAAGGGCCAGATGTACGGCATCCTCCCCGCGATCACTCGCTGGGTCGAAGAAGGCCGCACCAGCCTCGCCGGGATCAGCACCGAAGACATCCTCGCCGCCCTTCCTGACGACCCCTCGCGCCGTCACGCCATGATGCTCGGCTTCCGCAGCCTGTTCACGATCCTGCACGGTCGCAAGCTGGTCTTCACCGTCCCGACGAAAGCGATTCCGCTGCGCGGCCCCAGACGCAACCTCCCGCTGCCGATGGAACCCACCGCGATCCGCGACGCGCTCACCAATCCCGACCCCGCGATCGCGCTGGCCGTCTCCCTCGTCGCCTTCCACGCTCTGATGACTTCGCAAGTGCAGCACATCAAGCTCACCGACATCATCGACGGACGTCTGCGGATGCCCGATGGCCGCTTCATCCCGCTCGCCAAGCCCGTTCTTGTCCGCCTGGCCGCCTGGCTCGATCACCGAGCCAAACGCTGGCCCGAGACGAAGAACCCCTACATGCTCGTCACCACCCAGACCGCACCCCGTCTCTCACCGCCCAGCCGGAACTTCCCCTGGAAGAAAGCCGGCGTGACCGCGCAAGCACTCCGCACCGACCGGATTCTCTACGAAGTCGAACAGACCGGCGGCGACGTCAGGCGCATCTGTGACCTCTTCGGCATCAGCGTCGAGACCGCACTTCGCTACTCCCACACCAGCACGGGACCACAGAACATCATGGCCGACAGTGCGTAGGCGCCGCGGGAGATGAATCTTCGGCAAACACCCGCCCAGATGCGCTGCGCAGACTTGCCGCTTGCTTCGACATGCGTCAATATAGATGCATGTCTATTCAAGAGGTCGAACTACTCATCGTCGGGTCCGGTCCTGCGGGGTACACCGCGGCGGTCTATGCCGCCCGTGCGGGTCTCGCTCCGGTCGTGATCGCGGGCTCGGTGACCGCGGGCGGTGCGTTGATGACGACGACCGAGGTGGAGAACTTCCCGGGCTTCGTCGATGGCGTGCAGGGGCCGGAGCTGATGGAGTCGATGCGGGCGCAGGCGGAGCGGTTCGGCGCCGAGATCGTCTACGACGACGCGGTCCGCCTCGATCTCGACGGCGATGTGAAGATCATCGAGACCGGTGCCGGGGTGACGTATCGGGCGCGGGCGGTGATCCTGACGATGGGTTCCGCGTACCGCAAGCTCGGCCTTCCCGAGGAGGAGCGCCTGTCCGGGCACGGTGTGTCGTGGTGCGCGACCTGCGACGGGTTCTTCTTCCGGGAGCAGGAGATCGTCGTGGTCGGCGGCGGGGACTCCGCGATGGAGGAGGCCCTGTTCCTCACCCGGTTCGCATCGAAGGTGACCGTGGTGCACCGCCGGGACGAGTTCCGCGCGTCGAGGATCATGGCGCAGCGCGTGCTCGACGACCCGAAGATCGAGGTCGCCTGGAACAGCGAGGTCGCCGCGATCCTCGGCGACGAGCAGGTCACCGGGCTCACGCTGCGCGACACCGTCACCGGGGCCGAGCGCACGCTCGACGCGACGGGGGTGTTCGTCGCGATCGGGCACGACCCGCGTTCCGAGCTCGTGACCGGGCAGGTCGACACTGACGCGGATGGGTATGTGCGGGTCGCGCACCCGTCGACGCGGACGAACCTGGCCGGGGTGTTCGCGGCCGGGGATCTCGTCGATCACACGTACCGGCAGGCGATCACCGCCGCGGGCACCGGCTGCGCGGCCGCGCAGGACGCCCAGCACTACCTGTCGAACCTCGCACCCGCCACCGTTTCCGAGCTTGCTTTGGAGGTCTCCGCATGAGCACCGTCATCCCTGTCACCGACGCTACTTTCCGGGCGGAGGTGCTCGAGTCCGAGCTGCCTGTCGTGGTCGACATTTGGGCGACCTGGTGCGGCCCGTGCAGGGCGATCGCCCCGATCCTGGACCAGCTCGCCGGCGAGTACGCGGGCCGGGTGAGGATCGTGAAGGTCGACGCCGACCAGAACCCCGAGACCGTGACCGCGGCCGGGGTGACCTCGATCCCGACCCTCGGCTTCTACCGGAACGGGGAGCGCGTGGACGTGCTGATCGGCGCGCACCCGAAGCCCGTCTACGCCGCGAAGATCGAGGAGCTGCTCGCATGACCGACACCCGGACCCGCACCGCCCCGAAGCGGCTCTCCACTCTCGACAAGTGGCTGCCGCTTTGGATCGGCCTCGCCATGGTCGCGGGCCTCCTGCTCGGACGCTTCGTGCCCGCGCTCTCGGACGCGCTCTCCGCGATGGAGGTCGGCGGAATCTCGATCCCCATCGGGCTGGGCCTGCTGGTGATGATGTACCCGGTGCTCGCGAAGGTCCGCTACGACAGGGTCGCCGCCGTCACCGGGGACAAGAAGCTGCTCCTCTCCTCGCTCGTGCTGAACTGGCTCGTGGGGCCCGCGGTGATGTTCGCGCTCGCCTGGATCTTCCTGCCGGACCTGCCGGAGTACCGGACCGGGCTGATCATCGTCGGACTCGCCCGCTGCATCGCGATGGTCGTGATCTGGAACGACCTCGCGTGCGGTGACCGGGAAGCGACCGCGGTGCTGGTCGCGATCAACTCCGTCTTCCAGGTCGTGATGTTCTCGGTGCTGGGCTGGTTCTACCTGACCGTGCTGCCGGGCTGGCTGGGACTGGACGCGCAGGGTCTGGATGTCTCGGTCTGGCAGATCGCGCTGAATGTGCTCGTGTTCCTCGGTATTCCGCTCGCCGCGGGCTTCGCGTCCCGTTTCGTCGGCGAGAAGCGCAAGGGGCGCGACTGGTACGAGGAGAAGTTCCTCCCCGTGATCGGGCCGTGGGCGTTGTACGGGCTGCTGTTCACGATCGTGCTGCTGTTCGCGCTGCAGGGCGAGCAGGTCACCTCCCACCCGATGGATGTTGCCCGCATCGCGTTGCCGCTGCTGGTCTACTTCGCGCTGATGTGGTTTGCCGGCATTCTGCTCGGCAAGGGGCTCGGTCTCGGCTATGCCCGGTCGACGACACTGGCGTTCACCGCGGCGGGCAACAACTTCGAGCTCGCGATCGCGGTCGCGATCGGCACCTTCGGCGCGGCATCCGGCCAGGCCTTGGCCGGGGTCGTCGGCCCGCTCATCGAGGTGCCGGTGCTCGTGGGCCTGGTCTACGTCTCGCTCTGGGCCGCGAAGGCCTGGTTCCACACCGACCCCTACGCCACCGAATCGAGGACGTCATGACCGACACGACCGTCATCTCTGACGCCGACGCGTGCGCGCCGTCCACGGCGCACGCCATCGGCACCGAGGCCGCCACGACCGTGGCCGGGGCGCTGAAGGCGCTCGCTGACCCGCTGCGGCTGCGGATGCTCTCCGCGATCGCGACCGACCCGCGCGGCGAGTCCTGCGTATGCGACCTCGCCGAGCTCGCCGACGTGTCCCAGCCGACCGTCTCCCACCACCTGAAGGTGCTGAAAGAGACCGGGATGCTGCTGTCCGAGCGGCGCGGCACCTGGGTGTACTACCGCATCGCCCCGGGCAAGCAGCGCGCCGTCGCAGCCCTCCTCGACGCGTTCGCTCCCGCCGCGGCCGTCACCGACGAACCCGAAGACACCGCAGCACGGGCCGAGGCCCTGCAGCAGATGGACGCCCGAGTAACCCGCCTCGCGGAGGAGCTCGCGGACGAGCTGACCGGGATGAACCGGGATCTCGTGATCGCGATCGTGCGTGAGTCCTACGCAGGCCTGGTGCGTTCGGCGAAGCTGACGGCGCACATGATCCCGCTGACCGAGCGGTTCGCCCGGCAGCGCCTGGCCGATCTGACCCGTGATCGGACGGCCGGGGTGCCGCAGGTGCTGTTCGTGTGCGTGCAGAACGCGGGCCGCTCCCAGCTCGCCGCCGCGATCGTCAACCAGCTCGCCGACGGCCGCGTGGTCGTACGCTCCGCCGGTTCCACCCCGGCGTCGGACGTGCACCCGCACGTGCGCTCGCTGCTCACCGAGATCGAGGGCGAGCAGGAGGCCGAGACGGCGTTCCCGAAGCCCCTCACCGACGACGCCGTGCGCGCGGCCGACGTGGTGATCACCATGGGCTGCGGCGACGTCTGCCCGATCATCCCCGGCGTCCGCTACGAGGACTGGGCCGTGGGCGACCCTGCGCTGGCCTCGCCCGAGGGGGTCGAAGCGATACGCCACGACATCGAGGGCCGCGTCCGCGGCCTCCTCGCCACCCTCACCGACTGAAAGATGCGAAAACCATGACCGACCAGAAGCCCTCCGTCCTCTTCGTCTGCGTCCACAACGCCGGCCGCTCCCAGATGGCCGCCGGCTGGCTCCGCGAGCTCGCGGGCGACCGCGTCGAGGTCCGCTCCGCCGGATCCATGCCCGCCGACCAGATCAACCCCGTCGCGGTCGAGGCGATGCGCGAAGAGGGCATCGACATCACCGCCGAACAGCCCAAGGTGCTCACCACCGAAGCGGTGCAGGACTCCGACGTGGTGATCACGATGGGCTGCGGCGATGCCTGCCCGTTCTTCCCGGGCAAGCGGTACGAAGACTGGAAGCTCGACGATCCCGCCGGTCAGGGCATCGAGTCGGTGCGGCCGATCCGCGACGACATCAAGGGCCGCGTCGAAACCCTCCTCGCCGAACTGCTCGTCTGAGGGACTGCGAGCAGCGGAGGGGGTAGAGGCCAGCGGCCCTACCCCCCTCCGCTTTGTTTCCGGGTTCTCGATCCACGCGGCGAACACCGCTTTGCCGTGAGGTGTGACCCAGTGATCGCGTCACCGGTCGTTCTCGCTCTACCGGGATGCGCCTCGCAGCGCTGCTTCGATCTGCTCCTGCGTGGGCGCTCCGGCGTACCCGCTTCCTGTCGCGTAGACCCGGCACGCGAGCGAGCGAACCGGGGCCGTGGGGAACAGGTCGACGCCGTCGACGAGGATCGTGGGCGAGCCTCCGAACGGAGCATCCGCCGCCTCGGCCTCGGTTCGAATCGTCACCAGCTCGACGGGCACGTCCGCGAGCCCGAGAGCGTCCAGGGCGGCGCGCGCGTGCTCCTCAGCGACAGCTGTGTTCGGGCAGTCGACGATGTGCAGCAGTTCGACCTTCATGCGGTCGGCTCCTTCCGAGTCCGGGCGGCGCGCAGGCCGTTGAGGATGACGACGACCTCGGCGATCTCGTGCACCAGGACCACCGCTGCGAGCCCCAGGACGCCGAACAGGGCGAGCGGGAGCAGGGCGGTGATGATCAGCAGCGACAGGATGATGTTCTGGTTGATGATGTGCCGTCCCCGACGGGCGTGGTCGAACGCGCGCGGCAGCAGCCGCAGGTCATGGCCGGTGAACGCCACGTCGGCCGACTCGATCGCGGCATCGGAGCCGGTCGCGCCCATCGCGATGCCGATGTCTGCGGCGGCCAGGGCGGGGGCGTCGTTGATGCCGTCGCCGATCATCGCGACCGAGCCGTTCTTCTTACCGAGTTCGCTGATCGCGGTGGCCTTGTCCTCGGGGCGCAGCTCGGCGCGGACGTCCTCGATCCCGGCCTCCGCAGCGAGGGCACGTGCGGTGCGGGCGTTGTCGCCGGTGAGCATCGTCATCCCGATGCCCTGGGTCGCGAGGGTGCGCACGACCTCGGGGACCTCGGGGCGCAGCTCGTCGCGGACGCCGATCGCGGCAACCGGGACGTCGTCGCGGTGGACGATCACGACCGTCATGCCCTGCTCTTCCAGGCCTGCCACCTGGTCGCCGAGCGACCCGGCGTCCAGCCAGCGGGGGCTGCCGACCGTGATCCGCGCGCCGTCGAGCTTGCCCTCGATGCCGTGCCCGGCCTGCTCCGCCACGCCCTCGGCCGCAGGGGCATCTGGAGCGGCCGCGGTAATCGCGGCCGCGAGCGGGTGGGTGCTGTGCTGCTCCAGCGCGGCCGCCCAGGCAAGCGCCCGCGCCTCGGTGATCCCGTCGGCGGTGAGGACGGCGGTGACGGCGGGCTCGTTGCGGGTCAGGGTGCCGGTCTTGTCGACGGCGACGTGGCGGATCACGCCGAATCGTTCGAACACGGCCCCGGACTTGATGATCACGCCGAACTTGCTCGCCGACCCGATCGCGGCGACCACTGTCAGTGGCACGGAGATCGCCAGCGCGCAGGGCGACGCCGCCACCAGCACCACGAGGGCGCGGGTGATCCACAGCTCCGGGTCGCCGAGCAGCGACCCGAGGGTTGCCACGAGCGCGGCGAGGATCAGCACGCCGGGCACCAATGGCCGGGCGATGCGGTCGGCGAGGCGGGCGCGGTCGCCCTTCTCGGCCTGCGCCTGCTCCACGAGCTCGACGATCGTGGTCAGCGAGTTGTCGGTGCCCGCCGCGGTCGTCTCGACCTCCAGCGCCCCGGCGGTGTTGATGGCACCCGCCGACACGGCGTCGCCGGGCTCGACCTCGACCGGGATCGACTCCCCGGTGATCGCGGAGGTGTCCAGGCTGGAGCGCCCCGTGCGGACGATCCCGTCGGTCGCGATCCGCTCGCCCGGCCGCACCAGCATCAGCTGACCTACATGGAGATCCTTCGCCGGGACTTCGACGGCTGTTCCGTCGTGGCGGATGGTCGCAGTCTCGGGGACGAGCTTGAGCAATGCCCGCAGCCCGCCGCGGGCGCGGTCCATCGCCTTGTCCTCCAGCGCCTCGGCGATCGAGTAGAGGAACGCCAAAGCTGCGGCTTCCTCGACATAGCCGAGGATCACCGCGCCGACCGCGCTGATCGTCATCAGCAGGCCGATGCCGAGCTTGCCCGTGAACAGCTTCCGGATCGCGCCCGGCGTGAACGTTGACGCCCCCAGCAGCAAACCGATCCAGAACGCCACCAGCGCCGGGATCTCGAGCCCGGACCACTCCAGGACCAGGCCGGTCAGGAAGGCGGTGCCGGAGAAGACTGGGACCATGATCCCGCGGTCCCGCCACCAAGGGCGCTCCGCCTCCTCGGCTTCTTCGGCGTCCGCGGTCTCGGGCTCGTCGTGCTCGCAGCCGC
>JBEBWI010000121.1:0-7706 GCA_040392345.1 Leucobacter soli | reverse complement strand
TCTAGCCGAGGTGCTTCATGAACCGACCGGCCCAATCGTGCAGATTGGCGGGTACGTAGAAGTTCGAGGTGTCGGTGATCTCGCCCCAGTGCGTCGCGAGATCCTCGAGCGATGTCGACTCCGCTGATTCTTCGTCGAGCCATCCCTCGGTGACTCCGAGGAACCAGCGAGCATAGCGGCGCGCGCCGGCGACCAGGATCTCGCCGTTGACCGTGCACGATTCGTGGGAGAGGTAGGCGACCATGGGGGAGACGAACGCGCTGTCCATGGCCCGCGCACGTTCGGCATCCGGCTGCGTCGCTGTAGTGCCCATGTCCGAAGACTTGAGGTTCTCGCTCGGGCGGGTGATCGCGTTCGGAGCGATGCAGTTGACGGTGATGCCGATAGGCTCGGCCGCGACCGCGAGGCTGCGGGTGAAGCCGATCAGGGCGCCTTTCGCAGTGGCGTAGGCCAGGTTGGCGGGCAGGCCGAACATGCCGGTCGATGTGGTGGTGATCACGCGACCGTAGCCTTGCTCTGCCATGTACGGCCATGCGGCGCGAGTGGTGTGCCAGGTGCCGCGCACGTGAACGTCGAGGGTGCGCTCGAGGTTGTCTGCGTCGGCTTCGGGGAACGTGGCCCAGCGCGAGATCCCCGCATTGTTGATCACGATGTCGACCCGGCCGAACTCCCGGCGCGCGGTCTCGATCAGCGAGTGGCAGCCGTCTTCGGTGCCGATGTCGTTCGTGTCGGCCACGGCGCTTCCGCCGGCCGCGATGATCGCATTCGCGGCCTCCGTCGCGGGGCCGTCGCTGGTGCCCTCGCCCTCGTGCGAACCGCCGAGGTCATTGATGACGACTTTCGCCCCCCGCGATGCGAGCAGCTTCGCATGGGCGAGACCGAGCCCCCGCCCGGCCCCGGTGATCACTGCGACGCGGTCGTCGAAGCGCAGATCGTTGTAGGCGCTCATTTGTCTCCCTTGATTATGAGTGTTGGCTGGATATGATCATAGCTGCTCAGATGATAGTCGACGTGATTTCGTTGAAAAAATGCTATTTTTGAACAACTGCTTGCAAGTTTTCATCATTTTCGCTTAAATAGTTCTGAGCCTCGGTGATGAGGTCGCATGGAGGAGAGAGACTTATGACTACGCAGAAGGCCGACAACGGTGCCGACGTCGAGCTGCTGATTATCGGTGCCGGTGTGGTGGGCATCTACGCACTGCAGCGCGCACTGAAAGAGGGATTCGACGCTCAGACCATCGAGGCCGGCGAAGGCGCCGGCGGCGTGTGGTACTGGAACCGTTACCCGCAGGCGCGGTTCGACTCGGAGAGCTATTCCTACGGGTACATCCACGACAAGGAGCTCTTCGCCGATTGGAAGTGGAAAGAGGAGTTCGCCACCCAGCCGGAGATCGAGGCCTATCTCAACTATGTGGTCGACCGCTACGACCTCCGCAAACGCATCTCGTTCGGCGAGAAGGTGACCTCGGCCGTCTACGACGAGGACGCCAACCTGTGGAACGTCGGCACGAGCAAGGGCCGCAGCATCCGCGCTCGCTTCGTCGTCTCGGCGACCGGCGGCCTCTCGGTGCCGAACATCCCCGATTTCGAGGGGCTCGAGAACTTCACGGGTGAGGCTCACCACACCGGAGCTTGGCCGCATGAGCAGCTCGATTTCGTGGGCAAGCGGGTCGCGATCATCGGCAACGGTCCGAGCGGTGCGCAGATCCTGCCCGCCATCGTGGACGAGGTCGAGCGCGTGGATCTCTACCAGCGCACCCCCACCTGGACCACGCCGCTGAACAATCAGCCGCTCTCCGAGGAGAAGCATCAGGAGCTGCTCGCCGATTGGGATCGTGTCGTGAACACGCTCAGCACCTCGCCTTCAGGCTTCCTGCACGAGTCGGCCGGAAAATTCTCCACCGCCGACAACGCAGAGGAGCGCCAGGCGTTCTTCGAGAAGATGTGGAAGGCCCCGGGCTTCGGCAAGCTCACGATGAACTACTGGGATATGACCACGAACCGCGAGGTCAACGCCGAGTTCTGCGAGTTCTTGGCGAACAAGATCCGCAGCATCGTGAAGGATCCGGTGACCGCCGAGCGCTTGATCCCGAAGGATCACCTCTTCGGCGCGAAGCGCCCTCCGTTCGTGACGAACTACTTCGAGTCGTTCAACAAGCCGACCGCCTCGCTCGTCGCGCTCAAGGAGACGCCGATCGTGCGCTTCGACGAGACCGGCATCGAGACCACCGAAGGTCACCGGGAATACGACATCGTCATCTTCGCGACCGGTTTCGACTTCGGCACCGGTGCCCTTACCCGCATGGGCGTCAAGGGCCGAAATGGTCTCGACCTCAGTGCGGATTGGGAAGACGGCCCGTCGGATTTCGGCGGCTTCGCAGCACACAACCTGCCGAACTTCTTCTTCCCGGGAGGCCCGCACGGCGCCGGCGGTGGCAACTACCCGCGCTACAGCCAAATGCAGATGGACTGGATTCTCGACACGCTGATCTACGCACGCGACAACGGCTACGAAGTGTTCGAGCCCACCGCAGAGCACGAGCAGGCCTGGATGGATATGGTCGCGGAGCTCGCGCCGAAGTCCATCTTCTCAGTGAACCACAGTCACTATTACGGCGCGAACGTCGAGGGCAAGCCGCGGAAGTTCCTGCTGAATCCCGGCGGTCGCGACAAGCTCGCGGAAATGCTGAAGGAGATGACCTCGACTGAGAACTACGGCGGCGCGCTGGTCTCCGCAAAGGAACCGGTCGCGGTCTAGTCGGCGCAGGCGAGGCCTCGGGATGCCCCCCGGGGCCTCACCTCGATCTCTTGATTCCAATACCGCGATCAACGTCGGCCGCGGGATCCCTGCGGGATTCCCGGGGTCGGGATCTTGCGCCCCGCAGCGCGATGAAAGGAACACGCAATGTCCGAGCACTCCACACCTGAAATCATCATCGCTCTCTTCAATGCGACAGTCGGCCGCGATGAGGAGTTCAACGATTGGTACACGAACACGCATCTTCCCGAGGTCGTTGCCGTGCCGGGCGTCGTGAGCGCCCAGCGCTACCATCTGCCCGAACCGCTCGTCGGTGAACTGCCATACCGCTATGCGACGCTCTACGAGGTGGAGGGCGGGGCGGCTGCGGCCGTGCAAGGCATATTCGGCAGTGGGCTCGGTATGAGCCCGACGATCGATACGTCGAATATGATCTTCGCCCCGTTCGTGCCGCTCGGCGCCTTGATCGCCGACCAGTGAGTTCGGAGTCAGACCGAATCTCTCAGCGACAGGCGAATGCCGTGGTGCTGGCACTGGCGGTCGCCGGTGCCAGTTCGACGTTCGTACAGACGGTTCTGGTGCCCATTCAAGTGCGTCTGCCCGAGTTCTTGAACGCGAGTCGCGCCGATACCGCGTGGGCGATCACCGTGACTCTTCTGGTCGGTGCGGTTGCGAACCCGATCTGGGGGCGACTCGCCGATCTCTACGGCAAACGCAAGATGGCGCTGGTGAGCCTCGCCGCGCTCGTGGTCGGCTCGGTACTGTGCGCGATCGCGAGCGATATCGTGCCGATGATCATCGGCAGGGGTCTGCAGGGGCTCGGGGTGACCATCGTCCCGATCGGCATCGGTATCCTCCGCGACTGGCTTCCGGCTCAGAGGCTGGTGCCGTCGATCGCCCTGCTCAGCTCGACCGTGGGCATCGGTGCGGCGCTCGGCCTGCCGCTGAGCGCCGCCATTTCCGGTTATCTCGATTGGCACATGAACTTCTGGATCGCGACGGTGCTCGCGCTCGCCGCGTTCGTGATGGTGTGGGTAGCGGTGCCGCGCGTCGACAAGACCACCCAGGGTAAGTTCGACGTGCTCGGTTCGGTCGTTCTGAGCGTCGGACTCGTCGCGCTGCTGCTCGTGGTCTCCCGAGGCAATGAGTGGGGGTGGGCCTCGCCGCTGACGCTCGTCGTGCTCATCGGCAGCATCGTGGTGCTCGTGCTGTGGGGCGCACTTCAGCTGCGCACCGATAGTCCCCTGGTGGACCTGCGCCTGACTGCGCGGCGTCCGATTCTGTTCACGGGGCTCGCCACCGTGTGCCTCGGGTTCGCCTCCTTCGCGTCGACCGTCGTCTTTCCGCAGCAGTTGGTGCTCTCCCGAGACGCGGGTGGCATGGGTCTCACCCTGCTCACCTCGAGTCTGTACCTCATGTCGCTCGGGATCGCCATCCTGGTGGTCTCGCCCGTGGCGGGGCGGGTTGCGCGTGCACGCGGGCCGAGAGTCGTGCTGCTCGCGGGCGCGTGCGTGCTGATTGTCGCCTACGCACTCGCGACGGCGCTGACGCTGCAGGCCTGGCACATCATCGTGCTGAACGCCCTCATCGGGGTCGGCATCGCGTGCGGGCTCTCCTCGCTTCCGGCGCTGATCGTGCAGTCGGTTCCGCCTGAGCGCACGAGCGCAGGTACCGGCCTCAACCAATTGCTGCAGTCGCTCGGCAGCACAGTAGCGGCGGCCGGGACCGGCGCGATCATTGCCGTGACTGCGATCGGAGCGGGCATCTCGTCGATCCCGACCCAGGCCGGGTTCACCTGGTCGCTGTTCGCCGGTCTCTGCGCGTCGGTGATCTGTCTGCTGTTCGCAATCCTTATCCCGGCGAGGAAGAGTGGGGTCGACCATGTCTGATGGAGTGCGCCGGATCAACCCGGGACTGCTCCTGGCGGTGCTCGGCTTCGCCGGATTGGTCGGCTCGTTCATGCAGACGATTCTCGTGCCGATTCAGAGCCGCTTGCCCGAGTTGCTCGACGCCCGCCCGGAGGATACGGCCTGGGCCATCACAGTGACGCTGCTCTCCGGCGCCATCGCCAACCCGATCGCCGGCCGGCTCGCCGATATGTACGGCAAGAAGCGGGTGATGCTGTGGCTGATGGGAGTGCTGGTGGCAGGATCTCTCCTGGCAGCCATCTCCTACTCTGTGATTCCGTTGATCATCGGTCGAGCGCTGCAGGGAGTCGGCATGGCCTCGACACCGGTCGGCATCGCGATTCTGCGTGACAATCTGCCTGCGGCATGGCTGGGATCGGGCGTTGCGATCATGAGCGCGACCTTGGTCGTGGGCGGTTCGTTGGGAATGCCCGCGAGTGCGGTCGTGACCGAGTTCTTCGACTGGCACTGGCTGTTCTGGGGCTCGACCTTGGCGGGTCTGCTCGCGTTCGTGCTGGTGGCGCGCCTGGTTCCGCGCAACGGGACGCGCACCGGCGGCCGGGTCGACGTGGTCGGCGCGATCGGTCTGAGCGTCGGATTGGTGTGCGTGCTGCTCGCCCTCTCTCGCGGTGCGGACTGGGGGTGGGCCAGCGGCTTGACCATCGGGTTGCTCGTGGTCGGCTTCGTGGTGCTGCTGCTGTGGGGATGGTACGAATTGCGCGTCTCCGATCCGATGGTCGATCTGCGAGTGAGTGCCCGACTGCCGGTGCTGATGACCAATCTCGCGTCCGTCGCAATGGGCTTCGCATTGTTCACGTCAAGCATCGCGTTCCCACAGTTGCTGGTGCTGCCCGAATCCGTGCACGGTATGGGGCTCACGCTGTCGATCGCGGGCCTGGTGCTGTTGCCGTCCGGCATCGCATCGCTGCTGCTCTCGCCGGCGGTCGGGTCGCTCGGGAGGCGCTTCGGCACGAAGATGCTGCTGGTATCGGGCAGCTTCGTGATCGGTGTCGCCTACCTGGTCGCTGCGACTGTCGAACTCACGGTGTGGAAGATACTGCTCATCAACCTGATCAGCGGCGTCGGGGTCGGTCTCGGCTATGCGGCGATGCCGACGCTCATCATGGGATTTGTGGACGATACGGAGACGGGCGCGGCGAACGGTCTGAACACCCTGATGCGGGGGATCGGCACGTCGACCGGTGCTGCGGTGATCGCGGCAGTGCTCGCGAGCTCTGCTGTTGGGGGTGGAGGTGCCGCGGCGCCGACGCAGCAAGGATTCCAGACCGCATTCCTGCTCGGGTGCGTGGCGGCCATAGTCAGCGGTGTGCTGGCGATGTGCATTCCCGGCGCTTGGGGTTCTAAGCGGAAACCAATTGAAAGCTAGCAGTTATCTAACATCCGGATGGCTTGCTTTTCATAATGCCGTTAGCCGAGTATACTTAAGCCGTTCGATTTAATACTTTAGAATGACGAAGCTTCGGTTGGTCCCCGATCGAAGCCGGGTGGCAGCGCCACAGTCGTCGCATCAAGGGAGATTTCAATGACGAATCCGCAGCTGGTATTCCGGCGCACCGATCCCTACTCGCCGCCCGAGCAGCATCTCGAGCTGCAGCGCACTGCGCCCGTGTCGAAACTCGGCTGGCGCGAAGATCGCGAGATCTGGGCCGTGACGAAGCACGCAGACGTGCGCGCGATGCTGGGCGACGCCCGGTTCAGTTCCGACCGCTCGCTGCCCGGGCACCCCGCGGCATCGGGCTACGTGAAGGGCGCAAAGCTGAAGCAGCTGATCGAGATGGACCCGCCGGAGCACACAGCGATCCGCAATCGTGTGATGGGCGAGTTCACGGTCAAGAAGATCGCTGCGATGCGCCCGTCGATCGAGAGAATCGTGGAAGAGCTGATCGACAAGATGCTCGCGGGTCAGAATCAGGCCGATCTCGTGCAGGCGATCTCGCTTCCCGTGCCGTCGATCGTGATCGGGGAGTTGCTCGATATCCCATATGAGGATCACGAGTTCTTCCAGGTCAACAGTGCGAACTTCGTCGAGCCCGATCTTCCGATGGAGGAGAGGGGCCAAGCGATCGAGAATCTGCGCCAGTACATTTCCGGCATCGTCAAGCACAGGGTGGATCACCCGGGTGACGACATTCTGAGCCGTCAGCTCGCGGCGGGTGCGGATCCGGATGAGTTGGCCGGTCTCGGGTTCCTGCTGCTGATCGCCGGGCACGAGACCACCGCGAACATGATCTCGCTCTCGATCATGACGCTGCTCGAGCGGCCCGAGCTGCTGCAGCAGCTGCGCGACAATCCGAAGCTTGGAGCGGGAGCCGTCGAAGAGCTGCTCCGCTATTTCACGATCGCTGAAATCGGAGGCCTGCGCCTCGCAACCGAAGACCTCGAGGTCGGCGGGGTGACGATACCTGCCGGAGACTCGGTCTTCGGCCTGGCCAACACGGCAAACCGAGACCCCGAGGTGTTTCCCAACCCCGACGAGATCGATTTCACCCGAGGCGCACGGAACCATCTCGCCTTCGGATTCGGGCCGCATCAGTGCCTCGGCCAGAACCTTGCGCGCCTCGAGCTCGAGATCGTGCTCGAAGCGATGGTGCGTCGCATCCCGAGTCTTGAGCTCGCGGTGCCCCACGAACAGATCTCGTTCAAGGAATATGGTCCGAACTATGGCATCTACTCGTTGCCAGTGAGGTGGTAATCATGCGTATCGTTGCACGCCAGGCAACATGCATCGGCTCGGGTCAGTGCGTGTTCACTGACCCGGACGCGTTCGATCAGGACGACGAGGGCAAGGTCCTCGTGCTTCGTCCGGTGCTGGAGAACGCGGAACAGGAGGGTCTGGCCCAGCAGGCGGTGCACGTCTGCCCCAGCCGCTCGATCTGGGTCGAAGAGGAGTAATCCGATCCTCCCGCGCTCTGCGGGGGATTGGGCGTGAGGCGCCCCGCCGGTCGGCGGGGCGCCTTTCCAGTTACATTCGCCCTTCGGGTACCGGTGCGGTGAGCCCGGCCGCAAGGTAGGAGATCA
>JBEBWI010000120.1:0-7708 GCA_040392345.1 Leucobacter soli | reverse complement strand
CGCGGGCAAGCGTCAGCCCGTCGCCCCCGGCAGCGTGCTCGAGGGCCGCGCCAAGAACCTCGCCCTCGCCGGGCTCTTCCTCAGCATGGCCGTCTCGATGCTCTCGATGACAGTCGTCGGCACCTCGATGCCGCTCATCATCGCCGACCTCGGCGGCGACCAGGCCGCCTTCACCTGGGTGGTCACGGCAGCCATGCTCGCCTCGGCCATCAGCACCCCGATCTGGGGCAAGCTCGCCGACCTCACCAGCAAGAAGGCGCTCCTGCAGGCCTCGCTCGTCATCTTCACCCTCGGCTCGGCGCTCGCCGGCATGGCCACGGACCCGAGCTGGCTCATCGCCTTCCGCGTGGTGCAGGGCCTCGGCGCCGGCGGACTCGGAGCGCTCGGCCAGATCGTGCTCGCCGAGATCATCAGCCCTCGCGAACGCGGCAAGTACGCCGGCATCATGGGCGCCATCATGGCCGTCTCGACCGTCGGCGGCCCGCTGCTCGGCGGCTTCATCACCGACACCATCGGGTGGCGCTGGAACTTCTACGTCGCCGCACCCATCTCCATCATCGCGATCATCATGCTGCAGCAGACGCTGAAACTGCACACCGAGAAGAAGAAGGTCACGATCGACTACTGGGGCGCGATCCTCATCTCGGCCGGCTTCTCGAGCATCCTCATCTGGGTCACCCTCGGCGGCTCCAGCTTCGCGTGGGCCTCCTGGGAGTCGTTCGCGCTGCTCGGCGCCGGCATCGCCCTGCTCATCATCGCCGTACTCGTCGAGCTCAAGGTCGAAGAGCCGCTGATCCCGCTCACCCTGTTCAAGGACCGCACCTTCACCATGGCGGTCATCGCGAGCCTCTCGGTCGGCCTCGCCATGTTCGGCACCTCGGTCTTCCTCGGCCAGTACATGCAGCTGGCGCGCGGCAAGACGCCGACCGAGTCGGGCTTGCTCACCATCCCGATGATGGCGGGCGTGCTGCTCTCCTCGACCATCGCCGGGCAGCTCATCACGCGTTTCGGCAAGTGGAAGAGCTACATGGTCGCAGGCTCCTTCCTCATGCTCATCGGACTCTTCATGCTCGGCCAGCTGCGCTACGACACCTCGTTCTGGTTCGTCGGCGTCGCGATGTTCGCGCTCGGGGCCGGCGTCGGCCTCTGCATGCAGAACCTGGTGCTCGTCGTGCAGAACACCGTGGATCCGAGGCAGATGGGCGCGGCGAGTTCGGCGGTCTCCTTCTTCCGCTCGGTCGGCGGCACCGCCGGCATGTCGGCGCTCGGGGCCCTGCTCGCGAGCCAGGTCGTCGCCTACATCAAGGACGAGCTCGCGAAGTTGAGCCCGGAGCAGCTCGCCGGCGCCGACGCGCTCGCGGGCGGCACCATTCCGAAGCTCGCGGATCTCTCGGCCCCGCTCCGCATCGCGGTCGAGAGCGCCTACGGCCACGGAATCGGCAACGTCTTCCTCGCCGCGGCGCCGGTCGCGATCCTCGCGATCATCGCAATCGCCTTCCTCCCGAACATCCCGCTCGGCACGCAGAGCAACGCCGAACGGCTCGCCGAGCACGCGGCCGCCGCCGGTGCTGCGGCAACGCTCTCGACCGAGACCGGCGCAACCCAGGTCGGCGCCGGGATCAGTGCGGCCGGCGCGACTGACGCGGTTGGCGCAGAGCCCGGGAACGGCAGCGCGAACCCCGGCAACGCGAAGTCAGGCCCCGCCGACGCTGCGACGCCTGCACCGGCGGGGGATCCACTCGCGAACCCCGCTGCCGTAAGGTAAATGCATATGAGCAGCCCCACGGATGAATCGGTCATCGCCGACATCATCACCGAGTTCGCGCAGGTGTTCGCCTTTGCCCGCACCCGCTGGGCGGGGTACGCGGAACAGGTGCACCCCGATCTGAAGGGCCTCAGCATGATGATGCTGCAGACCATCAAGCGGCGGGACGCGGTGACCGCCACAGAACTCGCACAGATACTGCACACCGATAAGGCCGTGGTGAGCCGCCAGGTGGCGAAGCTGCGCGAGCTCGGCTTCATCGAGGCGACCGCCGACGAGGCGGATCGCCGCGTCTTGCGTCTCACCGTCACGCCCGTCGCGGAGCAGGCGCTCGAGCGCATGCGCGAGAGTTCCTCAGCCGCCTACCACGAGCGCTTCGCGGGGTGGAACTCGGAGGAGCTCGGGCAGTTGCGCGTACTGCTGCACCGCTTCAACAGCGCCTCGTAGTCGCGCCGGCGGGATCCGCGCAGCTTGACCGTAGTCGCCCCAGAGGCTGCGTTCGAAGGGCATCTACTGTCAAGCTGCGCGTGCGCGGGAAGAGGGCGTACGAATAGAGCCCGGCGACACCGGCGCAAGTTGACAGTAGTCGCCTCCTGCGAAGCGGCTGCTGGGGCGGTTTCCGCCAACTCGTCGCCGGGATGAGGCGGCCGTTGGGAAGAGGCGGGGTCGGCAGAGGCGCGGTCGGCTCAGAGGCCCGAATAGGCGTGCAGGCCCTTGAAGAAGACGTTCACGATCGTGAAGTTGAAGATGACCGCGGTGTAAGCGATGATCGACAGCCACGCGGAGCGCGTGCCTCGCCAACCGCGAGTCGCCCGCGCGTGGATGAAGCCCGCGTAGAGCACCCAGATGACGAAGGTCCACACTTCCTTCGTGTCCCAGCCCCAGTAGCGGCTCCACGCGCGTTCTGCCCAGATCGAGCCTGCGATGAGCGTGAAGCTCCAGAACACGAAGCCGATGATGGCCATGCGGTACGAGAAATCTTCGAGCTTCACCGCGTTCGGCAGCCCGCTGAGGAAGCGCATGCTGTTCGCCTGGCCCGCTTTCGCCTGGTTCTCGCGACGCGTCTGCAGCAGCTGCAGCACCGAGAGGCCGAACGAGAGCGTCAGGAAGCCGACGGCGAGCACCGCTACCAGGATATGGATGACGAGCCAGTACGAGTCGAGCGCCGGCGGGATCGGCACGATGTCGACGTAGAAGTTGATCTTCGAGACGCCCAGGAAAAGCACGGCGAGACCGGTGATGAGCGCACCGAGGAAGCGCAGATCGACGAAGAACTGCACGATCAGGTAGATCAGCACGATCGCGAGCGTGGCGGTGAGCGCGAACTCGTACATGTTCGCGAACGGCACCCGCTCGGCGGCGACGCCGCGCAGCACCGTAGCCGCGAGATGGAAGAGGAAGCCGAGCACGGTGAGCGAGAAGCCGATGCGCAACGAGCGCGAACGACGCGGCTTCACCGCGGCGGCGCGACCGTTCGGGCCTGCGCCCGCGATGACCGGGGCAGCCGCGGCATCACCGCTGCGATTGGCCAGGTCAACCACGTAAAACACGAACGCGATGGAGTAGACGGCCATGGCCGAATACAGCGAAAGGGTGGAGTAGTGTTCCAGCGTTTCCAGCACGGTCACTCAGCCTAACCGTTCGTCAGAGGAAATGCCTGGGAGCAGGCAACCGGCCCGCAACTCCCGGCCTCCCGGTTGTTCCCTAATTTCGGAGTATTGCCCTCAGGGAGGACGTTTTCCCGGAATTCGTCCTTGTTTTAGGCAAGAATCCGAAGTTAGGGAAGGTGGTTGGGGAAGGGCGGCGAGCAACCCCGCTGTCGGGGCTCTGCCGAGCTACCCCGCGGGGGCGAGCAGCACGAACGGGTAGCGGGCAGATCTCGTCACCCGCACCTCTTCGCCCAGCACGCCCAGGTCGGCATCAGGACCCACACCGGCGAAGCGATCCCCGGTCTCGTACGCCGGGTCGGCCGAGACGACGACCCTGCCGTTCGCATTGACCAGGGTCGCACCCTCGAGCGAGGCGACGAGCGGCAGCAGCAGGCCCTCGAGCGAGGCGACGAGCACATCGGCGCACATCACGCCGGCGAAACGCCCGTCGAGCATGACGGGCAGCGAGGCGGTCAGCGTGATCTCGTTCGAGCAGAGGTAGTCGACGAAGGGGCCTGCGACGTGCCGCTGCAGCGTCTCGGCCGGCACCCGGTACCACTCGAGCCGTTGCAGATCGATGGCGGCCTGCCCGGGGCCGAACGTCGACGAGGCGAGCAGGCTGCGCTCGGACCCCTGCCACCACGCGAGCGGGTTGCCCTCGGTCACGATGCTCTCGGTCGCGCAGTACCCTGCGCCGTAGATGGGCCGGTCGGTCGATCGCAGCAGTTCGTGCGCCTCGGGCTCGATGAGCGCGGCGAGCTGCGCACCCGTGAACGGGCCGTGCCGCAACCGCTCCTCGAGCTGCGCCTGCAACCGCGGCAACCAGTCTTCGAGCGGGGCGAATACCCCGTCGAAGAAGTCGTCGATGCGGGCGATGACGTGCTCGTGCGAGGTGAGCGTGGTGCTGCCGGCTTCCGTCACGCTGCCTCCCCTGTGCTCCCGGCGGGCCCCGACGCTGCGCCGCCCACCTCACCGGCCGCCTCGATGCGCGCACGGTATTCGTCCAGTGTGTCACGAACTTCGTCGCCCGAGGGGCGTTCGAGCAGATCGGCGCGGAACGCGACCAGCCAGCGCACCGAGCCGCGGATGCTCGCCCGCACGACGCCGCGCGCCGCGTCGATGTCGCCCGATCGGGTCGCTTCGATCTGCGCGATGAGCGAATCGTGCGTGAAGTGCCGCTGCGCGATGTCGAGATCCTGCAGCGCGAGCAGCGGGGTGAACTCGGCCTGCACGCGCACGTGCTCGGTGGTGAGCCGCACCGATTGGCTGAGCGCCGCGAGTTCGAGCTGCACGTCGGTGATGCGCCGGCGCCAGGCATCGGCCGGCAGATCTCGCGCTTCGCCGAGTACCCGGTGCACGACGTCGAGCTCATCGGGCGTGGCGCGCAGGCAGGCGAACTCGGCGCAGGCCGCGGTGATCACCTCGTACAGCACACCCAGGTCTGCGAGTGCCACCCGCGGCATCTGCATGAGGGCCTTCGCGTTGACTTCGGCCACCGCACCCAGACTCGAACGCACGAAGCTGCCCCCGTTGCGACCGCGCCGGGTCTCGATGAGGCCGCGGTGCCTGAGGGTGCCGAGCGCCTCGCGCACGGTGACGACCGCGACGCCGAAGAGCTGCGAGAGCTCGTTCTCGCTCGGGAGGCGCTCCCCCTCCACGAACGCGCCCGAGGAGATGGCCTGCACGATGCGGGTCTCGACCAGTTCCGCGCGCCCCTCATCGCCGATGGGAGCGAATGCCGCGGTGCGCAACCGGCTCGATGCCGATCGGGAGGAGCCTGACATGGGCTGCTGCACGGGTCGTCTCCATTCCTTGCTCTTCATCGAGTCTGGCATGCGGTGGATGTGGCGCGGCTGAGATCGAGCGCGACGTCGACCCCGCATCGGCGCCGGCACCGGCCCCGATGCGGCCGGCCGGCGTGACCGAATCGTGATCCGCGATCCACTTGGAAACGAATATACATCTAAAACCGTATGTTAATGTTCTTGCAGTTCGACACCGCCGTTGAGGAGCACACGACACCATGGCCCAGCCCAGCACAGCACCCGCCACACAGACCGGAACCGCGGTTTCACTGCAGGGCGTCGGCAAGCAGTTCGGCGACCTCGTCGCGGTCAAAGACCTCGACATCGACATTCGCGCAGGCGAGTTCTTCAGCATGCTCGGCCCTTCGGGCTCGGGCAAGACGACCGTACTTCGCATGATCGCGGGCTTCGAGGAGCCGACCGCCGGCAAGATCCTGCTGCACGGCACCGACGTGACCCGCTCGGCGCCGTTCGACCGCGAGGTCAACACCGTGTTTCAGGATTACGCGCTCTTCCCCCACCTCTCCATCGCAGAGAACGTGGCCTACGGCCTGACCGTGCGCAAGGTCGACAGGGCGACCCGCGTGAAGCTCGTCGGCGAAGCGCTCGAGCAGGTGCGACTGAGTCATGTGGCGGATCGCCGGCCCTCCCAGCTCTCGGGCGGGCAGCGGCAACGCATCGCCCTGGCGCGCGCCCTCATCCTGCGCCCCAAGGTGCTGCTGCTCGACGAGCCCCTCGGCGCGCTCGACAAGCAGTTGCGCGAGCAGATGCAGATCGAGCTCAAGCAGATTCAGCGCGAGGTGGGCATCACCTTCATCTTCGTGACGCACGACCAGGAGGAGGCGCTCACGCTCTCCGACCGCGTGGCCGTGTTCAACAACGGCAAGATCGAGCAGGTCGGCGCTCCGCGCGAGGTCTACGAGTTTCCCGAGACCGAGTTCGTCGCGAGCTTCCTCGGTGTCACGAACCTGCTCTCGAGCGAGCTCTCGCAGAGCTTCCTCGGCGACGCCCGAGTGCACAGCCTGCGCCCCGAGCGCGTGCACCTCGCCGACCCGACGAGCCCGGGCGAACCCGACACCGTCGCGGTTCCGGGGGTCGTCGCCGAGACCGTGTACGCCGGTGCTCACACCCGCTACCTCATCGACACCGAACCGGGCGTGCGACTCATCGCCGAGAAGCAGAACTCGCACACCCCCCGCACCGAGCCGAGCGTGAGCCGAGGCGACGCCGTGAGCGTGCGTTTCAAGCGCGACCACGCGACCCCCGTGCCGACCGCATCGGCCTGAGCCCCACCCGCACTACCCCACGCCCACCCCGGGCGCATCACACGAAGGAGTACCGATGAAGAAAATGCTGGCAGCGCCGGCCGCGGCCGCGGCCGCACTGGCGCTCGCACTGACCGGCTGTGCAAGCGAGGACACCTCGGGCAACGGCGGCCTGCAGATCGACGTGCCCGACATCCCCATGATCGAAGAGCTCGGCGAGTTCGAGAACGAGGTCAACATCGTCGCGTGGTCGGGCTTCGTCGAGCCCGATTGGGCCGACCAGTTCACCGCCGACACCGGTTGCACCGTGAACCGCAAGATCGCGGGCACCTCCGACGAGATGGTGCAGCTCATGCGCACCGGCAACTACGACCTCGTCTCCGCCTCGGGCGACGCGAGCCTGCGCCTCATCGTCGGCGGCGACGTCCAGCCCCTCAACCAGGAGCTCATCCCGAACTTCGGCGACGACATCGTCGAGGGCATGAAGGGCCAGATCTACGACACCCTCAACGGCAAGTCCTACGGCGTGCCGATCGGCCGCGGCGCCAACATCCTGCAGTGGAACGACGAGGTCGTCGAGGGCACGCCCACCAGCTGGGACATCGTGTGGGAGTCCGACTCGCCCTACGCCGGCAAGATCATCGCCTACGACGCGCCGATCTACATCGCCGACGCCGCCGTCTACCTGATGGCGCACGAGCCCGACCTCGGCATCACGAACCCGTACGCGCTCGACGAGACGCAGCTGACCGCCGCGATCGACCTGCTCAAGCAGCAGAACGAGATCATCGGCGACTACTGGGCCGACCCCGTGAAGCAGATCACCGCGTTCAACGGTGGCGATGTCGTCGTGGGCACCTCCTGGGAGATCCTGCGCAAGCTGTCCGAGAACCCGTCGCTGCAGGGCACCCTGCCCGAGGAGGGCTCGACCGGCTGGTCCGACGCCTGGATGCTCTCCTCGAAGTCGGCCAATCCCAACTGCGCGTACGCGTGGATGGACTACACCTCGACCCCCGAGGTCAACGGCGCGATCGCGACGAACTTCGGCATGGCCCCGGCCAACGCCGCGTTCTGCGAGCTGAGCGACGAGGCCCGCGAGCACTGCGAGCTGTTCAACGCCACCGACGAGGAGTACTTCTCAAACGTGTGGTTCTGGACCACGCCCATCGAGCAGTGCATCGACGGCCGCACCGACGTCACCTGCACCAACTTCCAGCAGTGGAC
>JBEBWI010000119.1:0-7723 GCA_040392345.1 Leucobacter soli | reverse complement strand
CAGCGGGTTCCGGGTTCGAGTCCCGGGGGGTGTACCACCCTCGAAACCCCCACCGAATCGTGGGGGTTTCGTCATATTTTAGCGCTTTTTTCCTCGTCTGAACAGGAGAACGCAGTGATAGATCACCCGAACCCCCATTCCGCCGACCTCGCGTTCGCCCTCGAACTCGCGGACATCGCCGATGCCGTATCGCTCCCGCGGTTCCGCGCCGCCGATCTGCGCATCGACACGAAGCCCGACCGCACGTTCGTCACCGACGCCGACACCGCCGTCGAACGCGCCGTACGCGACCGCATCGAGGCCGAGCACCCTGCCGACGGGTTCCTCGGAGAGGAGTCGGGGCGTGCAGACCGCGGCGAACGCCGCTGGATCCTCGACCCCATCGACGGCACCTCCAATTTCCTCCGCGGCGTGCCGAACTGGGCGACGCTCATCGCCCTCGAGGTCGACGGCGAAGTCGAGGTGGGCGTGGTCAGCGCGCCCGCGTTGGGTGCTCGCTGGTGGGCCGAGACCGGTTCGGGCGCGTGGGGGCTTCAGGCGGGAGGCGCACCTCGACGGCTGCGGGTCTCGCAGGTGCGCGACCTCGCCGACGCCTCGCTCAGCTTTCAGAGCATCGAGCAGTGGGAGCTCGCCGGCCGCCTCGACCCCCTGCTCGCACTGACCCGCAAAGTCTGGCGCGACCGGGCCTACGGTGACATGTGGTCGTACATGGCCCTCGCTGAGGGGCTCCTCGACATCGTCGCGGAGTTCGACGTGAAGCCCTACGATCTCGCGGCACTCGCCCCCATCGTGCGCGAGGCCGGCGGCACCTTCACCGACATCGCGGGCACGCCGAGCATCTGGAACGGCAGTTCACTCGCGACGAACGGGCTGTTGCACCAGCAGGTCGTCGAAGCGGTCGCGGCCGCAGGCTAGATCGAGCGGAGTCCCCCCGAGAGGCGCCGCATCGATTCAGCCCGCCGCACGGCGCTGGTCGGGGTCGACCCCTTCGAGTATGCGGCCGAGCACAGCCGAGAGCGCGGCGACGTCTCCGGGTTCCAGCCGGTCGAACACCAGCTGCCGAACCTCCTCGACGTGACCGGGCGCGTTCGCTTCGAGATGCGCGAAGCCCTCGTCGGTCAGCACCGCGTTCGTCGCTCGCCCATCGGTGGGGCAGGCCTCGCGTCGCACCCACCCCTGCTTCTCGAGCCGGGTCACGACGTGCGAGAGGCGCGAAAGCGATGAATTCGCCCAGAACGCGAGTTCGCTCATGAGCCGCGTGCGGCCCTTCGCTTCGGAGAGCATGGCGAGCACGTGGTACTCGAAGAACGAGATGCCGGCGTCCCGCTTCAGCTGCGCCTCGACCGCGGTCGGCAGCAGAATGGTGAGGCCCACGAGACGCATCCACATCTCGCGCTCATCCGAACTCAGCCACCGAGGCTCGGCCGCTTCGCCGCTCGCCGCGTTTCTCAGCTCTGTCACTTCAGCAGCCATTCCAGCCACGCTCCTTCTCCAGCGACGCTCGTCTTCGATCCCGTTTCGCGCGGGTCAGCGCGCTCCCCGAAACAATTACTTTAATCTTCAAGTATAGTCGAAAGTATGCTGTTCGGTAATGACTACTTCCAGATCCACCCAGCCTAACCCCGCCGCGATCCTCACGGCCGCCGTACTCGACATCGCCTTCGTCGCGCTGTTCGCGACGCTCGGACGCAGCTCGCACGATCGCGAGGCGACCATCGCCGGCTTCTGGCACACCGCCTGGCCGTTTCTCGCCGCCCTCGCCGTCGCCTGGGCTGTCGCGCTCGTCTGGCGCAGGCCCACCGCCCCGCTCGGTTCAGGTGTTCCCGTGTGGATCGGCACGGTCGCCCTCGGGCTCCTCCTCCGCGTGCTCTTCACCGACGGCGGCGCGGCGCTCCCGTTCGTACTCGTCGCCGCCGGCGTGCTCGGCCTGACGCTCGTCGGCTGGCGCCTGATCGGGCGCATCGTGCGCCCGTCGACCGAATAGTGCGATGCCATCGGCCAGAATAGAGGTATGACCACGCCCTCACGCCCCGCCGCGTCGACCTCAGGTTCATCGACCGCAGGCTCGCAGACCCTCGATCGCGGACTGCGTGCCCTCGCGATTCTGGCCGAGGCCGGCGGCCCGCTCACCATTGCCGAGCTGGCCGAGCAACTCGGCGTGCACCGTTCCAACGCCTACCGCATCCTCCGCACGCTCGAGGAGCACCGACTGGTGCTGCGCGACGAGGCCGGGCTGATCCGCCTCGGCCCGCGCCTCGTCAGCCTCGCCCGCGGCGCGGCGCCGAAGCTCGGGCAGATGGCGCTTCCCGAGATCACCGACATCGCGAGCGAATTCGGCATCACCGCGTTCGTCGCCGTGCTCGACGTCGACGAGGTGATCACGCTCATCAGCGTCGAGCCGCCGCTCAGCCACGCCTCAGTGGCGCAACGGCCCGGTGCCCGGCACTCGGCGCTGCAGGGCGCCACCGGCCACGCCATCGAGGCATCGTTGAGCGCCCGTGAGCACCGCAACGTCTTCGGAGGCGCACCCCTCAGCCAGGCCGCCCTCGACACCCGCGAACGCGGCTACGCCTCGAGCCGGAACGAGGTGATTCCCGGTCTCACCGGTATCGCGGTGCCGCTGCGCATCGAAGGAGAGCCGCCCGCCGCCATCTCTGTGGTGCAGATCGGCGAGCCCGACGACGTCGACACGATCGTCGCCCGCCTGCACGAGGCTTCGAACCGCATCATGAGCGGCTCTCGATAGCTCGATCGATCCACCCCACGAACGGCCGGTGACGCGATAGGATTGATGGGTCCAGCCCGGCCCGCCGAACGCGGTGCTCGGCCGGGTAAGGTGCTCGAAAAAGGGGCGCTGCTGCCGATTTCGGCGAGACATACATGGAACCTCTGTTTCTCGTCTCCGCTAGGAATTCGCATGCACGCATCAGCTCCCCTATCCACCGTTCCGCAGGCCACGCCGGCACGGCCACCGCGGCCGGCACTCGCTCGGCCGACCCTGGCGCAGGCGCTCGCCGACGCGCTCGCCCGGCACTCCGACCACGTGTTCGGGCTGATGGGCAACGGCAATGCGCACCTCATCGACGCACTCGGCCTGCGCGGTGTGCCCTTCACCGAGGTGCGCCACGAGGCCGCCACGGTCGCCTCGGCAGATGCCTACGCGCGCGTCTCCGGCAAGCTCGCGATCGCGACGACCACCTACGGCGCGGGCTTCACCAACACGCTTACAGCACTGGCCGAGGCCGCGCAGGCACGCACGCCGATGCTGCTCGTCGTCGGCGACGCCCCCACGACGGGGCTCCGCCCCTGGGACGTCGACCAGGAGATGCTCGGGGCGGCACTCGGCGTGCGCACGCACCTCGTCTCTCTCGACGACCCGGCAGGCGCTGTGGATCGCGCCGCCGCCGCCGCGCTCCGCGGCAGGCGCCCCGTGATCATCGGCATTCCGTACGACCTGGTCGCCGCACCGATCGTCGGCGAGCCGGGAGCGGGCAGCGCGGATGGGACCGACACGACGACCGGCTCGGCGTCAGGCGCAGCGCACGACCGCGGGTCGGAGGGCATCGATCTCGACGACCCTGCCACCATCGCCTCGCTCGCCGCCGCGACGCTCCCCCCGGCCGCGCACGCGGCACCGGCTGCGGCGGGCAGCGCTCAGCCGACGAGCAGTGCCGACTCCCCCGCGCCCACCCCTCGGCGGGTCGGGACCGCCGCCTTCGAGCACGCGGTGCGCGCCCTCGCAACCGCGCAGCGCCCCGTGATCATCGCCGGGCACGGCGCGTGGTTGGCGGGGGCCCGCGACGAGCTCGGCCGACTCGCCGATCGCCTCGGTGCGCTGACCGCGAGCACCGCGCTCGCCCGGGGCGTCTTCCCCGAGCAGCGCTTCGACCTCGGCATCACGGGCGGATTCGGCCAGGAAGCCGCGATGGAGCGCATCGAGGAGGCCGACGTGGCCCTCGTCGTGGGAGCGAGCCTCAACCAGTTCACGATGCGCTTCGGAGAGCTGTTCGGCCCGGGCACCACAGTGGTACGCGTCGATCTCGACGAGGTCTCGCCCCCGCGCACGGTGCACGGGATCACGCATGTGCTGCTGCAGGGCGACGCACGAGGCACGTTGGAGGCGCTGAGCGCGGCGCTCGAATCCGCTCGGCCGGATCGGGGCTCCTGGCGCGAGACCGTCACCGGGCTCGAAGCCGGTGGCGCGCTGCGCACCCGCGACATCGGTCACGGCGATTCCGACGGCCTTCTTCCCGATGGCCGGCTCGACCCTCGTGCCGTCGCAGCGCGCATCGGCGAGCTGCTGCCCACCGACCGGCACGTCACGAGCGACGGCGGCCACTTCATCGGCTGGGCCAACATGTTCTGGCCGGTCGCCTCCCCCGAGCGCATGATCATGGTGGGCACCGCCTATCAGACGATCGGCCTCGGCCTTTCGACGGTCGCGGGGGTCGCCGCCGCGGCACCCGGAAGCACCGTAGTGCTGACCACGGGCGACGGCGGCGGCCTGATGGCCCTGGCGGACCTGGAGACCGCGATCCGCACCGCCCGCAGCTGCGTGATCGTGGTGTGGAACGACGGCGCGTACGGCGCCGAAGTGCACCTCTACGGGCGCATGGGCCTCAGCGAGACCCCCATGCTGATCCCCGATGTGAACTTCGCCGGGCTCGCGACCGCGCTGGGCGCGACCGGAGTGCGAGTGGATCGCCTCGCCGACCTCGACGCGCTCGCCGCGTGGCGCGAGCAGGGCGCGGGGGGCACGATCTTGCTCGACTGCCGGGTATCGCGCTCGGTCGTCGCGCCTTACCAGCATGAGGTGCTGAAGGCCAACGGGGTGGAGTAGCTCTCTTCCCCGCCCTTCCCTGGAAGCGAAACTGACCCCGTTGCACCACCAGGCGCAACGGGGTCAGTCGCATTTCGCGGCAGAAGCCGAAGGCTAGGCTGCCTTCTCCCAGACGAAGTGACCCTTCTCCTGCTCCTCCTGGTGGTCGGGATGCAGCGGGATGCCGGTGCGATCGCGCAGCAGCAGGGTCGCGGCGAACGCGACCACCATGACTCCGGCGATGTAGAACGCCACCGAAGTCGCCGAGCCGGTCGAGGCGACGAGCCACGCGGCGATCATCGGCGCGAAGGCGCCGCCGAGGATGGCGCCGATCGCGTAGGTGATCGATACGCCGGAATAGCGGATCGAGGCGGGGAACAGCTCCGAGAAGTACGCGGCCTGCTGACCGTAGGTGAAGCCGTTGCCGATGGCGAAGAGCGACAGACCGAGGAACAGCAGCCACACGTTGCCCGTGTTCACCAGCGGGAAGAGGATGAAGATGACGGCGAGGAACGCGATCCACCCGATGATGTAGGTCTTCTTACGGCCGATGCGGTCGGAGATCACCCCCGCGGCGAACGTCGTGATGAGCCACACGACCGACGCGCCCGCGACTGCGAGCAGCACCGGGGTGCGCTCCATGCCGACGAGACCGCCGTCTTCGAGGGGCATGGTCGCGTAGTTCTGGATGTACCCACCGGTGGTCATGTAGCCGGCCGCGTTGTTGCCCGCGAAGGTGAGGGCGGCGAGCACCACGAGCAGCCAGTGCTTGCGGAAGAGCTCGACGACGGGAATCCGGGTCTGCTCTTTGCGCTCGGAGATCTCGGTGAAGACCGGGCTCTCCTCGACCGCGCGGCGCACGACGATGCCGACGACGATCAGCACCACGCTGAGGAGGAACGGCACGCGCCAGCCCCACTCGAGGAACTGGTCGCCGGGAGAGATGACACCCGTCATGAGGGCGAGTACGCCCGAGGCGAGCAGCAGGCCGATCGGCACGCCGATCTGCGGGAACGCGCCCATGCGGCCGCGCTGGCCGTCGGGTGCGTGCTCGACCGCCATCAGCACGGCACCGCCCCATTCGCCGCCGGTCGACAGACCCTGCAGCACGCGCAGCAGCATCAGGAGGATCGGGGCGAGGATGCCGACCTGCTCGTAGGTGGGCAGGAATCCGATGAGGGTCGTGGCGACACCCATCAGGATGAGGGTGATGACGAGCATCGCCTTACGGCCGATGCGGTCGCCGAAGTGGCCCGCGAGGAACGCGCCGAGCGGGCGGAACAGGAAGCTCACGCCGACGGTCGCGAACGCGATGATCGTCGCGGCTTGGGGGCCGGCCGGCTCGAAGAAGAGCTTGCCGAAGACGAGGCCCGCGGCGCTCGCGTACACGAAGAAGTCATACCACTCGATGGTGGTGCCGATGACTGTGGCGGCGGCGACCCGGCGCAGCTCGCGCGGGTTCGAGGCCTTCTCGGAAGTAGTGGCCATGAGGCTGCTGGACTCCTTTGTCGATTGGAATATATTCATCTATCAAATACTGAACACACTTCACAGTATCCGAAACAGGAAAAGCATACTCGTTCGCAACTTGTTTGTCGATTCAAGCAATGGCACGCCCGGGCTCACAAGCCTTCGGCCAGCGCGAGATGCCTCCATTGAACATCGAACACTCGCCGCGCGCTAGGCGGGCGTGGCGACAGGCACCCAAGGACCTTGCCCACCTGCGCACGGTCGGCTACTATCCAAATGAATAGTCGACCGATCGCGCGACCTTCGAGCGAGGTCGCCGGCACGTGCGCAACCGGCGGGTGCGAACGACGAACAGGCACAGACTTCTGCAAGGCACAGCGAGGTGAATCGAATGCCCCACACCGCACCACGACCGGCTTCCACCGCGGCTTCCATCTCTGCGCGATCGGCCGCATCAGTCTCTTTGCGGCCCTCGGCGACCGCCGCGGCAACGCGTCCGGCGTCGCGCTCCGCTTCGACCACCGCACCGCCGACCGTCACGCGCACCGACAGCCTGGGCGCCTTCCGCGATGCGGTGAGCTCGTCCTTCGTGCCGCTCGAGGCCGGTGCGGAGCCGCACCGATCCTTCGCCGCAACGCTCTCGGCGGCGGGCACCGACGGGGTCGTATTCACCGAGGTGCGGGCCACACCGCATCACATCGAACGCACCCACCAGACGATCGCGCGCGGGGGCAGCGGCTATTACAAGGTCAGCCTGATGCTCGCCGGCACAGGCCTGCTCGTGCAGGACGGGCGCGAAGTCGTGATGCGCCCGGGCGAGCTCTCCTTCTACGACACCTCGCGACCGTACTCGCTCGTCTTCGACGAGGAGTTCAGAAATCTCATCATGATGTTCCCGAAAGACCGACTCGAGCTCCCGTCCGCACTCGCGGACTCGCTCACCGCGATGTCGCTCACAAGCGAGCTTCCGCTCGCCTCAGCGGTCTCGCAGTTCATCTCGGAGGCGTCGCCGCACCTGGGCCTGCTGCCGCAGACCGCTCAGACCAAGCTCGCACAGACGAGTGTCGAACTCATCAACACCATTCTCTCCGCCGTGCTCGGGCTGAACGCCGAATCCGCTCCTCCGAGGCAGGCGATGCTGCAGCGGATCACCGCATACATCACCGCCCACCTCGCCATGCCCGATCTTTCGCCTCGCAGCATCGCAGAGGCGAACTTCATCTCCACGCGACATCTGCACGCGCTATTCGCGGAGATGGACACCACCGTGTCGGCATGGATCAGAGAACGCCGGCTCGACCGCTGTCGTCGCGATCTCGTCGACGCGGCACAAGCGCACCGCGGCGTGGCGACCATCGCAGCGAGCTGGGGGTTCTCCGACGCCGCACATTTCAGCCGGGTGTTCCGAGCCGCGTACGGGATGTCTCCGAGCGA
>JBEBWI010000118.1:0-7795 GCA_040392345.1 Leucobacter soli | reverse complement strand
GCACGGCAGAGCGATCACATACGTCACGGCTGGCCTTTCACTCGGATGCCTGGACTCTCCAGTTTACTCCCGCGCCGGCTCCCCCGACGCACGGCCACGCGGACGCTGGGTCCGGTCAGCGCTGCAAGACGTAGAAGTCTCCGGAGATGTCTGCTTCCCAAGTATCCCCGGTGCTGCGCTGGGTGAGCATGCGCACGAGGACGAGCCGTTCCCCGGTCTGCAGCAGACGGACGAACTCGGTCACCTGGTTTTCGTCACCGCTGATCGCGAGTTCGATGGGAACGACGAGTATCCCGCCCGTCGCCTCGACGACCGGCGCCGCTGCGGCGGCACCCGCTCCCGCGTCGGTCTCTTCTTCGGCCCCCGTCTCAGCGTCTTCGGCGGGGGCGGTGCTCTCGTCTCCCACCGCCGGAGTCGCCAACGAGAATGCGATGACTCTCGCGCCGCTTTCCTGCTCGATCCGCGCGAGCTCCCGAACCCAGTCGGCGCTGGCAGCCGTGTCCGGGATCGCACGGCGCAGCTCCTCGAGTTCGCTCGAGAGCTCGTCGAGACGCCCCTCCCGCTGCTTCAACATGTCGATCTGAGCGCGCGAGAGCTCGTTGCGCTGCTCCGAGTCAGCTGCGAGACCGAGTGTGCCCCCGGCAGCTGCGAATTGCGGAAGCAGGCCACCGGCCACGCCAAGCACCAGCACGACGATGCAGACGACGACCGTCAGGAGCACCCAGATGCGTGTTTTCGAGCTCACTGGTCACCTCCCGCGAATCGCTCGGCGAGCGCATCGGGGCCGAGTGCGATCTGCACCGTCAGACTGCGAGTCTCGTCTTCGAAGCCGAAACTGGTCCCCACGACGCAGCCGAAGCCCGTCAGGTCCGCGAGGGCGTCGATGAATGCGGCCGCCTGCGCTTCGTCCCCGACGGTCGCTACCACGGTGACGGTGGCCGATTCGGCGATGCACAGGGTGCCGAGGTCGATCCCGCCTTCGGCCGACTCGGCGTCTTCCGCCACGCTCTCGGCGCCCATTCCGGCCAGCACTCCGGAGAAGCGGGTCAGCGCGACGCCCCCGGGCATTGCGGCGGTGACCTCTTCGTGCACACTCGCGAAGAGCACTTCGTTCGCGGCGAGCCGGGTGCGGGCCGCTGACAGCACGGAAAGATCGTCGACCGCGGCGCTCACCTCGCTCAGTTCGCCGAGTTCGGCGACCAGGCGGCTCGACTCCGCCTCAGCGGCGGCGAGCCGCTGGTCGGCGAACTGGCCCGGCAGCATACCCGCGGCCCAGATGAGACCGGCGAGCACTGCACTGCACACGATGGCGAGCAGCAGCTTGGGCATGGTGCGCTCGTGCTGCAGCTCGGCCCGCTGCCGTTTGGGCAGCAGGTCGACGCGAGGCGTGCCGCCGTATGTCACCTGATGACGGGAGTTCTGCTTCGCGGCCACCACTCACCTGCTCCCCAGTACGAGGCCGATCGGGGTGGCGAGATCCGCCTCGAACCCGCCGAGGAGATCCTGCCTGAAGGATCCGGCGAGCCGCAGATCGGCGAGCGGATCGCCCACGACGACAGGGAGGCCGACGTTCTCCGACAGAGCCTCGGAGAAGCCCGGCAGCCGGGTCTCGGATCCGAGCAGCACGATCTGGGATATCTCGCTGCCGGCGTAGTTGCCCAGATAGTAGCTGTTGGTGCTGCGGATCGCGGCGAAGATGCCGTTCAGCGCCTCGAGCATGACACCGGTGACCGCGGCGAAACGCTCGTCGCCGCCGTGCATCACGCCGATCCGATGCTTCAGCTGCTCGGATTCGTCTCGTGAGAGACTCGACCGCTCCGCGACGGCATCGGTCACGTTCTCCCCACCCACCGGCACGATGCGCACGAACTGCGGCACGCCGTCGCGTACGACCACGATATGGGTCGTGCGGGGGCCGATCGACACCACGGTCCGCGTTCCGGCGAACGCCTCTCCGAGGGAGAGGGCGCGTACGGCCGCGAACGGCGAGAGGTCGACCCCGACGACCTTGAGGCCGGCATCCGCGAGCGTGGCGACATCGGTTTCCACGCTCTCCCGCAACGCCGCGACCAGCAGCCCTCGCATCTGCGGTGGAGCGCTGTCGGCGACGGGCTCGATGGGATAGAAATCGAGGATCGTCTCTCCCACGGGCACCGGCAGCAGGTCTGCAACCTGGTAGCGCAACGCCTGGCGCAGCTGGTTCGCCGGCAGCTCGGGAACCGCATGGTCGCGAACGAGTACCCGCTGGTTGCCGACGCCCAGAACGACGCGCTTGCTGCCGAACTTCGCCTTGGCCCACAGTGCTTCGAGCGCAGTCGCGACGGCGGTGATATCGATCACCTCGCTGTCGCGCGCCGCGCCCTCCGGCAGCGGCACCGCGGCGGCCTTCACCAGCGTCGGCTTCTTGGTGCCGGCACCTGAGACTTCGGCAGCGAGCAGACGGCGGCTCGAGATGTCGAGACCGACGATCGTTCCCGCCATTTCACCCCCAGAATGTGCGACCCGCCTTGTGGTCGTGCCGATCTCGCTCAGTGCGCGCCTATCTGCCCAGTCTATCGGGCAGCTGTGCGAAATCCGTATCCGAGCGTGAGCGATTCCGCGGAGAGTCTCAGTCGATTTCCGTCGGATGCCGGTCTGCTCGACACACGGCCTCCTCCCCGCAGCACCCCGCCCACCGGATCAGACGAGCCCGAAGAGGCCGAGATAGACGCTCATCAGGTCTTCTCCCCAGGCAATGCCGATCCACGCACCCGCGAGCATGAACGGCCCGAAGGGAACACCCGTCTTGCGGGTGGCTCGGCGCATCGCGATGAGCGTCAACCCGAAGACGGCACCGAGCAGGAACCCGGCGAAGGCCCCGACGGCGACCGCGCCCCAGCCGATGAACCCGAGTGCGGAGCCGACGAGAGGGGCGAGCTTTACGTCTCCACCCCCGATCCCCCGCGGGTAGACGAGTGCGATCGCGAAGTAGACCGCGAAGAGCCCGGCCGCGGCCGCCAGTGTCGAGGCGAGCCGGCCCCAGTCCCCAGCGAGCACCGCGGCCGACGAAAGCAGTACGACGACCACGATCAGGCTCGGCAGCACGACGGCATCGGGAAGCCGCTGGTGCGCGAGGTCGATGAGCGTCAGGGCGATGCCGGCCGCGGCGAGCCACAGGTAGGCGACGAGCGCGAGCCACCAGGCGATGCTCTCCTGCGTCGTCCAGTCGGCTGCGGGTGCGTCAGCAGTTGCGGCCCACCACCACGTGATGAGTGCGAATGCGGCCGCCGTGCACAGCTCGATGAGCGGATAGCGGGCACTGATCCTCTCGCGACAGCTCGCGCAGCGCCCCCGGAGCACGAGCCACGAGACGACCGGAACGTTCTGCCAAGCCCTGACCGGTGCGTCGCACTGCGGGCAGCGGCTGTCGGGCAGCAGCGATTCGCCGCGGGGCACCCGCCAGACGACGACGTTGAGGAAGGACCCGATGAGCAGGCCGAACACCCCGGAGGCCGCGATGAGCCAGGGCAGGAGGATCAGATCGGTCATCCGTTCAGCCTATTGAGAGTCGGCGAGCGGCGGAGTCAGTCGATGTTGCGCTGAGAGGTCGGCCGCGCGGATACCCCTCCGTCGATTGTCGGCACACCGCCGCCCGGCACTACGCTCTCCCCGGTCTCGTCGACCGCCAGCGTCAGCCCTGGTACCTTCACGTCGAACGCGGCGAACGTCGGGCCGCCCCAGGCGTTGATGGTTCCGGAGACGAGTGCGCCGTGGATGGTACCCGTGCCGAACTCGACCGCACAGGGCGTGTAGACGGCCATAATCGCCGGGCTCTGCACCACCGTCCCAGTGAGCGTGAGCTGCGTTGCGGGGGACGAACAGGTCGGCTTCTTATCGTTCAGATTCGAATCGGAGGTGATCAGGCTCAGCTGGTGGGGATTCCCATCCGCGCTCCGGATCACGGGGGCCGCGTTGACGAGGCTACCACCGGGGGTCACAAGGGCGACGTCGGTCTTGAGGGACAGCGTGCCCAAGCCCGGCCAGAGCGAGAGAGGGTTGCTGCACACGATATAGATGGGAGCGGTCGCCCCGTTGATGATCGATTTCAGGTCGTTCACGGTGCACGTCGAATTCTTGCGAACGTATCCGGCCGCCTGCCACTCGGATTCGACGAATGCGTATTCGTACCAGGTGCTCTCGAGAAGCTTGCTGGAGATGGCCACGGTCGGGGCCGAGGGGTCGTTCGCCAAGATACTACCGCCGACCGTGTTGGAGCCCCAGGCGTTGACCGGTCCGCGAGCGGTGAAGCTGCCAGCGACGGTGCTGTTACCGATCTGGCTCTGCCCCGTTCCGGCTGCGGTCGCGCTGCCGCCGATGTTCGCACCGTTGAGGTTCAGCGGACCGTTGACGTTGACGCTGCCGGTCACTTTGCCGCTGGACTGCACCGTGCTCTCGCCCGTCCCGGCGGCCGTCACGCTGCCACCGACGCTCGCACCGCCCTGAATCGCGACGGTGCCGGAGGCGATCAGGTTGCCCGCGACCTTGCAGCCCGGCACCCCGAGAGCCGCCTTGCCGTGGGGCACGATGATGTCGCCACTGATCTCGCGCGCGTTCCATGACCAGCAGTCGTAGTCGCCGTCGGGCAGCACGAGCGTGAGGGTGAGGTCGGGGTCTCCGGAGACCGGCTTCAGCGCACTGATATCACCGGTTCCCACCACCAGGCTGCGCTGCCTCCCTCCGACGACGACGCTGCTGCCGGCGCTGACCGCGAACCTGGCCTGCACCTTGGCGGTCGAACCGTCGGGCGCCGTTCCGGTGGAGGTCAGCGTGATACTGCTCGGATTGGTGTTGTCGTCACACGCACCCGTGACCGTGTACTGCGGATTCGCGGAGCTCGAGACGCCCGGGAATGCCGTGCAGAAATTGGCGTTCGCCTCCGACGCGGCCGGCAGCGCGACGCGGGCCGCGGCGATGCCCGCCTCGGCTGCGGCCTGGGCCGCGATGCCGGCGCGAGTGGTGCTGCTCACCTGCGCGGAACCGAGAATGGCGACGAGAAATGCCCCGATCAGGGCGAACCCGACGAGGAAGATGGTGAGCACCATGGGCAGCGCGATACCGCGGTCGTCGCCCTGGAGAGCGCGACGCGCGCGATTCGCGGCCGATCGCCTGATGGTCATCTTTCCCTCCCCGGTCCTGTCTCGAGATCGATCATTCGGTTGAGCGCGTTCTGCGGCGTTAGAAGCAAGTGCTGCCGGCACCGCCCGGCACGCGGTTGGAGATCTGGCCGGTCATGTCGATGCTGCCGCTGCCCGTGGTGGTGACTCCGAAGGAGTAGTTCAGGGTGCCTGTAGCAGTGGCGGTGCCGGAGCCCGCGAAGAGGTTCGGCTCGCTCAGCTGCGTCACCCCCGATGCCATGATGGTCGGACTGCTCCAGTCCGAACCCGTCGCATCGGGTTTGGTGCTCAGTGCGAGCGTACCCGCGCCTCCGTCGATCTCCCAGCGCACGCACTGCCAGACGTTGTCGGCGGCGGGGTCGCTGCCGGCGACCGAGGCGATCACCCGGTGCGGCGTCGTCTCGAAGCGCCGCGCATTCTTGATATCGCTGGTGAGCGCCGCGACGACCACCTGGGTGTCGTTCGATGCGCCGGTGATGTCCGAGACGGTCTGCTCGCTGCGGAACAGCGAGATCATGGTCGCCGCGACGACCGTCGAGAGAATGCCGAGGACCACGATGTAGACGGAGAGCTCGACCAGACTGAACCCCCGGTCGCCTCGTGCAACGCTCCGCGCGCTCATGACGCGGTCACCACCTGCGTCGTGGCCGTGGCCAGGGGGCCAGAGGAGCCGGATTGACGGGATACGGTGATGGTCACCGTGGCCAGACGCCCATCGCAGGCGACGATGCGCCGGGCCTCGAACTTCGCGCTGTCGTTCGACGAGAGATCGAGTGCCGCGCCCGGGCTGGGACTCGCCGCGCACGCGGCGGTCTCGAGCTGCTGCCGAGCGACGTCGAGCTGCGTCGAGAGAATCCGGTTGGCCTGCCCCGTCTCGGAGTTCTGCTGCGCGAGACCGATCGAATTGATAACGAGTGGAAAGAGGCCGACGAGGATGACGCCGAGCACCACAATGGCGACGGCGAGCTCGGTCATGCCGATGCCGGCATCACCGCGCAGGCGCTCGATCGTCATTCGCACGCCCCACCTCGATCCGGTCATGATCAAGCTCTGAAATGTCGACGATGGGTGTCCGGATACCCGGCACCCATCGCCGACATCAACTCAGTGACGATTTACGCCGGGCACGGACCAGCAGACTCGCCGGCGACCGTTACGCAGAAGTTACTCAGGGTCACGTTACCCGAACCCGGGGTGAGGGTTGAGGTCACAGTGGTGCCGTCGTTCTTGAGCTTGTCGAGTTCCGCGCGAACGTTAGCGTAGGCAGCTTCACCGCTGTTGTTTGCGAGATATGCGGCCACCATCGAAGCACCGTTCGCGGCATTCGCCTTGTTGCGCGCTTCGGTGGCAGCGCCATTCATACTCATGAACACCGGCACGGCGATCGCGACGAGAATCGCGATGATCGCGATCACGACGGCGAGCTCGACGAGCGAGAAGCCCTTGTCTCCCTCTTCCTTGCGGTTACGAAGAACGTTTTTCATACGCTCAAGCATGTGTTTCCCCCATGGGCAGCGCACCGGGATGTTATGGCCTTCGAATGGTGCGAAGTTCGAATGCACTTCTAGTTTAGTTGCAGGAAGCTCGAAACTTCATATGATTCGCGAGGGTAGACAAGGCAGAAACACGATTCTGTGATTGTTTTGTTATATCCCCTGCAGTGCTGTCACCATACTGAAAATCGGCAGGTAGAGAGCCACCACCATACCGCCGATCACACCGCCGACCACCACGATGAGCAGCGGCTCGATCAGGCTCGTCAACTGGTCCGCGGCGGTCTCGACCTCTCGGTCGTAGAACTCGGCGATGGTTCGCAGCATAGAGTCGAGCGCACCCGAATCCTCCCCCACTGCGACCATCTGGGTGACCATGGGCGGAAACACCTCGTGCTGAGCGAGTGGCTGAGCGAAGGTACGGCCATGGCGCACAGAATTCTCGGCGTCGAGCAGTGCCTGCTCCACCACCCAGTTGTTCGACACCTGGGAGACCAACCCGATGGCCTGCAGCAGCGGCACGCCCGCATTCAGCATCACGCCGAGATTTCGGGAGAACCGTGCGATCGCCACCTTGCGGAAGAGCGATCCGAAGATGGGCATCCTCGTCTTCGCGGTATCAACGACCCGTCGCACCCGGTCCTCGTGCTTGTGCTGCGAGTACCAGTAGGCCCCGATGCCCACCAGCACCGCGAGGATCGGCACCCAGAGCACCGCCGAGCGCGACATGCCCACGAGGATCTGCGTGGGCACCGGCAGCTCGGAGCCGAAGCCCGCGAAGAGCCCTTCGAAGGTCGGCACCACGAAGAGCAGCATGGCGATCACCGCCAGGATCGCGATGATCAGCACCACCACCGGGTAGGCCATCGCGGCCTTGACCTTCTGCTGCAGCTTGAGCTCACTCTCGAAATTGCTCGAGACCGACGCGAGCGACTCATCGAGAAAACCGCCCGCCTCGCCCACTCGCACCATGTTCACCATCAGCTTCGGGAAGATCTCGGGTCGGCGCTCCAGCGCCATCGAGAACGACGAGCCCTGCCCGACCTCGCGCCGCACATCGCCGAACGCACGCGACAGCCTCGGCTGCTCCGTCTGCAGCGCAATGATCTCGAGCGCGCGCAGCAGCGGCAGGCCCGACCCGATCATCAC
>JBEBWI010000117.1:0-7854 GCA_040392345.1 Leucobacter soli | reverse complement strand
GGCGCGGGCGGCACCCGGGGCGAGCTCGTCGTCGGGCTCACGCTCGAGCCGACGAACCTCGACATCCGCAGCACCGGCGGCGTCGCACTCGACCAGATCCTCATCGACAACATCTACCAGGGCCTCATCGGGCTCTCCCCCGGTACGGTCGACGAATTCGTGCCCGTGCTGGCCGAGGCGCTGCCGGAGGTCAGCGACGACGGCCTGGGCTACACCTTCGCGCTGCGAGACGGAGTGAGATTCCACTCGGGCAGTGCGCTGACGGCCGAAGACGTCGTGGCCGCATACGAGGCGACACTCACGGAGGCGCTGCTCGGCGCCCCTGCCACGGTCGCAGCCCCCGACCCTCGCACCATCGAGATCACCCTCGCCGAGCCGAACAGCCAGCTGCTCTGGCACCTGGCGAACCGGCCTGGTCTGGTGTTCGAGGCCGCCGACACGAGCGACCTCGCGAGCAGCGCGAACGGCACAGGACCCTACGTTCTCGACACGTGGAAGCAGGGCGACAGCATCACCTTCGTCGCGAATCCCGACTACTGGGGCGAACCCGCGACGCTCGACGGCGTCGTCTGGCGCTACCTGCCCGACGGCAACGCGGCGCTGAACGCGGCGCTCGAGGGCGACGTCGACGTGCTGGCCCCCGTGCTCTCCTCGCTCGCGTCTCGACTCGACGGCAATGCGGAGTACGAGCTGGTGCGTGCGAACAGCACCGACGTCTTCACCCTGGGGTTCAACACGCTGAAGGCCCCGCTCGACGACCCGCGCGTGCGCGCGGCGCTCTCGCAGGCCATCGACGGCGACGCGATGGTCGAGGCCTTCTACGGAGACGGCAAGACCCTCGGCGGCCCCATCACCGATCTGGAGCCCGCCTACGAGGATCTGACGGGCACGCACCCCTACGACCCCGAGGGCGCGAGAGCGCTGCTCGCCGAGGCAGGGGTGGAGAACCTCGCGCTCACGCTCACCGTGCCGAATTTCTACGACCCGGCCCCCGTCAACCAGATCGTCACGCAGTTCGCGGCCGTCGGGGTCACGCTGCAGGTGGACTCGGTCGAGTTCGGGGCATGGCTCACCGACGTGTACTCGGCGCCCGAAGACGGCAGCCCGCGCACCTTCGACCTCAGCTACATCGACCATGCCGAGGCGAACGACTTCGTCAACTACACGAACCCCGGCTACTACTTCGGCTACGACAACCCCGAGGTGCAGTCGCTCTACGCGCAGTCGATCACCGCGACCGACGCCGACCGGGCGGTCGACCTCGTGAGACAGGCCGCCCGCCTGGTGGCCGCAGACGCCCCGGCGAAGTGGCTCATCAACTACACGCCGACGAACGCGGTGGGCACCCACGTCTCGGGCTTCCCGTCGAGCAACACGAACTCGCGAATCAGTCTCGAAGGGGTCAGTATCATCGAGGAGTGAGCCGATTCCTACTCGTTCGGGCGCTGACGCTCGCGCTCGGACTGGTGGTGGCGAGCGCCATCATCTTCGCGGCGCTGCGCCTGCTGCCGGGCGATGTCGCGCAGATCATCGGCGGCACGCAGGCGAGCCCGCAGCAGATCGAGGCGCTGCGCCAGCAGCTCGGGCTCGACCGGCCGCTGCTCGCGCAGTACCTCGACTGGCTCTTCGGCGCGGCCACCGGTCGGCTCGGCGACTCGGTCGTCACCGGCACGCCGATCGCAACCGAGATCGCTCAGAAGGCACAGGTGACGGTGCCGCTCACGGTCTACTCACTCGTGATCGCGCTGCTCGTGGCCGTGCCCCTCGGCGTGCTCGGGGCGTACCGCCGCCACGCACCGACCAGCCGCCTCATGTCGGTGCTGGGCGTGGTCGCCGCGGCCGTGCCGGTGGTCTGGGCGGGCCTCATCGGCATCGTGGTCTTCTCGACGTGGCTCGGCTGGCTGCCCGCGCAGGGGTTCCCGCGCAGCGGCTGGGAATCGCCGCTCTCGGCGATCCGCTCGCTCACCCTGCCCGCGCTCACGATCGGCCTCATCGAAGGGGCCATCCTGTTCCGCTTCGTGAAGAGCGCGACGCTCGGCGCGCTCGGCGCCGAGCACCTGCGCACCGCGATGGCGCAGGGGCGCACCCGCCTGCAGGCCCTCATCGGCCACGGCCTGCCCGGCGTGGGTCTCTCGATCGTCTCGATGCTCGGGCTGCAGGCGGCCGCCCTCCTCGTCGGCGCCGTCGTGGTCGAGCAGTTGTTCGCCCTACCGGGTCTGGGCCGCATGCTCGTCAGCGATGTCGGCAACCGCGACCTCATCAAGGTGCAGAGCACCCTGTTCGTGCTCACCGGCGTCATCCTCATCCTCGGGGCGCTCGTCGACGTGCTGCACCGGCTCATGGATCCGCGTCTGCGCGTCGAGGAGGACCAGGAATGACGCGATCCGCCCCGCCCACTGCCCGAGGCAGGCTCATCCGCAGCCCGCGCGGCCTCTTCTCCCTCGTCGTGCTCGCGCTGCTCCTCTCGGCCGCGCTCATCTCCCTCGTCTGGCTGCCGGACGACCCGAACTTCTCGAGCGCCTATCGCGCCTGGCTGCCGCCCTCGCCCGAGCACTGGCTCGGCACCGACGGCAGCGGCCGCGACCTCGCGTCGCGACTCATCGCCGGCAGCCGGGTCACGGTGCTCGTGGTGCTGGGCGCCGCGGTCGTCTCGGGCGCCATCGGTCTCGTGCTCGCCGTGCTCGCGGGGCTCGGCCCGCGCTGGGTGCGCGAACCCCTCGTGATCCTCATCGACGTGCTCATCGCCTTCCCGACGCTGCTGCTCGCGATCATGCTGGCGGCGGCATACGGCAGCGGCATTCCGGTGGTGGTCGCGGCGGTCGGCATCGGCTTCGGCGTGGCCATCGGCCGGGTGGTGCGGGCCGAGCTGCGCCAGCTCGCCCGCGAGGACTACGTGCTCGCGGCCCGCGCCGCCGGCCTCTCGCGGTGGGCGGTGCTGCGCACCCACCTGCTGCCGGGCGTCGCCCCCGTGTTCACCGTGCAGTTGTCGCTCTCGATGGGCCTCGCGATCCTCGCCGAGGCGGGCCTCAGCTATCTGGGCTTCGGGGCCCCGCCGAGCGTGCCCTCCTGGGGCCGCATGCTCGCCGAGACGCAGGCGTTCATCTCGGTGCACCCCGCGGTGGTGCTGTGGCCGGGCCTCGCGATCACCCTCACCGTGCTCGCGTTCACCCTGCTGGGCGACGCGCTGCGCGAGGCGCTCGACCCGCGGCTCGGCGGAGAGCGCTCGGCCGCCGGCGCAGACGCGGGGAGCGGCGCCACGCTCGGGACCGCGACCGGGCTCATCGCCGGGCTCCCCGGCGCGCCTCCAGACGGCCCGGGGGTGGATCGATGACCGCCCCCGCCCTCACCGTTTCGGGTCTCACGGTCGCCATCGGCGGGACCACGCTGCTGCACGACCTGAGCTTCGCGCTCGCGCCCGGCGAGCGTCTGGGCTTCATCGGCGGATCGGGATCGGGCAAGACGCTGACCGCGCTCGCCATCTCGGGTCTGCTGCCCGAGGGCGCCGAGGTGCACGGGTCCATCCGTCTCGGCGACCGAGAGCTGGTGGGGCTCGGGGAACGCGAGCTGTCGCGAGTGCGCGGCGACGTGATCGGCATGGTCTTTCAAGAACCGAAGAGCGCGCTCAACCCGCTGCGCCGGCTCGGTCGGCAGATGACCGAGTCGCTCGCACTGCACTACACCCTCAGCCGCGCGCAGCGGCGTGAGGCGGCGCTGCGCCTCGCCGCGCAGGTGGGGCTCGGCGACCCCGAGCGCATCGTGCGCGCCTACCCGCACGAGGTGTCGGGCGGCCAGCGGCAGCGGGCGGCGATCGCGGCCGCCATCTCGGCGAGCCCCGGGCTGCTGCTCGCCGACGAGCCGACCACCGCCCTCGACGTGACCGTGCAGCGCGGGGTGCTGCGCCTGCTGCGCGAGCTGACCGAGGGCGACGAGTGCTCGCTCGTGTTCATCACCCACGACCTCGCAGTACTGGCCGAGATCGCCGAGCGGGTGCTCGTGTTCGACCGGGGTCGCATCGTCGAGCAGGGGCCGACGATGCGCATCGTGCGCGCGCCCGAGCACGCGGTGACGCGGGCACTCATCGCAGCGGCGGCCGGGCCCGCCGTGCCGGGTGCGCGGCCGCGATCCACTGTGGAAGACGGCGCTCGCGGGAGCGATGCGGAGGTGCGCGATGACTGCAACGCCTGAGCCCGTACCGGGGCGCGAGGGCTCCCTGCCCGCACCGGGCGCGGCGACCCCGCTGGTCGAGGCCGTCGGCCTCTCGAAACGCTATCGGGTGCCCGCGACCAGGCTGTTCCAGCGTGCCGGCGGCACGACCGCGCTCGACGGCGTCGACCTCTCGGTCGGGCGGGGCGAGAGCGTGGCGATCGTGGGCGAGTCGGGCTCGGGCAAGTCGACGCTGCTGCGCCTGCTGCTGGGCCTCAGCCCCGCCAGCTCCGGCGTGGTGCGCTTCGACGGGCGCGAGGTCGACCCCGCGCGCGACCGACTGCTCTGGCTGCGCCGCCGCACGGGCATCGTGTTCCAAGACCCGTACTCGTCGTTCAACCCTCGCCGCACGATCGGCCAGACCATCGCCGAGCCGCTCGTCGCGACCCGCGCACCGGGCGACCACCGGGCACGCGTGCGGGCGATGCTCGAACGCGTGGAGCTGCCGGCCGACACGGCCGACCGCTACCCGCACGAGTTCTCGGGCGGCCAGCGTCAGCGCATCGCACTCGCCCGCGCGCTCGTGCACGGGCCGGAGCTGCTGCTCGCCGACGAACCGGTCAGCGCGCTCGACGTGCTCGTCCGCGGGCGGCTCATCGAAATGATCGCGGGGTTTCGCCGCGAGCTCGGCCTCACGCTCGTAACGGTGACGCACGACCTCGGCGTGGTGCCGCAGTTGGCCGAACGCGTCGTCGTGCTGCGGGGCGGGGCGCTCGTCGAGCAGGGGCCCACCGCGCAGATCTTCACCGCGCCGCGCGAGGCCTACACGCGCGAACTCGTCGGCGCACTGCCGCGGTTGCCGTAGCAGGCGCGACGGAAGCTGCCGCGGCAAGCGCTACCGCAGCAGCGGCGACGCAGCAGCGGCTCAGTCGTGCAGGTCTCGCAGCGACCCGAGGATCGCTTCGCGCAGGGTCGGCGGCGCCTCCCCCTCGCACGCGCGGCGCACGGCCACGGTGAGCTTCTCGAACACGTGCTGCTCGTCGCGGCATTCCGCGCATCCGTCGAGGTGCTCGCGAATCGGTGCCGAATCGGTGGCGCACAGCTCGCCCCGAATCAGCTCTTCGAGGTTGGCGCGCGCATGGCTGCAGTCGCATCCGCTCATCGTTCACCTCCGGTCAGTGTCTTCTTGGTTCTCTTGGTCTTCTTCTGAGCGTTCGCACCGTTCGCGCGGTTCGTGCCCGTGTTCAGGCCCTGCTCGCGCGCGTAGTCGCCGAGCATCTCTCGCAGCCGCGCCCGGCCGCGGTGCAGGCGGCTCATGACGGTGCCGATGGGCCGTTCGATGATGTCGGCGATCTCCTGGTAGCTGAAGCCCTCGACGTCGGCCAGGTAGACGACCATCCTGAAATCCTCCGGCAGCTCGTTGAGCGCGTCGGTCACGACGGTCGCGGGCGTGCGGTCGATCGCCTCGGCCTCCGCCGAGCGCGACGACATCGCGGTGGTCGACTCGGCGCCGCCCATCTGCCAGTCCTCGAGATCCTCGACCACCCCCAGATAGGGCTCGCGCTGCTTCTTGCGGTAGGTGTTGATGTAGGCGTTCGTCATGATGCGGTACAGCCACGCCTTGAGGTTCGTGCCCTCGGCGAACGAGCCGAAGGCCGCGTACGCCTTCATGAACGTCTCCTGCACCAGGTCCTGCGCGTCTTGCGGGTTGCGCGTCATCTTCATGGCCGCACCGTAGAGCTGGTCGAGGTACGGCATCGCGTCGCGTTCGAACCGGCGCTCGAGCTCGGCGCGTTCGCTGGCGGTGGGTTCGGTGCGGCTCACACTGCCCAAGCTTAGTTGGGGGTGGATCGGCGCGCCCTGCGCGCCCGCACGGCGTCGCTCGAGTACCGCTGCTGCGCTCATGCCGCCTCCCCGTGTGTCTCCGCCTGCCGGTACACTCGAGAACGACGGAGGACCGCGGAATATTCCCCGATCGCCCTCCCCGATCACCCGCTGGAGATGCCTGAACCATGCTGATTGCCAAGCTGAACGCCGGCCGCGACGATGAGGACCCGGCGGGCCAGGGCGACACCGGTTCCGGCCAGGGCGCGCTCTGGCCGGCGCCGACCGCCGAGAAACCGTTGTCGGCGATCGTCGCCCTCCCGGGTTCGAAGTCGTTGACCGGCCGCGAGCTGATCCTCGCCGCGCTCGCCGACGGCCCCAGCGTGCTGCGGGCGCCGCTGCACTCGCGCGACACCTCGCTCATGATCGAGGCGCTGCGGTCGCTCGGCACGGTCATCGAGCCGGTGGGCGCTCCCGGCCCGTTCGGCCCCGATCTGCGGGTCACCCCGGCGCAGTCACTCACCGGATCCACCAGCATCGAATGCGGCCTCGCCGGCACGGTGATGCGCTTCGTGCCGCCCGTCGCGGCGCTCGCACTCGGCCCCACCGCATTCGACGGCGACCCCTACGCCCGCAAGCGACCGATGCGCGCGATTCTCGAGGCGCTGCGCGAACTCGGAGCCGACATCGCCGACGAGGGCCGCGGGGCACTGCCCTTCACCGTGCACGGCACCGGCTCGCTGCGCGGTGGCCGGGTCGAGCTCGACGCATCGCTCTCGAGCCAGTTCGTCTCGGGGCTGCTGCTCAGCGCCGCGCGCTTCGACGAGGGCGTGCACGTGGTGCACACCGGCGAGCGGCTGCCGAGCGTGCCCCATATCGAGATGACCATCGCGGCGCTGCGCGCCCGCGGGGTCGAGGCCGACAGCCCGGCCCCCGGCGAGTGGCGGGTGGCGCCCGGGCCGATCCGCGCGCTCGATCTCACGATCGAACCCGACCTCTCGAACGCCGCACCGTTCCTCGCGGCGGCGCTGGCAGCCGGCGGCAGCGTGACGGTGCCGCACTGGCCTGCCGCCACGACCCAGGTGGGCGACCAGCTGCGCGAGCTGCTGCCCGCGTTCGGCGCCGAGGTCGCGCTCGACGGCGACCGGCTCACCGTGACCGGCACGGGCCGCATCGACGGGGTGCGGCTGCACGTGCCCGAGGCGGGCGAGCTCGCCCCCACGCTCGTCGGGCTCGCCGCGCTTGCAGACGGCCCCAGTGAGATCACGGGCATCGGCCATATCAGGCACCACGAGACCGACCGCATCGCGGCGCTCGTCGCCGAGATCCGCGCGGTCGGCGGCGACGCCGAAGAACTGGAGGACGGCATCGCGGTGCGCCCGGCTGCCCTGCACAGCGGCACCTGGCGGTCGTACGCAGACCATCGCATGGCCACGACCGGCGCGCTCATCGGGCTGCGCGTGCCCGGCGTCGAGGTCGAGGACGTGGAGAGCACGTCCAAGACGCTGCCGCAGTTCGTGGAGCTGTGGGGCGGCATGCTCGGCGGCGCACCCGGTGGGTACCCCCCGGGTGCCGGTCCCGGGCTGGGCGCGAACCTCGACGTCAACGCGGGGCTCGGCGCGAACGAGGAGCCGGGGCGGCCGACCGCGACCGGCATCGCCGGCGGCGCAGGCGCCGGCGCGGGCTTCGCCGGCTTCGGCTTCATCGTGGGCTCCACCGGCGACGGCGCATTCGGCGGCGATGCCTTCGGCTTCGGCGGTGACGGGGGCGAATGAGCTGGCTGCCCGTCGAGGACGACGAAGACGAGCCCTACGGCGAATACGCCGATGTCGAGGTGCGGCAGCGGCCGAACCCGAAGGCGAACCGGCCGCGCACCAAGCGCCGCCC
>JBEBWI010000116.1:0-7858 GCA_040392345.1 Leucobacter soli | reverse complement strand
TGTCGTACGCTCAGTCGCTCTACGAGAACGGCTACATCACCTATATGCGTACCGATTCGCCGACCCTCTCGGGCCAGGCGATCGCCGCCGCCCGCTCGCAGGCCGCGGAACTCTACGGTGCGCAGACCGTGCCCGAAAAGCCTCGCGTCTACACCGGCAAGGCCAAGGGCGCGCAGGAGGCCCACGAGGCGATCCGCCCGGCTGGAGATGTCTTCCAGCGCCCGAGCACGCTCAAGTCGAAGCTCACACAGGGCGAGTTCGCCCTCTACGACCTCATCTGGAAGCGCACCGTCGCGAGCCAGATGGCCGATGCCAAGGGCTCGACCGACACCGTCACGCTCGGTGCCTCGCTCGCAGAGCCCGGCTCCGCGGCCCCCACCGCTGCCGAGTTCACCGCGAGTGGCACCGTCATCACCTTCCCCGGCTTCCTCCTCGCATACGAAGAAGGCCGAGACGAGAAGCGCGTCGAGTCGGAGAAGAATGTGGCGCTGCCGCAGCTCGCAGAGGGCCAGCAGCTCGGGGTGAAGACGCCTGAGGCCAAGGGTCATGAGACGAGCCCGCCGCCCCGCTATACCGAGGCGAGCCTCACCAAACGCCTCGAAGACCTGGGCGTCGGCCGTCCCTCGACCTACGCGGCGATCATCAGCACGATCAGCGATCGTGGCTACGTCACGAAGAAGGGGCAGGCGCTCGTACCGAGCTGGATCGCATTCTCGGTCGTGCGCCTCCTCGAGGAGCACTTCTCAGAACTCGTCGACTACGATTTCACCGCCGAGATGGAGAACGATCTCGACCGCATCGCCGCCGGCGAGGCGGATCGCACGGCCTGGCTCGGCGAGTTCTACCACGGCCACGGGGATCACCCGGGTCTCCGCGGCGTCGTCGACAACCTGGGCGAGATCGACGCCCGCGCGATCAACACGATCCGCATCGACGATTCGATCTCGTTGCGCAACGGCAAGTACGGCCCCTACCTCGAGGTCTTCGACGACAAGTGCGAGGTCGGCGAGGACGGGGCGCTCAAGCCCCGCAGCGTGAACATTCCCGACGGCATGGCGCCCGACGAACTCACCCCGCAGAAGGCGCACGAGCTCGCCGACGCCGAGCCGGCGGAGGATCGAGTCGTCGGCCTGCACCCGGAGACCGGCAAACGCGTTCTCGCGAAGAACGGGCGCTTCGGCCCGTACGTGACCGAGGTCCCCGACGAGGGCGAGGAGTTGCCCAAGGGGGTCAAGCCGCGCACCGCATCGCTCTTCAAGAGCATGGATCCCGCGACTGTGGATCTCGACACGGCCGTCGCGCTGCTCGATCTGCCGCGCGTCGTCGGCGCCGACCCCGAGTCGGGCGCCGAGATCACCGCGCAGAACGGGCGGTACGGCCCCTACCTCAAGAAGGGCGCCGACACGCGCACCCTGCCGAGCGAGGACGCGATCTTCACGGTCGATCTGCCCGGCGCGGTCGAGATCTTCGCACAGCCGAAGTACGGTGCCCGCCGTGCCGCGAGCGCGCTCAAGGAGTTCGACGCCGACCCCGTGAGCGGCAAACCGATCAAGGTGAAGGACGGCCGCTTCGGCCCCTACGTCACCGATGGCGAGACGAACGCGACGATTCCTCGCGGCGACAGCGTGGAGGACATCACTTTCGACCGCGCCGTCGAACTGCTGGCGATCAAGCGCGCCAAGGGCCCCGCGAAGAAGAAGCCCGCGGCCAAGAAGGCACCCGCCAAGAAGCCCGCGGCGAAGAAAGCGGATGCTTCGGCTACGGCGAAGACAGTGGATCCCGCGCGATCGGCGGCCGCGAAGAAGGCAGCCGCGACCCGAGCCGCGAACGCTGCCGCCAAGGCGGCCGCCGAAGCGGCGGGCGCCTGATCCACGCCGCTGAGACACCAGCGCACGAACGGTACGAAGCGGGAACCGAGAGAACACGGAGCAGGTCACAGCGGTGAACGGCATCTTCATCACGCTCGAAGGCGGCGACGGCGCGGGCAAGACCACGCAGGCCGAGCTGCTCGGCAGCTGGCTCGCCGAGCGCGGCATCGAGGTCGTGCGCACGCGCGAACCCGGTGGCACGACGCTCGGGGTCGCGCTTCGCGAGCTGCTGCTGCACGGTGACCATGTGGATCCGCGCGCCGAGGCACTGCTGTACGCTGCCGACCGCGCGCAGCACGTCGCGACCATCGTGCGCCCGGCGCTCGAGCGCGGCGCCGCGGTGGTGCAAGACCGCTACATCGACTCCTCGCTCGCATACCAGGGAGCAGGCCGGCCGCTCGACCTCGGCGAGGTGCGCGGGCTGAGCGAGTGGGCGACCGAGAGCCTGTGGCCGCAGCTCACGGTGCTGCTCGACGTGTCGCCCGAACTCGCAGCCGACCGCCGCGCCGCAGCAGGGCAGACCGCCGACCGGCTCGAATCGGAGGCCGCCGAGTTCCACCGCTCCGTGCGAGCCGGATTCCTGAAGCTCGCCGAGGCGGAACCCGACCGCTACCTGGTGCTCGACGCGGCGCAGCCCGTCGACGAGCTGCACGCTGCGATCGTCGCACGTGTCGCCCCGCTCCTGGGCGCGTAGCCGATCCGATACCGGTCACGGCATCCGGGGCACCCGCCTCAGCGCGCTCAGGCTCGGCGCCCGGGAGCCCGCGCGCTCCGGCTCAACGCGCCCCGACCCGGCGCGGCGCAGCACAGGGCACCTCGATCAGCGCCTCGTGCGCCTCAATGGCCGGCGTCGGAGACGAGCTTCAGTCCGACGACGCAGCCGACGATTCCGAGCAGCAGCAGGATCTTGACGATGCTCGTGGGTTCCGTCCCGGTGATCATCGCGTAGATCACCGTCAGCGATGCGCCGACGGCCACCCACACCGCGTAGGCGGTGCCCGTCGGGATCTCGCGCATCGCCCAGGCGAGCCCGCCCATGCTGACGACCAGCGCGGCGAAGAACACCACCGTGGGCCAGAGCTTCGTGAACCCCTCGGATTTGCCGAGCGCGGTGGCCCACACCGCCTCGAAGACTCCAGAAACGATCAGTACGATCCACGCCAGCACGACGACCTCCCATGTCCATTGACTGTTCCATGGCAAGTCTTGTCTTGGCGCCGTGGCGCCATCGCGAGGCGCCGGGAATGCCGTGCATTCCCGATCAGGTGCTTCGCGCGGGGTACTTGACCGTCGTCCCGGAACCGGATCACCGGTTCGCGACCCAGCTTTTCACCGCACCCTGGGCAACCCCTGTGCGGCACCGCGGGCTATTCGGAGATGCCGGGTCCCGCCGGCTGCTGCAGCGAGCGCTCGAAGCGCACGGCGGCCGCGTCGGCGATGGACTCGCGCGGATCCTCGGGAATGATCGCACCGAACCGCGCGGGTAGCGTCTCGCGATGCGCCGCGCCGAGTTCGGCGAGGGGCAGCGTGAAACGCCCCTGCACCTCGATCGTCGCGTCGTCGCCGGCGAGATCGGTCACGCCGATGCGCAGCACCGGGTATCCGCGCCCTTCGCACAGGCCGCGGAACTTCACTTCCTCCTCGTGGGGCACCGCGACGAGCACGCGCCCCTGCGACTCGGAGAAGAGCGCCGCGGTGGCGTCGACCCCGTCTCGGGAGATGATCTCGTCGAGCCACACCCGGGCACCCACGCCGAAGCGCAGGGCGCCCTCGGTCAGCGCCTGCGCGAGGCCGCCGTCCGAGAGGTCGATCGCGGCCGAGAGCAGCCCGCCCTGCGTCGCCGCCTGCAGCAGCTCGGCAAGCTCGCGCTCGTCGGTCAGCGAGACGACCGGCGGCAGCCCGCCGAGGTGCTGGTGGATGGCCTCGGCCCACGCCGAACCGTCGAGCTCGTCACGGGTCGTGCCGAGCAGGTAGAGATGCTCGCCCTGGTCTTGCCAGCCGCTCGGCACGCGACGCGCCACGTCGTCGATGATGCCGAGCACGCCGACCACCGGGGTCGGGTGAATGGGCACGTCGCCGGTCTGGTTGTAGAAGGAGACGTTGCCGCCGGTGACGGGCACCTCGAGTTCGAGGCACGCGTCCGACAGGCCCTCGACGGCGCGTGAGAACTGCCACATGACCTCGGGGTTCTCGGGGCTGCCGAAGTTCAGGCAGTCGGTCACGGCGGTGGGCACGGCGCCCGAGGTGGCGACGTTGCGGTACGCCTCGGCGAGCGCGAGCTGCGCCCCGGCGTAGGGGTCGAGCTGGCAGTAGCGGCCGTTCGCGTCGGTCGCGATGGCGACGCCCAGCCCGGTCTCCTCATCGACCCGGATCATGCCCGCCCCGTCCGGGAACGAGAGCGCGGTGTTGCCGAGCACGTACTTGTCGTACTGGTTCGTGACCCAAGAGACGTCGGCCTGGTTCGGCGAGGCGGCGACGGCGATGACCTGCGCGCGCAGTTCGTCATCGCTGGTGGATCGCGGGAGCGCCGATGCGCTGTCGGCCTGCAACGCGTCGATCCACGTCGGGTAGGCTACGGGACGCTCGTAGACCGGGCCGTCTACGGCCACGGTCGAGGGGTCGACGTTGACGATTTCTTCCCCGCGCCAGTTGATGATGAGTCGGTTCGTGTCGGTGACCTCGCCGAGCACGCTCGTCTCGACGTCCCACTTCGCGGTGACCGCGAGGAAGGCGTTCAGGTGCTCGGGCCGCACGATCGCCATCATGCGCTCCTGGCTCTCCGACATGAGGATCTCCTCGGCCGTGAGCGAGGGGTCGCGCAGCAGCACGCTGTCGAGCTCGATGAACATGCCGCCGTCGCCGTTCGCGGCGAGCTCGGACGTCGCGCACGAGATGCCCGCCGCGCCCAGATCCTGGATGCCCTCGACGAGGTCGCCCGCGAAGAGCTCGAGGCAGCACTCGATGAGCACCTTCTCGGCGAAGGGGTCGCCGACCTGCACGGCGGGGCGCTTGGTGGGGCCGCCCTCGCTGAAGCTGTCGGAGGCGAGGATCGAGGCGCCGCCGATGCCGTCGCCGCCCGTCCGGGCGCCGAACAGCACGACCTTGTTGCCGAGGCCCGAGGCGTTCGCGGTGTGCAGATCTTCGTGGCGCAGCACGCCCACGCCGAGCGCGTTGACGAGCGGGTTCGCCTGGTAGACCGCGTCGAACACGGTCTCGCCGCCGAGGTTCGGCAGGCCCAGGCAGTTCGCGTACGACGAGATGCCCGAGACGACGCCGTGCACGACGCGGGCCGTGTCGGGGTCGTCGATGTCGCCGAAGCGCAGCTGGTCCATGACCGCGACCGGGCGCGCGCCCATCGAGATGATGTCGCGGATGATACCGCCGACACCCGTCGCCGCGCCCTGGAACGGCTCGATGTACGAGGGGTGGTTGTGGCTCTCGACCTTGAAGGTGACGGCCCAGCCCTCGCCCACGTCGATGACGCCGGCGTTCTCGCCCATGCCCACGAGCAGGCGCTCGCGCATCTTATCGTTGACCTTCTTGCCGAATTGGCGCAGGTAGATCTTCGACGACTTGTAGGAGCAGTGCTCCGACCACATCACCGAGTACATGGCGAGTTCGCCCGAGGTGGGGCGGCGGTCCAGGATCTCGCGGATCTGCGCGTACTCGTCGGCCTTCAACCCGAGTGCCTCGAAGGGCTGCTCGCGGTCGGGCGTCGCGATGGCGTCGGCAACGGTGTCAGGGCGGGGCTCTGCGGGCACTGAGGCGGTGGTGTCGGTCACCCCTCTAGCCTACCTTTCGCGGGGCGGTGGTGAGTTCGCGTCGGTCGACCGCGCGGTGGATCACCCCGTGGCCCGCTCGGCGGTTCGTCTCGCCGTTCGGGCACCGACCCGCTCGTCGCTCGCCCATGCGAATACGCGCCCGATTCCGCGGGGTTCGCGCGCGCCTCCTCGAGGGCATCGCTGGTGTTTCTCAGCCCCAACCGGAAGACTGGGTGCATGAGCACGCCCAACCTCCCACAGCACCCGTCAGAATCGCACGCTCCGGCCGAGCCCTCTGCGGCGCCCGCCGCCGCGCCCGCGGCTGCGCACACCTCCCCGCATCCCGGGGTCGCGCAGCAGCCCCGCAAACTCTCCGCGTTCCTGAAGGTGAGCATCATCCTGCTCGCGGCGCTCTCGATCGCATCGATCTCCCTGCTGTTCATCGGCGACTTCGAGGGCAAGTTCGAGCGGGTGTTCGCGACGTTCCTGATCTTCGCGGTGTTCGTGGTGCTCACCGCGATCGATACGCGCAGAGACCAGCGCAGCGAGTGGTACGCGCCCGTCGCGCTCATCGCGAACTCGTACATCCTCGCGCTGCTGCTCATCGTCACCTGGATGACGTCGTTCGGCTTCTTCCTGGGCTGGGAGATCTTCTGGAAGTCCGTGCTCGTCATCGCCGTGGTGCGCGCGGTGATCGGCTGCTGCCAGATCCTCATCTCGATGGGCAACGGCCGCCCCGAGCCGCTGGTGCGCTTCGCGTTCATCACGAGCGTGCTCGCGGTCGTCACCGGCATCCTCTTCACCGCGCCCGTCGCGATCGAGGTGTTCGACGTGATCATCCCCGATCTCTACTGGCGGATCGCGGTCGCGTCGCTCCTGCTCACCGCCCTGGCGCTCGCGATCACCCTGCTGCTGCGCTGGTCGTACACGTCTGCCGATCGCGAGACGGCGCGGGCGCAGCGTCAGGCTCGGCTCGCCGCCCAGGCGGCCGCGCAGCCGCAGCCCCTCCAATCGCAGCGTCCGGCCCCGGGTCAGGCTCCGCTGCAGCCTCAGGTGGTGCAGCCCGCGCAGCCGACTGCTCCCGCGCAGCCCGCCCAACTCGCGCAACCGCTGCTGCCGTGGCCGACGTTCCCCGACGGTCGCCCGTTGCCCGTCAGCCCCGACGGCCAACCGGATTTCTCCGCGCTGCACCGCTGAACCGCGCTGATCGAACCCGGTCGAGGCCGACCGGCGTCGACCCGCGGGTCGTGAAGCGGCGCTGCGCGCCGATTCAGATCCACATCAGATGTATGCGATAGCGTGGATGGGAACGGCCCACGTCTGATGTGAGAAGGAGCAGCCGCGCAATGAGCGAATCGACCGCCACTACCGAAACGCCCGAGGTTCTGCAGCAGTTCGCGTTGTGGGCGGTGTTCCGCCGGAACCCGGCGAATCACGGCCCGAGCGCGGCTGAGCAGTTGACGCAGGAGACCGCGGAGCTCGAGGCTGCGGTTACCGGGCTCGAGGGCTCGGGCGTGACGCTGCGAGGCTGGTACGACGTGTCGGGCCTGCGCGCCGATGCCGACGTCATGGTGTGGCTGCACGGCGAGGAGGCAGCGGATCTGCAGGCCGGCCTGCGCGCTCTGCGACGCACCGCCGCGATCGGGCGGCTGCTGCCGACCTGGAACGCGCTCGCGGTGCACCGCGACGCCGAGTTCAACCGGTCGCATGTGCCGGGCTTCATGCGCGGCGAGCACGCCCGGGATTGGCTGGTGCTCTACCCGTTCGTGCGAGATGCGGAGTGGTATCTGCTGCCCGACGAGGAGCGTCGCCGCATGCTCGCCGATCACGGCCGCAGAGGGGCCGCGCATACCTCGGTCGTGGCGAACACCATGTCGTCGTTCGCGCTGGGCGACTACGAGTGGATGCTGCCGATGGAATCGGATGTGCTGACCGATCTCGTCGATCTGATGCGTGATCTGCGTGCGACGGATGCGCGCCGTCACATGCGCGAGGAGCTCCCGTTCTTCACCGGCCGCCGCATCCGGACGGCTGAGGTGCCGGGCATCCTGGGCTGATCGCTGATCGCTGATCGCTGATCGCTGATCGCTGATCGCTGATCGCTGATCGGCCTGGGCGCGGGTACTGCAACCCATGGCCAGGCCGATCAGTGTGCCTGGTTCACGCAGAAGGATTCACGAGCGGGCCGAAGGCACGCGCATGAGTTCAGACGCGGGCGGCGAGGGCGGC
>JBEBWI010000115.1:0-7918 GCA_040392345.1 Leucobacter soli | reverse complement strand
GTCGCTGTGCACCGACAACGGGGCGATGATCGCGTCGCTCGGCGCGCAGCTGGTCGCCGCCGGAATGCCCCCGTCGGGGCTCGGCTTCGGCGCCGACTCGACGCTGCCCGTCACGCAGGTGCGGGTGTAACGTGCTGCCCGGCAGCGGCTACGGGAGCCGCGCTACAACCGCTATCTCTCGCTCGCCGCTGGTAGCCATGAAACGGCCCTCGAACGCTATCTCCGGAACGCTTGATTTCTCATAATTGGCGGCACTGTGACTGGACACTGCAATTACCGGTGTGAGCTGGAGCGGCTCGGGGAATCTGGCAAGAGGCGTGTTGGCGGTGGGGTGGGGTGGGGCGGGCCTCGTGCTCAGTATTGGATGCAATGCGGCGCAAACGCGGTACAATTGCGTATGTGCAAATCGGGAGGTGGTGGGCATGGATGCGGCAACCATTGTGAAGCGGATTCGCGCACTAGGTGGCATCACTCGTAAAGAACTTGCCGAACTCGCTGACCTTGCGCCGTCAACGGTTGGACGAATCGAGCGCAGCGAGATGGACCCCACCTGGGGGACGCTCTCTCGCATCCTCTCGTCGGTCGGCTATCAGATCAGCGGCGACGCGATCGTTTCTGCCGGCGATGCCTCCGCGGTTGCGGCAGCTCGCCCATTGCTCAGTGCGACCTTGGCAACCGCCGCTCGCAATAGCGGGAAGCTCGATTGGCCCGGGCTCTGGGAGTCTGTGATGGATGATCTCTCGGTCTCTTCGGATCTGCGTCAGGGCGTAGCAAACGAATGGTGGGATCGTTGGCAGCGTGCGGGCTGGCTGAACGACGGAGCTGACGCTGATGATCTGGTTACGCTTGCGGTATCGGCCGGGAACGCGGCAAAGATTAGTCGACGAGGTGGCGTTCAGCGGGCTGTGGAGGCTCCGGACGGCTGGCAGTCGCTTGCACGCATATTCGGCGAAGTTGGTGTTGACTACGCGGTATCGGGTCTTGTTGCGACTCGGGAGGATCGCAGTTCGGCAGAGTCGAATCTGCCGGTGTTCTATGTGGAGTATCCGGTGGATCTTGCATCTCGGTTCTCCCTTTCGCCGGCACCTCCTGGTCAGGGTGTGCTGCTTATCGAGGCGAGCAATGGTGAACTTGACGAGATCGAGGTTGACGATGGAATCCGGTTCGTACCGCGCTCTCAGGCCATTCTTGATGCCCTGGCTGGTTCCGGACGTGAGCCTGACAAAGCAGAGAACGAACTCCGAAAGCTGCTGAGTGCGGCATGAGTGACCAACATCGAAAGCCGGTCGGTGGGGCACGCGTTCCACTTGAGCCCGAGATCATCACCTCTCGTCGTGCCCTCATTGACGTGATCATCGGCCTCTATGAGCATCGAGAGGCGCTGACAGTACTCGGCGGGCACGCGGTGATTGAGGTCACGCAGCATCTTCCGGCGCTGCCTCCAGGTGATACAACGCGTGATGGGGATCTCGGGGTGATCCCGCAGCTGCTCGGTACGAACCCGGTACTCGAAGTCCGTATGAAGGACCTCGGCTATGAGAACGCGCGAGCAGAACGTCCTGGCGTCTGGTCACCGATCTCACAGCGAGATCGGGACATCCATGATCGAGACAGTGTGGATCTGATCGCACCCATGAGTTTGTCTCGCGATGGGCTCGTTTCGCAGCGGAAGATTCGTGCCGCACGTGTAGGCCTTCACGGGAGTAAGGTCGTGTCCGCGACCGAGGGCACCGAGCTCAGTCTCACGGACCGGAGGATCCGTACCCTCCGCGCGTTCGATGACGGCCCTGAAGTTGATGTCTACATCGCGGGCCCGACCGCGCTCTTGTGCGCGAAAGCATACAAGCTTCACGACAGGATGAACGCGAAGCAGCTCGAGCGTAACCCCGCCCGACTGCGCGTGAAGGATTTTGCTGATCTCTACCGTCTGCTTCTTGCTGTTACTCCGGAGGAGGCTGAGGCAATCTTCTCGACGGGTGCCGAGAACTCGGAGATTCAGGACGCGGTGAGATTAGGCGAAACGTATCTGCTTCAGATTCTTGACGATTCCGCAAACGTTGCGGCAATGGTCGCTGATGCCTGGGGTGATGCGACGCGAGAGAACGAGTTTCGCGCTGGCGTCGCTCGCTGGCGGAAGCAATACCCGGCGTAAGTGCGCTTCGGGCGGAGGGGGTTGAGGGTCGATCTCAGGCCGAGGCGCGGAGTTTCGGCGCAAAGGCCGGAGTCAGAAGAGCGTCGGCTGCGGTGTGCCCGGCGCGACTGACGCCGCCTCCCACGCGAGCCCTGCGAGTGGGTCTTGCTGCGGAGCAGTCGGACCCGAGCGCGGCGAGGTCGGTCGCCGGGTGGCTGGCAGCGAGGGCAGTTGCACGGCCGAGTTCGCGGTCGGCCGGGTGCCGGGCTGTGCGGCAGGCAGAGGGGGAGGCGGTGCGGTCGTGCGCGGCGGGCGCTCGAGCCCGAAGCGGCGAATGATCGGCCTGATACGCGCCGCCAACTCCATGCGATACGCCTGGGGCGCTGCGCTCGAAGCGCCCGGGTAGAGCTTGCGGTAGGCGGGCAGCAGCTCCGGATGCTCGCGTTCGAGCCACTCGAAGAACCACGGCTTGACGTGGGTGCGCAGGTGCAGCGGGCCGTACATCACCGACCGGGCGCCTGCATCGCGGATGTCGCGCAGCAGGCGCGTGAGGTGCGCCGTGTCGTCGGTGAGGTGGGGCAGTACCGGCATCACGAACACGTCGCACGCGAACCCCGCATCGCGGGCCGCCGCAACCGTGTCGAGCCGCGCCCGTGTGCTCGGTGTGCCCGGCTCGATCGACCGCTGCAGCTCGGGGTCGCCGACCGCGATCGACATCGCGAGCGAAACGCTCGTGCGGGCGCGGGCCTCCGCGAGCTGCGGCAGATCTCGGCGCAGCAGCGTGCCCTTCGTGAGGATCGAGAGCGGAGTGCGCGAACGCGCGAGCGCCTCGATGATGCCCGGCATGAGCCGGTAGCGACCCTCGGCGCGCTGATAGGGGTCGGTGTTCGTGCCCAACGCCACCTGTTCGCGCACCCACTTCGGCCGGGCGAGTTCCCGGCCGAGCACCTCCGCCACGTTGACCTTCACGATGACCTGCGAATCGAAATCCTTGCCCGTGTCGAGGTCGAGGTACCGATGCGAGCCGCGAGCGAAGCAGTACACGCAGGCGTGGGAGCAGCCGCGGTACGGGTTGATCGTCCACGAGAACGGCATCGACGAAGCCCCGGGCACACGGTTGAGCGCGCTCTTCGCGAGCACCTCGTGAAAGACGACGCCCTCGAACTCGGGCGCCCGTACTGTTTGCAGGTGACCGGGCATCGCCGCGACCTCGCCCAGCGAGAGGCCCGGGAGTGCGTTGTCGGGCTTCGGCCGCCCCGCGGTATTCGCGCGCTGCTCGCCGGCACCGCGCGGAGCGCTCGCCGGGTTGTGCCCGGCGGTCGAGCCAGCGGCGAGCTCGCCGGCGAGGTTACCGGTCGGGCCGTCGGCGGATTGTGCCGGCGCCGACGGGCCCTGCGACGTATTCGTCGCGCTGACGGTTTGGCCGATCCACCTCATGAACACGATTAGAACATATGTTCGATCGGCGGGCAAGCTCGGCCGCGCGGCTACTCCACGAGCTTGCCCTCGGTCGAGACCTCGCGGATCAGCGCCGCGATCTCGTCCGGCACCGCCGGGATCTGCTCGCGCGTGACGCCCGTCGAAGGCGACCACACCAGATTCACCTGCAGCGCCGGGTCGGTCTCCGGGTAGTCGCTGCGGTTGTGGCAGCCGCGCGTCTCGCGACGCTCGAGCGCCGCCTCGAGGGTCGCGCGCGCGGCGAGCGCCGCCGACTTCAGGTCGAAGGCGTGCGCGAGATCTTGGAAGCCTGCGATGTCGGGGTGAATGCCGACCTCGGCCATGCGCGCCTCGATCGCGCTGAGCGCGTCGAGGCCGGCGAGCAGCCCCTGCTCGTCGCGCACCACGCCCGCGTGCTCGGTCATCGTGTCGCGGATCGCGCGCTGCAGCGCACGCACGTTCTCGTGACCGTCAGCGGCGAGCAGGTCGTCGATCTCGGCCCGCGCCTCCGCCACCGCCTCGGTCGAGCGGTGCTGCGCGTCGAGGCCCGCCGAGTAGGCGATGGCGGCCTGGCCGACGATGCGCCCGAACACGAGCAGCTCGATGAGCGAGTTGCCGCCCAGCCGGTTCGCCCCGTGCAGCCCGCTCGAGGCCTCGCCGATCGCGTAGAGACCGGGAACATCGGTGCCGTGATCCTCGGGGCGCACCCACACCCCGCCCATCGAGTAGTGCGCGGTCGGCGCGATCTCGATCGGCTCGGCCGTGATGTCGAGCATCTGCAGCTCGAGCATCGTCTGGTACACGCGCGGCAGCCGGGTCATGATGGTCTCGCGCGGCAGATGCGACACGTCGAGCCAGACGCCGCCGTTCGCGGTGCCGCGGCCCTCCTTGATCTCGGTGAACGCCGCGAGCGCCACCCGGTCGCGGGTCGACAGCTCCATGCGCTCCGCGTCGTAGCGCGCCATGAACCGCTCGCCGAGCCCATTGCGCAGAATGCCGCCCTCGCCGCGTGCCGCCTCCGAGATCAGAGTGCCCGCCGCGCTCTCGGGCTCGATGATGCCCGACGGGTGGAACTGCACGAGCTCGGGGTCGCGCAGTCGCGCACCGGCGTCGACCGCGAGGCGGAAGGAGTCACCCGTGTTCTCATCGCGACGCGAGGAGGTGCGCCGCCAGATGCGGTTGTGCCCGCCCGCGGCCAGAATCACGGCGTCGGCGTGAATCAGGTACCGGGTGCCGTCGATCACGTCGAAGCCGTAGGCGCCGAACACGACCCCGTCCCGCGTCAGGATGCGCGTGATGTAGACCGTGTCGAGAATGGGGAAGTCGAGCTGCTCGGCCCGATTCACGAGCGTGCGCTGAATCTCGAGCCCCGTGTAGTCGCCGGCGAACGCGGTGCGCCGGAAGGTGTGCGCGCCGAAGAAGCGCTGCGAGATGCGACCGTCCTCCTCGCGCGCGAAGGCCATGCCGTAGCGCTCGAGATCGCGAATGCCCTGCTCGGCCCCCCGCGCCACGATCTCGACGGTGTGCGGGTTCGCGAGGAAGTAGCTCTCCTTGATCGTGTCGGCCGCGTGCTGCTGCCAGGTGTCGCCCTCGTCCATGGTGCCGAGTGCGGCGTTGATGCCGCCCGCGGCGAGCGAGGTGTGGGCGTCGTGCCGCGGCCGCTTGCCCACGGCGATCACGTCGACGCCCTGTTCGGCGGCCTCGATCGCGGCGCGCAGGCCGGAGCCCCCGGTCCCGATGACGAGCACGGTGGTGGACAGTTGGCGTTCTCTGGTCGAAGCAGTCATGATCACCAAGGTACGAATGCGCGGACGATAACTCCAATGCATTGTTCTGCTCGTTTCGATAGCCGTAAGCTATGCATATGAATCTGGAACAGCTGCGCGGCTTCGTCGAGATCGCCGAGAGCGGGCATTTCACACGTGCCGCCCAGCAACTGCACCTCGCGCAACCCTCGCTCAGCCGGCAGATCTCGACGCTCGAACGCGAGCTCGGCGCCGAACTCTTCCACCGCGCCCGCGGGCACATCGGCCTCACCGCCGCGGGCGAGGCCCTGCTGCCCCTCGCACGCCGAATGCTCGAAGACGCGGCGGCGATCCACGATGAGATGGCCGAACTCGCCGGCCTGCAGCGCGGGCGCGTGCGGCTCGGCGCGACCCCGACCCTGTGCATCACGCTGCTCGCCGAAGCCGTCAGCGCGTTTCACGCGCAGCACCCGGGCATCGAACTGCAGTTATCAGAGGGTGGATCGCGGCTGCTCACCGACCAGCTCGCCGTCGGTGCGCTCGATTTCGCCCTGCTTCCCTCGTCTGAGGGGCCCGCCGTCGCCGGCGTGCGACTCTCGCGCACCCCGCTGCTCACCGAGGAGCTCGTCGTGATCGCGGCCGCGTCGGGGGCCACGGGGTTCGATCTGCCTCCATCGGGCGTGCTGACGCTCGCCGAACTCGCGCGGCTGCCGCTCATCTCGCTCGCCGAGAGCTACGACCTGCGCGGCACCACCGATGCGGCCTTTCGCGCCGCCGGGCTCGCGCCCACCGTCATGCTGCAGGGCGCTGAGATGGACGCGGTGCTGCGCTTCGTCGAGCGCGGACTCGGCGTCGCCGTCGTGCCCGCCATGGTGCTGCACGACCGGCCCGCGCTGCGAGCCGTGCGGCTCACCGAGCCGCGGCTCACCCGCACAGTCAGCCTGGCACACAGATCAGACATCACCCCGCACCGCGCTGCCGAAGCGATGCGCGAGGCCATCGTCGACACCGTGCGTGCGCTGAGCGCGCAGCAGCCCGATACCATCAGCCTGCTCGGCGGGTGAACCCGCTCAGGCGCTGACGGCCGCCGATGGGTCGATGAGGCGGTCGCGAAGGCGATCCACTGTTTGGGCGTCGAGACCCAGCCCGGTCGTGAAATAGCTCTCGACCGTGCCGAACTCAGATTCGAGCTGCTCGAACGCCGCATCGAGGTAGCTGTTCTGCACGCCGAGCAGTGGGCGAACCTGGTCGGGTCCGATGCCGCGCGCCGAGATGACATCGAAGATGGGCTGCAGCGACTCCATCAGATCGACGTTCGTCTGCAGGTAATCGGCGCGGATCGTCGCATCATCGGCTCCGAGCAGCAGCAACAGCGACGCGGCCGCCCAACCCGTGCGATCTTTGCCGGTGGTGCAGTGGAAGAGCGCCGCACCGGTGCGCTCGGGATGCGCGAGACCCGAGAAGAACGCCCGGTACGCGCCCTGCGCCGATGGGAGGCTCACGATGTCGCGGTACGACTGCTCGAGGAGTGCGCTCACCGTGCCGGAATCGAGGATCTTGGCGAGCTGATCCGTGTCTTGCGCGAACGTCTGCATGCTGGCCGCGATGTTGACCTTGCTGTCGGCCAGCACATCGAGCCCGACCAGCGCGATCGACTGCGGCGTGCGGTCGGGCGCGGCGCGGCGCTCGCCGCTGGTGCGGAGGTCGTAGATCGTCGTGACGCCGAGGCCCTCGAAGTGGGGGAGATCTTCGTCGCTGAGCTTCGCGAGCGTCGCCGACCTGATCACCTGGCGGTTGCGCACCACGCCGCCCTCGACCGGGAGGCCGCCGAGGTCGCGCATGTTCGGTGCGCTCGCGAGGATGATGCGGCGGTTGGGAGCGGCGGAGTTGCGGTGGGAAGCCCTGGTGTCGGCGCTGGTGGCGCCGGTGGTTGCAACGCTCGCGGTGGTGGGGGTGGGTGCTGGCGCGGTCTCGGTCACTGTGGCTCCTCGTCGCTCTTCATCGGGCCGGGTCTGTCTGCGCCCATCGCAGTCGTGCCCGTCGTCTTTCACGGTACACGCGGAGGCCGGGAGTTGCTCAGCTTGAATACGCGTTCGAATGGAGTTGAGCGCGGTTGGTCGGGATAGACTGGCTGCAGCCATCGATTCACCTACTCGCCATAGGTGGTCTGGTTAGACTCCGGCTGAGCGTTACTAGCGCTCGGCTGGGGTTGTCTTTTTTGTCTGCCGCTCGGGTGGCTCGGGGAGCCGCCGGGTTGTGCGTGGCATTCTGGCCTGGTCCGCACGGGCTGCGGATGTGGGAAGGCGTGCGCGCTGGCGTGCGCAGTTCTCATGCCGAGCCCCGCAGGTTGGCAGTCGTCGCCCTTCCTCAGCGACTTTTGGGGCCACTACTGCCACGCTGCGGGATAGTGGAAGGGCCGCCGCGGGACAGAAGTCGTGCCGCGCGAAATAGGCCGCGCGAAGTGCGCTACGCTGGTCGAGGTGCTTTTGCTCGCCTCCGTAGCTCAGGGGATAGAGCGCCGGTTTCCGGTACCGTAGGTCGGGGGTTCGAATCCCTCCGGGGGCACGAGCGCCGAAGGGGTCGACCCGCTAGAACTAGCAGGTCG
>JBEBWI010000114.1:0-8099 GCA_040392345.1 Leucobacter soli | reverse complement strand
GACCTGGTCGAGCTTCTGCATGATTGTCTCTCTCTGCGCCCGCCGCAAGTCGGAACGCGGATATCTGTTGTCAAAGTTGTCGGTGACTCACGGTGTGTGCGGACCCTCGCGGCAGTGCCGCACCGTGGCACAAGCCTCTATTATGCCACAGATTCGGGGTCACCCTCGAGCAGTTCCGGTCGCACACGCCGTGTACGCTCGATGCTCTGCTCCCGGCGCCAGGCCGCGATCGCCGCGTGGTTGCCGCTGAGCAGCACCGGGGGCACCTCGCGCCCGCGCCAGCTCGCCGGCTTGGTGTAGCTCGGATACTCGAGCAGCCCGTCCTCATGGGATTCCTCGATCAGGCTGTCGGGGTTGCCGACGACGCCGGGCAGCAGCCGGCCGATGGCCTCGATCATGGCGAGCGTCGCCACCTCCCCGCCGTTGAGCACGTAGTCCCCGAGGCTCACGAGTCGCACCCTGCCGCGCTCCGCGTACTCGTCGAATACGCGCTGGTCGATGCCCTCGTAACGGCCGCAGCCGAACACGAGATGCCGCTCGGTGGCGAGATCGCGCGCCATCGCCTGTGTGAACACCTCACCCGCGGGAGAGGGGAAGATCAACAGCGGCTCGGTACCGCCAGGCTCCGGAGCGCTCAGGGCATCTGCCTCACCGCCATCGACCGCAGCGTGTGCCGCCTCGTGGAGGATCTGGTCGAGCGCCTCCCCCCACGGTTCGGGCTTCATGACCATTCCGGCGCCGCCGCCGGTCGGGGTGTCGTCGACCGTGCGGTGGCGGTCATGGGTGTGCTCGCGCAGGTCGTGCACGCGAACATCGAGGAGCCCGCGCACCTTCGCCTTGCCGAGCAACGACAGCTCCAGCGTCTCGAAGTAGCCGGGGAAGATCGTGACGACGTCGATTCTCACGCGGTCGCCTCGTCGGCGCCCCCGGCACGGGTGGTGCGCTCCTCGGTGCCCCCGTCGTCGTCTGCGCCCTCCTCGGGCGCGATCCCCTCGTCCGATTCCTCGAACAGTCCGTGGGGAGGCGTGACGGTCACGATGCCGGCGTCGAGGTCGACGCTCGGCACGATCGCCTCGACGAACGGAACGAGCACCGTTCCGTTCGCAGTCTTCACCGAGAGCAGATCCTGCGCCGGAAAGTGCTGCACCTCTGAGACGGCGCCGACCTGCACACCGTCGCGGTGCACTGCGAGTCCGACGAGCTGGTGGTCGTACCAGGCGTTCTCCTCTTCGCCCGCCTCGACGGCCGCCTCGTCGATCCAGAGAATTGCGCGCACGATGCTCTCGGCCGCGTTGCGGTCCGGAACCTCCTCGAAGAATCCGACGGGAACGCCGTTGAACCAGCGCAGCTCACGAATGCTGATGGTGCGTCCGAACCACTCCGACTCGGCGGGCACCTGCAGGTGAAACTCGGCACCGGGCACGAAGCGCAGTTCTGGGTTGTCGGTGTAGAGCTCGAGCTTGATGCCGCCCTTGAGCCCGTGCGGCTTCGTCAGCCGACCAACGCGCAGGCTCCCCGGCCCCTCAGCGGGGCGGGGAGCCTGCGCGCGTTTCGAAGAATCGGCCATCACGCTGCTTCGTCGGCGTCGGTGTCGACGACATCGATGCGGACCCGGCGCCCGTCGCTGAGGGCACCGATGACCGTGCGCAACGACTGAGCGGTGCGCCCGCCGCGGCCGATCACACGACCGAGGTCGCTCGGGTTCACGCGCACCTCGAGCAGTTCGCCGCGCGCGGTGTCGCTACTGTCCACACGCACTTCGTCGGGGTTGTCGACAACCCCCTTCACGAGGTGCTCGAGTGCCTCGGCGAGCGAAACTGCCACGGGCCTAGGCCTCGCTCGTCTCAGCCTCGGCGGCCTCATCGGCTACGGGCTCGGCCTCGGCGGCGGGTGCCTCTGCGGGCTTCTCCGCCTTGGGGCGCAGCACGGGCTTCTTCGAGGCGTCGGCCTCGAAGACCGGCTTCGGCTCGACGGGGAGCACCTTCGACTCGGTGTCGCCCTGACCGGTGAACTTGCCCCAGTCGCCGGTGAGCTTGAGGATCGCGGCGACCTGCTCGGTGGGCTGCGCGCCCACGCTCAGCCAGTACTGCGCGCGCTCGCTGTCGACCTCGATGAACGAGGGCTGCTCGGTCGGGTGATACTTGCCGATCTCCTCGATGACGCGACCGTCGCGCTTGGTGCGCGAGTCGGCGACGACGATGCGGTAGTAGGGTGCCCGGATCTTGCCGAGGCGCTTGAGGCGAATCTTGACTGCCATGATGCTCCTTGTATTGCTGTGCGACGCCGTGCCCGAGGCGGGCACGGAAGCCCGACGCGCCGTATGCGCGAACCGATCCATCCTCCCACGCGAGGACCAAAATTGCAATTTATGTCACTATCTGGTGTTTTCCCTATCGCTAGCGGATCGCGATCCACTATCTGCGCCCCGACCGCCGCGCGCGACCCCGCACTTCGGCGTCACGCACCGCAACACACCGACTCGCAGACGGCCTCTCGGTGGCACGCGGGGAGCGCACGCAAGTAGGCTGAAACCGCACCGCACGCAACGGAGGTCGACATGCCCATCACGTTCGCGAAGTCCCCCCGTTCGACGCTCGGCATCGAATGGGAGCTCGCCCTGGTCGACCGTGCGACGCGAGAGCTCACGAGTGCCGCCCCGGGCATCCTCTCCGAGGTCGGCGCACGCTTCCCCACCGATGGATTCCCGCACCTCGCGAGCGAACTGCTGCAGAACACCGTCGAGCTCGTCACCGCCCCGCACCGTCGCGTGCGCGACGCCACGGGCGACCTGCGCATGCTGGCGGTCGCCGTGCAGGAGGCGGCCGACCGCCGCGGCGCGAGCCTCATCGGTTCGGGCAGCCACCCGTTCAGCCGATGGGAGGATCAAACGGTCACCCCGAGCGAACGCTACGACCGTTTCATCGAGCGCAACCGATGGTGGGGGCGCAACATGCTCATCTGGGGCGTGCACGTGCACGTCGGCATCGACCGTCAGGATCGCGTCGTACCGCTGATGCACGCCCTCCTCGCGCACCTGCCGCACCTGCTCGCGCTCTCCGCGTCCAGCCCGCTATGGGCCGGCGAGGCCACCGGATACGCGTCGAATCGCACGCTCATGTTCCAGCAGCTGCCCACGGCGGGCCTGCCCTGGGATCTCGATGACTGGGCCGACGTCGAGCGGGTGCTCGGCGACCTGATGCGCACCGAGATCATCGCGGAGCCCACCGAGGCACGGTGGGACATCCGCCCGGCTCCGCGCTGGGGAACGATCGAGGTGCGCGCCTGCGACGGCGCTTCGACGCTCGCCGAGATCGGTGCGCTGGCCGCGCTCGCACAGTGCCTCACCGAGCATTTTCAGCAGATGGCGGATCGCGGCGAGGCGCTGCCTCGCCTCCAGCCGTGGTACGTGCGCGAGAACAAGTGGCGCGCCGCACGCTACGGCCTCGACGCCCGCGTGATCGTGGATCGCGAGGGATCGCAGGAACCGCTGCGAACGCATCTTGCCGGCCTCATCGAGACGCTCGCCCCGGTCGCGGCGCAGCTGGACTGCACCGCGGAACTCGCCGAGATCGAACGGCTGCTCTCCGGGGGCAACAGCGCTGAGCGTCAACTCGCGGTGTACGAGGCCGAGAACGACGAGCAGCGCGGGCTGCGGGCCGTCGTCGACTCGCTCGTCTCAGAGTTCGCCGCGGGCCTGAACGGCTGAGGAACCGGCGCGGGCCCGGTGAGGCCCCGGGCTGCGCCGAGAGAACGCGATGCGTTCTCTTCTCTAGCGCGGGCCTGGTGAGGCCCCGGGCTGCGCCGAGAGAACGCGATGCGTTCTCTTCTCTAGCGCGGGCCTGGTGAGGCCCCGGGCTGCGCCGAGAGAACGCGATGCGTTCTCTTCTCTAGCGCAGCCCCTTTCCAAGCATCTGCTGCAGCTTCGCGAGATCCTGCTCGGTCGGGGTGGCCGAGGCGCTGCCCAGACCGAAGCCCGAGCCGCTGTCCGCCGGCTTCGCCGCGAGACCGGCCTGCTCCTGAGCGCGCTTCGCGGGATTGCCCGAGCGCGAACCGGCCTTCTTCTTGGGCTGCTGCTTGCGCTTGCCTCCGTGGCCCATGCCGGGCATCGGCCCCATACCGGGAATCTGCGGCACCCCGCCGCGCGCGACGGTCTTCATCATCTTGGCGGCCTGCTCGAAGCGCTGCACCAGGGAGTTGACGTCGGTGACGGTCATACCCGAACCCTTGGCGATGCGCAGCCTGCGCGAACCGTTGAGGATCTTGGGGTTCTGACGCTCGGCCGGGGTCATCGCCTGGATGATGGCTTCGGTGTGAAGAATCTCGCGCTCGTCGAAGTTGTCGAGCTGCTCCTTCATCTTGCCCATGCCGGGCAGCATGCCCATCATCTTCTTGAGCGAGCCGGCGCCGCGCAGCTGCTGCATCTGCCCCAGGAAATCGTCGAGCGTGAACTGATCGCTCGCGATCTTCTCGGCGACCTTCCGCGCCTCCTCCTCGTCGAAGGTCTGCTGCGCCTGCTCGATGAGGGTGAGCACGTCGCCGAGATCGAGAATGCGGCTCGCCATGCGGTCGGGGTGGAACGGCTCGAAGTCGCCGAGCCCCTCACCCGTGGAGGCGAAGAGGATCGGCTTGCCCGTGACCCCTCGGATCGAGAGCGCCGCGCCGCCGCGAGCATCGCCGTCGAGCTTCGTGAGCACGACGCCGGTGAAATCCACGCCCTGCTGGAAGGCCTGCGCGGTCGCCACCGCATCCTGACCGATCATCGCATCGATCACGAAGAGCACCTCGTCGGGCTCGATCGCCTTGCGAATGTCCGCAGCCTGGCGCATCATCTCGGCGTCGACGCCGAGACGGCCCGCAGTGTCGACGATCACGAAGTCGTACTGCTTGTTCTTCGCCTCGGCGACGCCGAGCTTCGCCACCTTCACGGGGTCGCCCACGCCGTTGCCCGGCTCGGGCGCGAAGAAAGCGGCGCCCGCCTGCTCGGCGACCACGCCCAGCTGCGTCACCGCGTTCGGACGCTGCAGGTCGCAGGCCACGAGCAGCGGCGTGTGGCCCTGCTCCCGCAGCCACTTGGCGAGCTTGCCAGCGAGGGTCGTCTTGCCCGCACCCTGCAGGCCGGCGAGCATCACGACAGTCGGCGGCTTCTTCGCGAACTCGAGCCTCCGCTGCTCGCCGCCGAGAATACCGATGAGTTCGTCGTTGACGATCTGAACGACCTGCTGAGCCGGGTTCAGCGCCCGATTGACCTCGTCGCCCAGCGCCCGCTCGCGCACCTTGGCGGTGAACTCCTTGACGACGTCGAGCGCGACGTCGGCCTCGAGCAGTGCACGACGGATCTCGCGCACCGTGCCGTCGATGTCAGCCGCGGAGAGCTTGCCCTTCGCACGAAGGTTCTTGAAGGTGTCGGTGAGCCGCGCCGAGAGGTTTCCGAAAGTAGCCATGGTGGCTCGATTCTATCTGGTGGCGGGCGCCCGCGATGCGGAGCCGGCGCTACCCGATCAGCTGCTGCGCGAATACGTGCGGAGTGAAGCCCGTCAGATCACCGATGCCCTCGCCCTGCCCGACCAGTTTGATCGGCAATCCGGTGTTCTGCTGCACGGCGAGCACGAACCCGCCCTTGGCGGACCCGTCGAGCTTGGTGAGCACGAGACCGGTGACCCCAGCATGCTCGATGAAGGCCTCCGCCTGAGCCAACCCGTTCTGCCCCGTGGTGGCATCGAGCACGAGCAGCACCTCGGAGATCGGGGCCTGCTTCTCGATCACGCGGCGCACCTTCGACAGTTCGTCCATCAGTCCGCCCTTGGTCTGCAAGCGCCCGGCGGTGTCGATGATCGCGATGTCGTAGCCCTCTCGCACCGCGCGCTCCACGGTCTGGAATGCGACCGAGGCCGGATCCTGGCCCTGCTGCTGAGGGCGCACGATGTCGACGCCCGCGCGATCCGCCCAGGTGGCGAGCTGCTCGACCGCGGCCGCACGGAAGGTGTCCGCCGCGCCGACGATGATGCGCTTGTCGAAGGTCTTCAAGTAGTTCGCGAACTTGCCGATGGTCGTCGTCTTGCCGACACCGTTGACCCCCACCACCAGGATGACGGCGGGTCGCTCCGAGAGCTTCAGCGTCGGGTCGAATGCGGCGAGGCGCTCCTCGATCGCCTCGCGCAGCATGCGCCGCAGCTCCTTCACCTCGGTGACGCGGTGGCGATCCGCTTCGGCGCGCAGCTGACCGAGCACCGAGTCGGTGATGTCGGGGCCGAAGTCGGCCGTGATGAGCGCGGTCTCGAGATCGTCCCACGTGTCGTCGGTGATCTTCTCGGATGCGCTGAATACCCCGCGGAACACGTTTGCAATCGACCAGGATCTTTCAGCCATGATCCGAGTGTATCGGGCCGCTCGGGAAAGCGAATTTGGAGATGTTACACCGTCTTATATTCCCGTTTGGTCACGAAGGTCGGCGCTGAACGCAGTTTTACCCGCGGTGCACACCCAGTCTCCGATACGATTCAAAAGATTCACAGCGCCCCGGCAGTGTCGCCGAGGCGTGTTAGCCAACGGAGGTACCGTGACCCGTACAACGGCCGTATCGGTCAGCGCGAGACGCCCACTCGGCTTTGCGCTTCTTCTCGGATTACTCCTCGCCCTCGTGAGCGGGCTGTTCGGCGCGTCACCCGCGTTCGCCGCGGAGTGCACCCCCGATGCCGCCACCGGCTGCATCCAGGGCATCATCAAGACCAGCGACGGCGAGCCCGCGCCCGGCATCGACGTCTCCCTGAGCGGCAGCGGCGAACGACAGACGACCGAGACCGATGAAACCGGGCGCTGGGTCTTCGCCGTCACGGAGGCGGGCACCTACACCGTCACCGTCGATGAGGAGTCGCTCCCCGAAGGCCAGTACTTCAGGTCGGTCGGCGAGCGCGAGGTGACGGTCGAACTGAACAACCTTGCGAGCGGTTTGTTCCCGCTCACCGACGATCCGGATGCGGCCGCCGGCTCCGCGACGGGTGGAGACGGCGCGAGCGCCGGCTCGAGCGCGACTTCGAGTTCGACCTCGGAGTTCTCGTGGCCGAGGTTCTGGCAGCAGTTCGTCTCGGGCATCCGCATGGGCCTCCTCATCGCCCTCGCTTCGCTCGGCCTCTCGCTCGTCTTCGGCACCACCGGCCTCAGCAACTTCGCGCAGGGCGAGATGGTGACGCTCGGCGGCCTCCTCGCCGCGAGCTTCATGGCTTTGACCGGCAACCTCTGGCTCGCGGGGCTGCTCGCCGTCGTCGTCTCCGCGACCATCGGCTGGGCGCAGGACAAGGTGATCTGGAAGCCGCTGCGCAAGCGCAGGCTCAGTCTGATGCAGCTCATGATCGTCTCGATCGGCCTCTCCATCACCCTCCAGTACCTGTTCCAGTTCTTCTACGGCTCAAGCGTGATTCGCATCGATCGGCGCACTCCCGAGACACTGACGCTGTTCGGCGTCACCCTGACCGTGCAGTCGTACCTCGCGATGGGCGTCTCGCTCATCGCGATCATCGCTGTCGGTCTCGGGCTCACCTTCACGCGTTTCGGTCGCGCGACACGCGCCATCGCAGACAACCCGGCACTCGCGAAGGCCTCGGGCATCGATGTGGATCGCGTCATCAACATCGTCTGGATCGTCGGCGGCGGCCTTGCCGGCCTCGCCGGCGTCTTCTTCGGCCTGGTGTTCAACGGGCTGACCTGGTTCACCGGCGGCCAGATGCTGCTGATGTTCTTCGCCGCGGTCACCCTGGGCGGTCTCGGCACCGCGTTCGGTGCGTTCGTCGGATCGATGATCATCGGCATGATGGTCGAGCTCACGAACATCTGGCTGCCGGGCGACCTGAAGTTCGCGACGGCGCTCTTCCTTCTCATACTGATCCTGCTGGTACGACCGCAGGGCATTTTCGGCCGCAAAGAGCGGATCGGCTAGGAGCAACTCATGGATTTCTGGACTGGACTGCTCACAAGCATTCTGCAAACCGCGATCTCTCCGACCACCGCAGCGTTCGTGATCGCGGCGATCGGCCTCAACATCCACTTCGGGTTCACCGGCCTCATGAACATGGGACAGGCGGGCTTCATGCTCGTCGGCGCCTACG
>JBEBWI010000113.1:0-8286 GCA_040392345.1 Leucobacter soli | reverse complement strand
ACGAGAAACCACGGGTACCGGATCAGAACATGCCCGGGATCACCTCCTCCTCGATCTCTGCGAATGCGGTCTCCTGCTCGGTCAGGTAGGTCTGCCACGCTTCGAGATCCCAGATCTCGGCCCGGCTGCCGGCTCCGATGACCGCGAGGTCGCGATCGAGCCCGGCGTACTGCCGCAGTGCGGCGGGAATGGTGACGCGGTTCTGCTTGTCCGGGGTCTCGGCGTGCGCGCCGGAGAGGAACACGCGCATGTAGTCGCGGCCCTGTTTCGAGGTGATCGGCGCTTCTCTGACGCGCTCGTGCATCTGCGCGAACTCGCCCTCGCTGAAGACGTACAGGCAGTGCTCCTGCCCTCGGGTGATGACGAGGCCCTCGGCCAGCTCGTCCCGGAACTTCGCGGGGAGGATGAGGCGCCCCTTCTCGTCGAGCTTGGGAGTGAACGTGCCGAGAAACATTGGCACCTCCCTTCCGCAGTGACCGCCTGTGGTTTCGCCTCCCGCGAACCGCGTAGTGACACTCTACTCCACTTCCCTCCACTTTCCTCACTTTCTTGCCCAAAACCACCACGAACCCCCACCTGGCGCCGGATCGGCCATCCCCTTCCGGCCGTGCGACGGGAAGACGGCTCCGCCCGGCGTCCCTGAACCCCGCGCGACGCCGGCACGCAGACCGACCCGATCCTCCGCGTGATTCAGCGGTTCTCCGGCCATCCGAGCAGGTCTGCGGCGCAGCAGAAACTCGCCCCGCACACCCGCCCGGTGGCGGCGGGGAGTGCGGGTGGAGGAAAAGGGAGCGTCGGGGTGCGCTTCTGCCGTGCACTCCCAGAACAACGCGGCACGAAGTAGCGCCTCAGCTCGTCAGAGTGAGATCGACTGCCGCATGGAACCCGCGCGACGCGGGCCCCGCACACGAAAGCGGGGCGGTGGAAATATCCACCGCCCCGCTTTGCGACGCGCTTGAAGTACGGAAGCGCCGCCTAGCGGTCGCCCTCCATACGTTCGTCCCAGCGCCGATTCATGCGGTCTGAGAACGACTCGCGAGCCGCGGCGTTCGCCCGGCCACCGTTCGAACGGGCGGCCGCGCGGTCGTCGACGCCGGCACCCGCGCCCGAGTCGCGCTTCGAGAACACCAGAAGCACGCCCCCGAACATCACCGCGAATCCGATCACGCCGAGCCACAGTTGGTGCACGGCGACACCGCCGATCAGCACCGCGAGCCCCACCAGTCCGACCACGATGCCGAGCACCAGCGATCGCAGGTTCAACCGGCTGCGCGCGCCCGGCGCAGTCTGCACCACGTCGGCCTCGCTCTGATACAGGCGACGCTCCATCTCATCGAGCAGTTGCTGCTCGCGTTCTGACAGTCCCATGACCGCCTCCCACTCACCGTGTATCCGTCTCTCCATTCTACCGCCCGCGAAGCCCAGTAGGCTAGGCCGCGTGGATGAAACGACTCGACTCGCAGGGCTCGTTCAGGAGCGCATCGCCGATGTCATCGCGGAGCACCGGGCAGAGCTCGAACCGCTCGGCCCAGACACCGCTCCTCTGCTCGACGAAGCCGCGGAGTACCTCAGAGGCGGAAAGCGACTGCGCGCGCAGTTCGCCGTGCTCGGCTACCGTGCGGTGCGACCTCTCGACCTGGTCGGCGACCCCGACGAGGAGGTCGGGCGGGTGCTCGACGCCGCGTGCGCACTTGAGCTCTTCCACGCCGCCGCGCTGATCCACGATGACGTCATCGACCGGTCCGATACCCGGCGCGGCCGCCCCTCGGCGCACCGGCACTTCGGAGCGCTGCACACCGCGAAGCGCTGGCGCGGCGACGCCGACCACTTCGGCTTGGCAAGCGCCATCCTGCTCGGAGACCTCCTGCAGTCCTGGTCCGACGAACTGCTGCAGCGCGCCTGCGACGCGACCCCGGACCGGGCCGCGGCGGGCGCGGCGCGCGCGCACTTCAACCGCATGCGCAGCGAGGTCGCGACGGGTCAGTACCTCGACGTGCTGGAGGAGCAGCAGCCGGGGTTCGCCGCGGAGCAGGAACAGCTCGAGCGATCCACTCGGGTGCTCGTCTACAAGTCGGCGAAGTACAGCGTCGAAGCGCCGCTGCTGATCGGTGCGGCCCTCGCGGGCGCGAGCCCGGAGCAGGAGACGGCGCTCACGGATTTCGGGCTGCCGGTGGGCGTCGCCTTCCAGCTCCGCGACGACCTGCTCGGCGTATTCGGCGATGCAGGGGTCACGGGGAAGCCGTCGGGCGACGACCTGGTCGAGGGCAAGCGCACCGTGCTCGTCACGCTGGCCAGGGGCTCGCTTCCTGCGACTCAGTGCCGCGTCTTCGACGAGCTCATCGGCGACCCGATGCTCGACGGCGAGCAGATCGAGATGCTGCAGCGAACGATCCGCGACAGTGGAGCGGTCGCGCAGGTCGAGCAGATGATCTCCCGCAACATCGACCGGGCCGCAATTGTGATCGCCGGGGCACCTGTGCGCGCGGAGGCGCGGGATCGCCTCGCCGCGCTCGCGGACCGGGCGGGCCGCCGCGCGGCGTAGACCGCGCTCACCATGGCGAGAGGCTAGAACGCGAGGGCCTGCGTAGCCCGACGCACAGCCGACTTGTTGCCCGACAGCAGCGTCTCGATGGGGCGGGCTCCGAGTTCTTCGTTCTCGCTCAGCAACCAGGCCACGGCCTCGTCATTGCTGAACCCCGCGTCCTGCAACGCCAGCAGGGTGCCGCGCAGCGAGTTCAGCGGCTCGTCTCCGTGCACGAACTCTGCAGGAATCTTCAGCACCCCGTCGACGCGAACGGCGGCGAGGTAGTGCTCTTCGATGAGTCGACGCAGTTTGCTCGGGGTGGTGCCCCAGCGCTCGACGAGGTCGGGAATCGTCACGTACTCGGTGTTCTGGGGAATGCTTTCGGCCACACCCCCACTCTACGGCACCGCCTCCCAGCCGTGTGGTGCCGGCCCCCGACAGAGGTGGATCGCCGCTCCCCGGCGCGCTGCACCCGCGCGGGACCGTCCGTTCCATAGAATCGGCGCGTGAACTCCGCCCCTGTCGACCCGCTGATCGGGCACACGCTCGACGGCAGATACGTGATCCGCTCACGCATCGCGCGCGGCGGCATGGCGATGGTCTATCTCGGCAACGATCTGAGACTCGAGCGCCGCGTCGCCATCAAGACGATGCACCCGCACCTCGTCGAGGACGAGAGCTTCACCCGCCGCTTCGAGCAGGAGGCGCGCAGCGCAGCGGGGCTCGGCCACCCGAACGTCGTGAACGTCTTCGACCAGGGGATCGACCGCGGCGTGCCCTACCTTGTCATGGAGTATCTGCCGGGCATCACGCTTCGCGAGCTGTTGAAGCAGCAGCACAGGCTCACCACCGACCAGGCGCTCGAGATCGGCGAGGCGGTGCTCGCGGGCCTGGCGGCGGCGCACGCCGCGGGAATCGTGCACCGCGATCTGAAACCGGAGAATGTGCTGCTGGCCGACGACGGCCGCATCAAGATCGGCGATTTCGGGCTTGCGCGCGCGGTCAGCGCGAACACCACGACCGGTCAGGCGCTGCTCGGCACTATCGCGTACCTCTCCCCCGAGCTCGTGACGCGAGGCGTCGCCGACGCGCGCACCGATCTCTACGCGTTCGGCATCATGATGTTCGAGATGCTGACCGGACAGCAGCCGTATCAGGGCGAACAGCCGATGCAGATCGCGTACCAGCACGCGCACTCCGACGTACCGGTGCCGTCGACGCTGAGCCCCGATTCGACGCCCGAGATCGACGAACTGGTGCGCTGGGTCACGCAGCGCGAACCCGAGGCGCGACCGCGCGACGCCGGCGAGGCGCTGGAGATGCTGCGGCAGATTCGAGGCGGTGTGCCGCTCGGGGCGACGCGAGTGCTGCCGAGCGTGGGCTTCACCGGCACCATCGTGACGCCGTCGACGACCGTGCTGCGCGACTTCGAGCAGCAGCAGCTCGCCGAGGGCGCCCCGGTCGCCGGCGCGACCGCAGGGCCGGCCGCAGGCTCGACCGCTCGTGTTCCGGTGACGTCGGTCGGGCTCGCGCGCGAATCGGGTAGGCGGCGCACCCGTCGCGGTAGGTGGATCGCCGTCATCGCCGTTGCACTCATCGTTCTGGCAGCCGGCATCGGCTGGTGGGCGGGTCAGGGCCCCGGTTCTCGGGTGACGATTCCCGAGGTCGCGAACTCACCGCTCGACTCGGCGCAGTCTCTGCTCGAGGAGCATTCCCTCGTCGTGGCGGTCATCGACTGCCCGAGTCTCGAGGTCGAGGCGGGGCTGGCCTCCCGCACGGATCCCGCGGCGGGCGAGCGCGTCGATCGCGGCACCGAGGTGCGACTGTGCCGGTCCACTGGGCCCGAGTGGATCGCGGTGCCCGCACTCGTGGGTCTCGATGCCGAAGCCGCGAAACGCGAGATCGAGTCCGCCGGGTTCACCTTCGGCGAGATCCTCGAGCGGCGTTTCGACGGCGGCGATGCGAACACGGTGATCGCAGCGCTCGGCGAGAACGGCGAGGGCCTCGGCCAGACGTATCCCGAGCAGGCTCGCGTCGACCTCATCGTCTCTGCAGGCTCAATCCCCTCCGTGAGCGGTATGAGTCAGGACGCGGCCATCGCGACGCTCGAGGCGGTCGGGCTCACCGTCGACCCGGCGCTGAACACGCAGGAGCATCACGAGGAGATCGCCGAAGGCCAGGTCATCGCCGCACTGCCCCATACCGACCCGGTGCGCGTCGGCGACTCGGTCGGACTGCATCTCTCGCAAGGCCCTCAGCTTTATGCGGTGCCCGATGTGTCGGGGCTGGGCCTGCAAGAGGCGATGAACGCGCTCTCGAGCGCGGGTTTCGAACCGACGACGGCAGTACCCGATGCGCTCCGCCCCTTCGCGCGGGCGACGGGCACGAATCCCGCCGCCGGCGAAATGGTTCGGGCCGGTGCCACGGTGCAGGTCCGGGCGACGATCGCGCTGTAGGCGCGCATCGGCGGGCCGGCAACCCGTGCCCGCCCGCCGATCGTCGAATTCGAATGACCTAAGCGGCTCGACCGCCCGGATCAGCGCCGCTTCTTGAGCTCCTCGGCCACCTGGTAGGCGAGTTCGAGCGACTGCATGTGGTTCAGGCGCGGGTCGCACACCGACTCATAGCGCATCCCGAGGCCTTCCTCATCGATGTTCTCCGAACCGCCGAGGCATTCGGTCACGTCATCTCCGGTGAGCTCCACGTGAATGCCGCCGGGGAACGTGCCGACCTCTCGGTGCGCTTCGAAGAAGCCGAGCAGTTCGTCCATGACGTCGTCGAATCGACGGGTCTTGTACCCGGTCTGCGTCGTGATGCCGTTACCGTGCATGGGGTCGGTGACCCACAGCGGCTGGGCGCCGGCGTCCCGCACACCCGCGAGCAGCGGCGGCAGCGCGTCACGGATCTTCCCCGCACCCATTCGGGTGATGAAGGTCAACCGGCCAGGTTCGCGCTCGGGGTCGAGCTTGTCGATCAGGCGCAGGGCGTCATCGGTGGTCGCGGTCGGCCCGAGCTTCACGCCGATCGGGTTGCGCAGCTTGGAGAGGAAATCGACGTGGGCGCCGTCGATGTCTCGGGTGCGCTCACCGATCCACAGCATGTGGCCCGAGGTGCCGTAGGGGCGACCGGTGCGCGAATCGATGCGCGCCAGCGGGCGCTCGTAGTCGAGCAGCAACGCCTCGTGGCTCACGTAGAACTCCGTCTGCGTGAGCGCGGTGTGGTCGACGCCGCAGGCCTCCATGAAACGCAGGGCGCGGTCGATCTCGGCGGCCAGGGATTCGTAACGCTGGTAGGCGGTGTTCGACACGAAGCCCTGGTTCCACGCGTGCACCTGCCTCAGATCGGCGAAGCCTCCCTGCGTGAACGCGCGGATCAGATTCAGCGTGGAGGCGGAGACATGGTATCCGCGAACCAAGCGGGAAGGGTCGGCCGCACGGGATTCGGGGGTAAAATCGTAGCCGTTCACCAGATCGCCGCGGTAGGCCGGCAGCGTGACATCGCCGCGGGTCTCGGTATCGCTCGAACGCGGCTTCGCGAACTGACCGGCCATGCGCCCGACCTTGATCACCGGCATCGACGCCCCGTAGGTGAGCACAACGGCCATCTGCAGCAGCGTCTTCACGCGATCGCGAATCTTGTCGGCGGTCGCCCCGTCGAAGGTCTCGGCGCAGTCGCCGCCCTGCAGCAGGAAGGCCTCTCCGCGGGCCGCGCTCGCCAGTCGTGTGCGCAGGTTGTCGACCTCGCCGGCGAACACGAGCGGCGGCTGCGAGGCGAGCTCGTCGGTTGCGACCCGCACGGCGCCGGCATCGGGCCAGGTGGGCTGCTGCTTCGCCTCGAGGCCACGATACGCGTCGAGCCCCGACAGCACGTCCGTGTGGGCGTTCGGCGCGGTTGGCTGACTCACTTCTTGCCTGCTCTCGTCATATGCGGCTTGCGGGGTACGGCGCGCTCTGCGCCTCACCCCAGCCTACCGCCCGGCACCGACCGAGAATTGCGCCCTCGGCGAAGGGTCGCCTCAGCGTGCGGCCGATCCGCCTACGCCGCCCTTTTCACGGTGTTGCGCACGCTCGATGCGTAGACGTCCACGTACTCTTGACCGCTGAGTTTCTGAATCTCGACCATGATCTCGTCCGTGACGCTCCGCAGCACGAAACGGTCGGCGCTCATCCCCGCGAATCGGCTGAAGTCGAGGGGCTTCCCGATGACCGTGCCGATGCGGCGGATCTTCGGCACCTTCGCACCGATCGGCATCGCCTTCTCCGTGTCGATCATCACTGCGGGAACGACGAGCGCGCCCGATTCGAGCACCAGGCGAGCAACCCCGGTGCGCCCCCGGTAGAGTCGCGCGTCGGGGCTGCGAGTGCCCTCGGGATAGATCGCGAGCACCTCGCCGCGCTCGAGCACTGCGAGGCCCGTGTTGAGCGAGGCCTCGGAGGCCTTGCCCCCCGACCGGTCGATCGGAAGCTGCCCGACCGCGAGCATGAAGTTCTTGACGACCCACCCCTTGATACCCGTACCGGTGAAGTAGTCGCTCTTCGCGAGGAAGTACACACGACGGTCGATCATCAGCGGCATGAAGAACGAGTCGATCACCGACAGGTGATTGCCCACGATCACCACCGGGCCGCTCGAGGGCAGGTTCTCCGCTCCCTCGACCCACGGTCGATAGATGGTCTTGAGGAGCGGCCCAATAATGAGATGCTTGAAGATCCAATAGAACACTGCGACCCCGTACCTTTCGACTCCACAAAGAATAGCCGATTTGTAGATACCCCACGGGAAATCGAACCGCTGGTGCAGCCCATGCAATAGGCTGACTGAGACATCCCCACCGCCATCCGGTCGGTGAAATACGCAACTGGTACTGGGTATCAAAGGAGCTGCCGTGAACCTGTCCGAGACCCCCCTGATCGTTCCCCCCATCGCGACCGACAACGTGACCGACCTGCTCGAGCAGCGCGTCGCCGCGACTCCCGACCGCGTACTCTTCGCGACTCCCGACGGAGACGACTGGAAAGACCTGACTGCGACCCAGTTCCGTAACCGCGTCGTCGCGCTCGCGAAAGGCCTCGCCGCGTCGGGCGTGCAGCCGGGCGATCGCATCGGTTTCATGTGCAAGACCTCCTTCGAATGGAGTCTCGTCGACTTCGCCCTCTTCTACGCCGGCGCGGTCATGGTTCCGATCTACGAGACGTCGTCGGCACTGCAGATCCACTGGATTCTCGAGGATTCCGGAGCGCGCGGCATCATCACCGAGAGCGCTGAGCACGCGACGCGGCTCGCCGAAGTGCGCGCGGAGGCGAAGGGCCTCGAGCTCGAGTGGCGGCTCGACGAGGGCGCGATCGACTCGCTCATCGCAGCCGGCGCCGAGATCCCCGACGAAGAGATCGAGCGTCGGCGCAACCTCGCGAACGGCGCCGACATCGCGACGCTGATCTACACCTCGGGCTCGACCGGCCGCCCGAAGGGCTGTGTGCTCACCCACTCGAACTTCGTCGATCTCTCACGCAACTCGGCGGCTGCCCTCGGCGAAGTCGTGAACGAGCCGGGCGCGTCGACACTGCTCTTCGTCACACTGGCCCACGTGTTCGCGCGCTTCATCTCGGTCCTCGCGGTGCACGCCGGCGTTCGTGTCGGCCACCAGCCCGACACGACGAAGCTGCTGCCCTCGCTCGGCACTTTCCGTCCGTCCTTCCTCCTCGCCGTTCCGCGCGTGTTCGAGAAGGTCTACAACTCCGCGGAGCAGAAGGCCGAGGCAGGCG
>JBEBWI010000112.1:0-8305 GCA_040392345.1 Leucobacter soli | reverse complement strand
CGGTACAGGCGCGAACGCTGACCGCGGTAGCCCTCGGCACGCTCGAGGATAACGCGACGCTTCTTGTGGGCGTTGACTGCCCGCTTGACTCTTGCCATTTCTGTTCTTCCTTACGAAAAGTCTTTGTTGATCGGGTGCTTAGCGAACGAGCAGCTTCTTGGCCTGCTTGACGTCGCCGGCCGAGAGCACCTGGTCGGCGTTCAGACGGCGCTTGCGCTTCGAAGCCTTGACCTCGAGGTTGTGGCGCATACCCGCCTGCTGCTTCATGAGCTTGCCGCTCCCGGTCACCTTGAAGCGCTTCTTGGCACCCGAGTGGGTCTTCTGCTTGGGCATCATTTCTCCTTGTTGTGGTGCGCGTCGCCTGGGCGACAACGTCTGGTGCGGCCGCGTGGGCCGCAGGTCTATCGAGTGCTACTCTGCGGCGCCTGATTCTGCGGCACTCGGCTCGGCGGCGTTCGCATTCGCGGTCTCGGTCGATTTCTCGGCCGACTTGCGCGTCGCCTTCTCCTCCGCGCGGCGGGCGTTCAACTCGGCCTTCGCCTCGCTCTTGTTCTTGAGCGGCGCGATGACCATCACCATGTTGCGGCCATCGATGCGAGGCGAGCTCTCAACCGTGCCGAACTCCGCGATGTCCTCGGCGAACTTCTGCAGCAGACGCACGCCCTGCTCGGGACGCGACTGCTCACGACCGCGGAACAGGATCATAGCCTTCACCTTGTCGCCCTGCGAGAGGAAGCCGACCGCGCGCTTCGTCTTGGTCTCGTAGTCGTGCGTGTCGATCTTCAGACGGAACCGCACCTCTTTGAGTACGGTGTTGGCCTGGTTGCGGCGGGCCTCCTTGGCCTTCTGCGCGGCTTCGTACTTGTACTTGCCGTAGTCCATGATCTTGGCCACGGGCGGCTTCGAGTTCGGCGCCACCTCGACGAGATCGAGATCAGCCTCCGCTGCCATGCGCAAGGCTCGATCGATCGGCACGACGCCGACCTGCTCGCCACTGGGTCCGACCAGTCGCACCTCGGGGACGCGGATTCTGTCATTCGTACGGGGATCGCTGATCGCCGGCTCCTCTGTTCTCGTTGCTGGGTGACCCCTGGCGGGGTGCTCGCAAGCTGAGACAGTGGATCGCGCACGCGCCATCCAACACCCTTCCTGCTGTCGCGATGACGACGGGGTGTCAACAACCCGATAACCTGTATTCGGCGTCGGGTGGGAGTTACTCCACTTGCGAGTTCTCGGCATAATGCCGCGAACCTCAAGAATCCTACCAGAACGGTGCGGAACCGCCAAGCAGGATCGAATGCGGCCGGACTCCGGAGCCCACGCACCGGCACCCCGACACACCCAACTGCCCCATCGCACCAGATCAGATCACGAGAACAGGACAGCATGAGCGACACCGATTCCCCCACCTCGCACGAGCACGCAACCGAGCAGCCTCTGGAGAGCACCGACGCGGCGCCGGTCGATGCGGAGCAGGCCGCCCGAGACATCGCCGATGTCGCAGCCGTCGAGGTGATCACGACCGCCGCCGTGCACCTGCTGAGCGCCGCCGCCGTGAAGTGCGGGCTCGCCGACGACCCCGAGAACCAGACAGACCTTGACGAGGCGCGCAAACTCATCAACGCCCTCGCGGGGCTCATCACGGCCGCCGCACCCGAGATCAGCGACATGCACGCGCGCAGCCTGCGCGACGGCCTGCGCTCTGTGCAGCTCGCATTCCGCGAGGCATCGGCGTTCCCCGATGCCCCCGGACAGGGCCCCGGCGAGAAATGGACCGGCTCGGTCATCTGATCGGCCGACCGGTCTTCACGTCGTGACTGAGAAATCGACGCTCGGGGCTGCGCGGGCGGGCTTCATCGACTCGCTCGGCGTCGGCCTCGGCATCTTCCCGCTCGGCATCGCGCTCGGCGTGCTCACCGTTCAGGCCGGGCTGCCGTGGTGGCTGACTCCGGCCTTGTCGATCGTGGTCTTCGCCGGCTCGGTCGAGCTGCTGCTCGTCTCGATGATCGCAGCGTCGACCCCGCTCATCACGATCGCCGCCACAGTGCTCGCCGTCAACTTCCGGCACGTCTTCTACCCGTTGTCGTTCCCGATCTCGGTCGTACGCCCCGGGCTTGCCCGCGCCTACTCGGTGTACGCGATGATCGACGAGGCCTACGCGACGTACGTGCTGCTGCCTCGCGCGCAGAATTCCTCCGCGCGCATGCTCACCGGGCAGGTCTTCATGCAGGCCTACTGGGTGCTCGGCGGCCTCGTCGGCGTCGCGCTCGCCTCGATGCTGCCCGAACCGATCGAGGGATTCGAGTTCGCGCTCTGCGCAGTGTTCATCGTCATGACGCTCGATGCCGCTCGCTCGAAGAACGAGATACCCTCGGCCGTGCTGGCCGGCCTCGCAGTGTCCGCCGCGATGCTGCTCGCACCGGGCGCCGAACTCCTCACCGCGCTCATCATCTTCACCGCGCTGCTCACTGCGCGCTACCTCTGGGAACGGCGCCGAGATCTCCGCGCACCGGGAGATATCGAGACCGCCGAGTCCTCCGGTCGGTCCGGCGAGGAGGAGCCTCGTGCCTGATCTCGGATACATGATCGCAGCAGTGATGATCGCGGGCCTGATCACCGTACTGCTGCGCGCGCTCCCCTTCGCCATCCTGAAGCCGCTGCGCAAGTCGAAGCTGGTGAAGCGGCTCGGACAGTGGATGCCGATGGGGATCCTGCTCATCCTCGCCGTCGTCGTGCTGCAGGGTGAGATCCAGGCGCGCCCGCAGCAGCTGTGGATCGTGGCCGTCGCGACCGCCGTCACGGTGCTCGTGCACCTGCTGGCCGGCCGTCGCGCCCTGCTGAGCATCTTCGCGGGCACCGGCGTCTACGTCTTGCTGCTCTACATCTTCTAGGGCGTCCTCCGACGCCCGACATTTCTTCGGCCCGGTATCTTCTTGGGCCGGATCTTTCCGGAACCCGGTCTCCGGCGACCCGGCCTCCGGTGACCCGTCGTCGTACCATCTGCGACCTCGTCTACGCGGATCGCGGGAGCACGCGCAACGAATCGACGCGCTGCGCGATGATCTCGTTCACCGCCCAGCGCTGCTGCGCGCCCGAGAGCACCTCTGCGAGTTCCACGCGGTCGAGGCCGGCGGCCAACCGCACGATCACGTCAGTCTCGGGCGCGAGCAGCCTGGCTTCGGGGTCACCAGGGCGCAGATCGACCGAGACCACCCGCGGGTCGCCGAGCAGGGTGTCGCGAAAGGCGCGCTGCACCTCCTCGTCGGCCCAGGCCGGAAGCAGGCGCCGCCCGAGCGCCATGGCCTCGAGTTGCGTGCGGCGCACGCCGAACTCTTGCTCTGGGGTTCCCGGGTCCACGACGATGAGATCGGTCTGCTCCTGAGCCGCTGCGAGCGCCGCCTGCGGAGCGGGCACGGGGATGGGCCGTGCTCCCGTCTTCCAGCGCCGCATCGCTTCGACCGAGCTGAACACCGGCATCACGCTTCGCCCATCGGGAGCCGCGACCGTCACGATCGATAGCTCCTGCGTCTTCTCGACCATGCGCCCCTCGGGCGTCACCCCGGTATCGCCGGCCTCCGCGAGCAGCGGAATCAGCAGCCTGCAGCGCGAGAGCACGACGATGGCGTCGGCGGTCGCATTCGCGAGCGCCGCGAGGTCGCCGGCCGCAGCGGCGGCTCGAACCGCGGCGACCGCCCGCACGAGCGGCTCAGGCGATTGTCCGTCGTCGTCGGCGAACTCGGTGCCGTGGTGATCGAACACCCGGCCCTCCCAGGGAAAACCCGCCGAGTCGCCATCGCCGCCCGGCACGAGACTTTCGGGAACCCCGGTGGACCGGGGCTCGTCACCCGTCGAGGGCAGCTTCTTGATCGTCACCTGTCACATCTCCAGATTCCGAGGCCGTGACGGCCCGGGCGCTAGCGCCCGGCGACGTCGAGCGCAGCACCGAGGGTGAAGGCGCCCGCGTAGAGCGCCTTCCCGACGATCGCCCCCTCGATTCCTCGAGAGACGAGACCGCGCAGTGCAGCGATGTCATCGAGGCTCGACACCCCACCCGAGGCGACCACAGGGCGGGCCGTGCGGGCGGCGACCTGAGCCAACAGGTCGACGTTCGGCCCGCGCAGCGTGCCGTCCTTGGTGACGTCGGTCACGACGTATCGGGGGCACCCGGCGTCTTCGAGCCGTTCGAGCACCTCCCAGAGGTTGCCGCCCTCCTGCGTCCAGCCGCGCGCCGCGAGCGTCTCGCCGCGCACGTCGAGACCGACCGCGATCTGTTCTCCGTAGCGTGCGATCACCGCGCGCGTCCATTCGGGGTTTTCGAGCGCAGCGGTGCCGAGGTTGACGCGCTTCACCCCGAGCGCGAGCGCGCCCTCGAGGCTGGCGTCATCGCGAATGCCGCCCGAGAGCTCGATGTTCACACCCTTCGCGTGCTTCACGACCTTGCGCAGCACCTCGGCGTTGTTGCCACGGCCGAAAGCGGCGTCGAGGTCGACCAGGTGGATCCACTCGGCCCCCTGATCGATCCAGTCGCGCGCGGCATCCACCGGGCTGCCGTAGCTGGTCTCGGTCCCGGCCTCGCCCTGGGTGAGTCGAACCGCCTTGCCATCCGCGACGTCCACGGCGGGCAGCAGTTCAAGCTTGGGGCTGGTGTTGAGCTCGGTCATCATGTTCCTTCGATGTGATTAGAGAGAATCGATCCAGTTGCGCAGCAGCCTGATGCCCGCTTCACCGGATTTCTCCGGGTGGAACTGGGTAGCGCTGAGCGGCCCGTTCTCGACCGCGGCGATGAAGCGTTCACCGTGCTCCGCCCAGGCGACCAACGGCTTGGTGGCTGCGGTGCGGCCCTCGATGCTCCACTCGGTCGCGGCGTAGCTGTGCACGAAGTAGAAGCGCTCGTGCTCGATGCCGGCGAACAGTACCGAGCCTTCGGGTGCCTCCACCGTGTTCCAGCCCATGTGCGGCAGGCGCGGCGCGGCGAGTGCGCGGACGGTTCCGGGCCATTGGCCCAGCCCTTCGGTCTCGAGACCGCGCTCGACACCGCGCTCGAACATCACCTGTTCGCCGACGCAGATGCCGAGCACCGGCCGGCCACCGGCGAGGCGGCGGTCGATGAGCTCATCCGCGCGCACGGCCTTGAGCGCGCGCATCACCGCGTCGAACGACCCGACGCCGGGCACGAGCAGGCCGTCGGCATTCATCACGGCTTCGGCGTCACGGGTCAGCGTGACCTCCGCCCCGGCCAGCTCGAGCGCCTTCACCGCGGAGTGCACGTTGCCGGAACCGTAGTCGAGCACGGCGACGGACTTCTTCTGCCCGGACGACCCCTGGGTCACAGCGCGCCCTTGGTCGAGGGAATCCCCGCGACCAAGGGGTCGAGGGACTTGGCCTGACGGAATGCGCGCGCGAACGCCTTGAACTCCGCCTCGGCGATGTGGTGCGGGTCGCGTCCTTCGATGAGCCGAAGGTGCACCGTGAGGCGGGCGTTCAAAGTCAGAGCCTCGAAGAAATGACGCACCATGCTGCCCGTGTAGTGGCCGCCGATGAGATGGAATTCGAAGCCGGCGGGCTCACCGGAGTGCACGAGATAGGGGCGGCCCGAGATGTCGACGACCGCCTGCGCGAGCGCCTCATCGAGCGGCACGAGCGCATCGCCGTATCGCGAGATGCCCGACTTGTCACCGAGCGCCTCGAGCAACGCCTTGCCCAGAAGGATTCCTGTGTCCTCGACCGTGTGATGCACGTCGATGTGCACGTCACCGACCGCCCGAACGGTGAGATCGGTCAGCGAGTGGCGTGCGAAGGCCGTGAGCATGTGGTCGAAGAACGGGACACCGGTGTCGATGTCCGCCTCGCCAGTACCGTCGAGGTTCACACTCAGGCTGATCTGCGACTCACTCGTGTTGCGCTCGAGCGAGGCGGTGCGTGGGATTGCGGTCATGGGAACCAGCCTACCGCGAGGCCGACGTCGTGGGCGCGGGGCCCGTGGGCACCGCGAGCCTCGTGATCGCTTCGATGACCGCGGTCGTCTCGTCCTCGGTGCCGGCCGTGATGCGCAGGTGCCCGGGGATGCCGAGATCGCGAATCAGGATGCCCTGCGTTCGCAGCGCCTCGAACGTGGCGGTCGGGTCGGCGAACCCACCGACGAGGAGGAAGTTCGACCCTGAGGGGTGGACGCGGTAGCCGAGCGTCTCCAGCGCGGCGGCGAGGCGATCGCGCTGCCCCCGGATGTCGGCCACCGTCGCGAGCATCTCTCCGGCATGGCGGATCCCGGCGATTGCGGCGGCCTGCGTGAGCGCGGAAAGGTGGTACGGGAGCCGCACGAGGCGCAGCGCATCGATCACGGCCGGGTCGGCGGCGAGATAGCCGAGGCGCACTCCCGCGAAGGCGAACGCCTTGCTCATGGTGCGGGAGACGAGCAGGCGCGGCCGACCCTCGAGCAGCGTGACGGCGCTCGTGCGCTCGGCGTCGAACTCGTGGTAGGCCTCATCGACGATGAGGATTCCCTCGAAGGCGTCATAGGCGGCCTCGATCACGTCGAGATCGAGCGGGGTGCCCGTCGGGTTGTTCGGTCCGCAGAGGATGGCGATGCTCGGACGGTGCTCGCGCAGCGCAGCCGCGACACCCTCGGGGGTGAGCGCATAGTCGTCGGGACGCGCGACCGGGATCCAGGCCGTATCGGTGCCGTCGGCGAGCAGCGGATACATGGAGTAGGTCGGCGTGAAGCTCAGTAGGCTGCGCCCCGGGCCTCCGAAGGCCTGCAGCACCTGTTGCAGCACCTCGTTCGAGCCATTCGCAGCCCACACCTGGTCGGAGTTGAGCCCGTGACCGAGATACCCGGCGAGCGCGGTGCGCAGGTCGACGAAATCGCGGTCGGGGTAGCGGTTCACCCCGCGTACCGCCTTCGCGAGCTCGGCGACGATGTCCTCGAGCACCGCTTCGGGGAGCGGGTGCGTGTTCTCGTTGACGTTGAGGCTCACCGGCACCGGATCCTGGGGGGCGCCGTACGGCTGCTTGCCGACGAGATTGGCACGAAGGGGAAGATCACTCAGGCTGGTCACCGAATAAGTCTAGAGCGTCCGCGCAAACACCGAAGCGTCCGCACGAACGCTAGAGCGCTCAATCGCCCAGGGAGACCTACGCGCCGGTGAGGCCGAGTTCGGAAGCGCTCACCACTCCGGGCGCCTCTGCGTAACGCAGAGGAACGGCGATGGCCTCCCCCGCCTGCACGCCCGACCCGCCGAGCTGGTTGAGACGAACGATCTCGGCGATCAGGTCCCGCGGATCGGCACCCGGGTCGAGCTCGGAGGCGAGCGACCACAGGGAAGCGCCAGGCTGCACCACGACGTACCCGAACTCCACTTCGCCGCCCTCAGCCGATGCCACCGCCTGCGTCGACCCGAACACCGCCGCGATCGCCAGCAGCCCCAGGCAGGCCAGCACCGCGAGCGACCCGAAGACGAAGCGGCCTCGACGCGTCAGGCGCAGACGCCCGGTCTGCGCGGCAGCAGCGTGAACCGACTCGTTCATCTGGACGTCGGTGCGCGCGAAATCGCGCAGCGACGTCACATTGGCTACCGTCGCGCTTCCTGCGGTGGCGTTCATGATCGGATCCTCTCCAGTCACCTGTTCGAACAACCCGGGTCTTTCGAACCTTTGTTTCGAACATATCTTCGATTTACCTAAATCGCAAGCCCGCATTCGAACATTATGCCGATCTATTCTCGCGACACTCGTACAAGTGTTTGCCGGGTTTCGAACATACGAACTAGGGTGTGCATCAACGGTTTCACTGAACCAGCAACCACCGACATTCACGCTCGGGATGGGAATTCACGGGGCTCCAGGCCCCGTGAATTCACGGACCGATTCCCCACCGGAGGGTCACCATGAACGCAGCGCCGCAGCCCAAGCCGCTCAGCGAGAAGCAGCAGATGATCCTCGAGTTCATCTCTCGCTTCATCGCCAAGCGCAGCTTCCCCCCTACCATCCGAGAGATCGGCGACGGGGTCGGCCTCCGCTCCCCCTCGAGCATCACCTACCAGCTCGATCAGCTCGAGCTGGCCGGGTACCTGCGGCGACACCCGAACCAGAACCGCGCCATCGAGCTCCTGCACGAGCCGGCCGCAACCGCTCAGGCGGTTGCCGACGCGCCCTCGGTGCAGGCGGAGGAGACGGCGTATGTGCCCCTCGTCGGGCAGATCGCCGCAGGCGTGCCGATCACCGCCGACCAGCAGGTCGAGGAACTTCTTCCGCTCCCCCGCGCGCTCGTCGGCGACGGGCAGCTGTTCATGCTGAAGGTCGTGGGCGA
>JBEBWI010000111.1:0-8321 GCA_040392345.1 Leucobacter soli | reverse complement strand
GTTCGCGCAGCCCGACAAGACAGGCGGGTACGGTTCGCGCAGCCCGACAAGACAGGCCGATACTGCTCGCCCACATCAGACAGGCCGTCGCGAAGCGGTTCGCGCAGCCCGGCAAGGGACCGTAGTGTGTGCGCGCCAACGGGCGGCGACGCACCCTAGAGGCGGTCGCGGTGCTGCTCGCGCAGCGCCTCGGTCGCGCGGTCGAGCGCGGGGTCGTCTCCTCGGGCGAGCGCCGCGTACTGCAGCACCACGCCGTCGTCGACGAGCAGCGCCTTGACCCACATGCGACGGCGCGGCACGAAGAGCGACGCCCCGAGCCCGGCGATGGCGAGCAGGGCGAAGATGAGCACCCACTCCTGCGCCGGGTTCTGCATCACATCGAACGACGCGTAGCGCGGCGCCGCCTCGAGGGTGATGGTGCCCATGCCGTCGGGCAGATCCACCGTGTCGCCGATCGTGAGTTCGAGCGAGTCGACGTCGATCGCGCGCCCGGTGAGCTGTTCCATGCCGCTCGTGTCGAGCGCATACACCGACTTCGCGATGCCCTCGTTGATGCCGAGGTCGCCGACGAACACGTCGAGCGTCAGCACCGGATTCGTGAGGTCGGGATAGTTCGAGGTGTAGGCGCCCGACTCGAGATCGACCTTCGAGGGGTAGAAGAAGCCGCGCAGCCCGAGCTGCGTCGACTCGCCGTCGCGCTCGAGACCGTAGGGCACCTTGACGACGCCGAGCGACGTGAGGTTCGTATCCTGCGGAATGAACGGCATCGACTCACTGTAGACGATCTCGCCCTCCGCGTTGCGAACCGTGAGCGTGGGAGCGTAGCCGTTGGCGATGAGATAGACGGGCGAGCCGTGCACGCGCAGCGGGTGGTTGACCCGGATCACGTCGCTGCGATCCGCCTCACCCGCGGTGATGAGCGTGACGTTCGCCCGGTACTCGCGCACCATGCCGATCGCGACGACATTGCCGTCGTCGGGAGTGATGTAGTCGACCTCGAGGCTGTCGAGGCGCAGCCCGAACGGCTCGAGCGTGCTGTCGCTGAACGAGGTGCCGGACGTGGCCGAGTCGTAGTCGATGAGCTGGTTCACGAGGGTCTCCCCCTCGACCAGCACCTTCTGCCCGTTGAAGGTGAACGCCCCGCCGATCGCGACCGCGACGAGCACGCCCACGAGCGCGATGTGGAAGACGAGATTGCCCGTCTCGCGCAGATAGCCCCGCTCCGCGGAGACCGAGATCTCCTGCTGCCCGGCACGGCTGGTGGATCGCTGGATCTCGGTGCGGTACCGCTGCTGACGCAGGAGCGCCTCTGCCTGCTCGATCGCCTGCTCCGCGAAGCGCCCCCGCTCCTCGGCGGTGGCGGTCGGATTCGAGATGCGCTGCTCGGCGAACCCTGCCATGCGCTGCAGCCGTGCGGGAGTGCGCGGAGGCCTTCCGCGCAGCGCCTTCCAGTGGTGGCCGATGCGGGGCAGCACACAGCCGATGAGGGAGATGAACAGCAGCAGATAGATCGATGAGAACCAGACCGACGAGTACACGTCGAACGCCTGGATGGGGAAGGCGTCGAGCACCTTGAACAGGTCGGGATGGTTGGACTCGTACTCGAGCACGCCGTTGGGGTCGGCGCTGCGCTGCGGCAGCAGCGAACCGGGAATCGTGGCGACCGCGAGCAGCAGCAGCAGTATCAGCGCGACCCGCATGCTCGTGAGCTGCCGCCAGAACCAGCGCAGCCAGCCCCGCAGCCCGAGCTCGGGCGACTCGGCGCGCACCCCGCTGCCGGTGCCGTCTTCGTAATCAGATGGCCGGGACAAAGCTACCCATCACCGCCTGCAGTGCATACATGATCTGACTCCAGATTCCGGTCACCATGAGAAGACCGATGAGGACGAGGAGAACTCCGCCGACGAGGTTCACCGTGCGGATATGCCGCTTCATGAATGCGGTCGCCGTCGTCATCCACCCGAAGCCGAACGCGGCGAGCACGAACGGCAGGCCGAGGCCCAGGCAGTAGACGAGCGCGAGCCAGGCGCCCCGACCCGCGGTGCCGCCCTGCAGCGCCAGCGTGCCGATGACCGCGAGGGTCGGGCCGATGCACGGGGTCCACCCGATCGCGAAGACCGCGCCGAGCAAGGGGGCGCCGACGAGGCCGAGCCGGGGCTTCAGCTTCAGCCGGCTGGTGCGCTGCATGCGGCCGAACAGCCCCATGAACACGAGCCCCATGACGATGATGAACACCCCCATGACGCGTGTGATGATGTTCTCCCACTGCAGCAGCCACGAGCCGACCGACCCGGCAAGGGAGAGGAGCGCCACGAAGATGACGGTGAACCCCGCGACGAAGAGGAGCGAGCCGAGCACCATTCGGCGGCGGATCCGCCGATCCTCGGAGCGCGAATCGACCGCGGCGGCGTTCGCGACCGGCCGGGTCGCTGCGGCGGAGTCGGAGGCAGCAGCGGTCGCAGGGTTCGCGGTGACGGCCGACGAGGTCGCAGCGGTCGAGGTCGCAGTACCCCCGCCGTTCGCGCTCGAAGCGGAAGCCGAGACGTAAGCCAGGTAGCCGGGCACGAGCGGCAGCACGCAGGGCGAGAGGAACGAGACGAGCCCGGCCGCGAGTGCGATCAGCGACGCGACGAGCAACTGCCCATCGGCGACGAGACCTTCGAAACCCACGTGCGTCGCGCCTTTCGTTGAAGAAGAGAATATGCCGGGAGCGGTATGCGAACGGGAGGAGCGGTGTCAGCCCTCCGCGAGGGTCTCCTTGATGAGAGTGCGCAGCTGCGACTCCCCCGCGAGCATTCCGAGCACTCGGTGAGCCACCCGGCCTTCGGAGTCGAGGATCAGAGTGGTCGGCACCGCGTTCAACGGCACCTGCCCGGCGAACGCCCGTTGCACGGCGCGCCCCTCCGCATTATCCATGATCGACGGGTACTCCACGCCGAACTCCTCGGCGAACTGCACCGCCTGCGCGCTCTGATCTCGAGTGTTGACCCCGACGAACTGCACGCCCTGCGGCGAGAATTCGTCGAACGAGGCGACCAGGTCGGGCGCCTCGGCGCGGCACGGGGCGCAGCCCGCGTACCAGAAGTTCACCACGGTGACCGAACCCAGGGTGTCGTCGGAACCGAACGAGTCGCCGTGCTCGGTCGTGCCCGAGAACTCGACGGGGTCGGTGCGCTCGGAGGGGGCGATGCTGACCGATGAGCCGTCACCCGAGACGTAGCCCTTGTCGCTGCCCTCGGCCCACTGGTCGGCGAGGCTGCTGCCGCCGTCGGAGGAGCACCCGGTGAGCGCCAGCGCACCGGCGAGGGGAAGGGCGAACGCCGCCGCGATCCACTGTCTGCGCCTGCCGACGCCGAGTGACGCTCCGCGCGAACCCAGCTCGCTCATACCGCCCCCACGTCCACGGAGTCACCCATGAGGTTCGACGCCGGCGTGCGGTAGTCGACTTCGTACCAGCGGCCGCCGCGCTGCTCGAACGTGGTGATGCTCGAGAGCTCGCACCGGCGTTTCGCCGGGTTGTGCGCCAGCGGCTTGCCCGCGATGCTGCGGTGCGCCGCCCAGATCACCGCCTGATGGCTGACCATCACGATGTCGCCGTCGCCCGGGGAATCCCGCCACGCGTCGTCCATCGCCGCGCGCACCCGGGTCGCGATGCTGCGGTAGGCCTCGCCCCAGCTGGGGCGCAGCGGGTTCCAGAACCGGTACCAGTGGCGGGGGTTCGCGAACGCGCTCTTGCCGCCGCCGTTCACCGCTCCCTCGAACAGGTTCGTCGGCTCGATGATGCGCTCCTCCACCTCGATCGGCAGACCGAACCCGGCAGAGATCGGCGCAGCCGACTGCTGTGCGCGCAGCAGCGGAGAGGCGAGGATGCGCGACACCTGGCGGTCACTCGCGATCAGCTCGTGCGCCGCGGCCTCAGCCATGCGCGTGCCGAGTTCCGACAGCCCGAAACCGGGCAGTCGGCCGTACAACACCCGGTCGGGATTGTGCACCTCGCCGTGGCGCACCAAATGCAGGAGTCTGTCGCTCACACTGCCATTCTAAGTTTGGGCCGCCTGTGAACTCCCGGCGACCGCGAGACCGGGCGCCGCATTCGGGCGCTCGGCGCGTTGAACGGTCGGCCGCACGGGAAGCCCCGCCGAGCCTTCGAGCGGGTACACGTAGCTGAAGAGGTCGAGCAGCCGCACCCCGTCGATCCACAGCCCGTCGCGCTCGGGCCACCGCTGGAAGCCGAGCGACTCGTAGAGCCGATGGGCGCCCACCATGTTCGGCGCGGTCTTCAACGCCACCGCCTCGAAGCCGCGGGCCGGGGCGATCTCGATGATGTGCCGCATGAGCGCGGCGCCCACACCCCTACGCCGCGCATCGGGCGACACCGCGAGCAGGCGCAGGTCGAGCGCGTTGCCGAAGTCCTCGTGCAACGGCCGGCTGCCCGCGCGGCGCGTGGTGACGCTGCCGAGCAGCACGGGACTCGGAGTGTTCGCTCCCGGCACGGTCGACGCACCGGTGTCGCCGGTGTCGCCGGTGTCGCCGGCAGCGCCCCCAGTGCCGCCCTCGCCACCGGCCTCGACCGCGACCCACAGGTCGTACTCGAGCGCGCGGTTCGCGGCCCGACGCATCGGTTCGTCTCCGTGATCCGAGGGCCCGTAGTCGTGCGCGTAGGCCTCATCGACCAGCCGGTCGAGCGCCTCGTACTCGTCGGGCCGAGCGAGCCGGATCTCGAGTCCGTCGCTCATGCGACGCCGCCGGGCTGCCATCCGAGCGCGGGACCGATGCGCGTCGCGAGCTGGTGCAGAATGTGCTTCCAGTCTTCGAGCTCGAACTCGAACGGCAACTCGAACAGGTAGTCGTCGGCCGCCTGGAAGGCCACGTCGGCCGTGATCGCCTCGATGATCTCGTCGAGCGAGCCGAGCACGTCGAGCGCGATGATGGTGTTCGTGCCGTGCACCTGCTTCGTGCGCGGGGTGCGCCCCTCGACGTAGGCCCGGTACTTCGCGAGCTGCGCCTCGTTCGCGCCGTCGGTCGGCACGATCACGCGCGCGACCGTGGCGCGGGCCGCCTCGCCCTGCGGGTGCGCGGCACGGAACGCGTCGATCTGCTCGCGCTGGTTGCGCGCGAAGTCGGTCGAACCGTCGGCCGTCGAGCTGATGTTGCTCACGAGCCAGTTCAGGCCCGCCTCGCCCGCCCACTCCGCCGAGCGCAGCGATCCACCCCCGTACCAGAGCCGTTCCGAGAGACCCGCGGCGTGCGGCTCGACCCGCTCGCTGTCGAAGTCGCCGCCGATGCCGTTGTACTCGGGCACCTCGCGCACTCGGTCGCCGGCGAGCAACGAGCGCAGCCGCTCGATGCGCCCGTACCCGTAATCCTCCTCGCGCCAGCCGGTGTCGAAGACGAGGTCGTTGGCCGCGTCGTCGTACCCGGGACCGTGCACGCTGAGGCCGGGCAGCAGGCGCCCGCCCGAGAGCACATCGGCGGTCGCCAGGTCTTCGGCGAGCCGGAACGGGTTCTCGAACCCGGCCGGGATCACCGCGGTGCCGAGCTGCAGCCGCTTCGTGTACTGCGCGACCACGCTGTGGAAGATCGACGGCGACGACAGCCCGTACTGCAGGTGCCGGGTGCGCACCCACCCGCTGTCGAGCCCGAGCTCCTCGGCGTAGCGGAACAGCTCGACTCCGTCTTCGAGACCCTTGCGCGGGTTGTCGCGGTCGAAAGGCACGAGGTGAATGAAGCCGAGGTGGCGCAGCGGCCGGGGCTGCGGGGCGGGGGTGGGGGTGCTGGTCATTGCTGCTCCTGTGTGGGTGGTGAAGATTCGCTGGTGGATCGGTGCGCGCCGCGTTGCGCCGCGCACCTGTTGCATTGGCCGGGCAAGGTCTAGATCTGGTAGTCGGGAGTGCCGCGAGCGAGATGATACTCGTGCAGGAACTCGCGGGTGCGCGGCTGCACGTCGGCGCCGAAGAACTCGTCGGGCGTCGCGTCCTCGATGATGCGGCCGCGTTCGAGGAACACGATGCGCGAGGCGACCTGCCGCACGAAGTGCATCTCGTGCGAGACGATCGCCATGGTCTGCCCGGCCTCTGCGATGCTGCGGATGGAGGCGAGCACCTCGCCGACGAGCTCGGGGTCGAGCGCGCTCGTGGGCTCGTCGAGCAGCAGCACCTCGGGGCGCATCGCGAGCGCGCGAGCGATGCCGACGCGCTGCTGCTGCCCGCCGGAGAGCTGCGCGGGGTACTGGCCGGCGTGCGCGGCGAGGCCGACCCGGTCGAGATGCTCGAGCGCCTGGGCTTCGGCCGAGCGCCGATCGACGCCGCGCACCACGAGCAGCCCCTCGGCCACGTTCTGCAGAGCCGTCTTGCGCGAGAAGAGATGGAACTGCTGGAACACCATGGCGGTGCGGCGACGCAGCTCGAGTACCTCCTTGCGGCTCGCGGTGCGGGCGTCGACGGTGAGATCGCCGATCGTGACCCGGCCGGAGTCGGGCCGTTCGAGGAAGTCGATGCAGCGCAGCAGGGTGGATTTCCCGGCTCCCGAGGAGCCGACGATCGCGGTGACCTGGCCCTCGGCGAACTCGAGCGAGAGGTCGTCGAGGATCTTCCGGTCGCCGAACGACTTGTGAATCTGTTCCAGCGCGATCATACGCCTTGCACCTCCTGCACCCGATCCGCCGGCTTGGCCGCGGCGCCGGGCCGCACTTTGCCCGCCGGTTGACGCTTGACGAGGCCGCCGAAGACGTTCGGGGCGAGCACGCGCGGCCGCTGCATCTTGCGCTCGATGACGCGGGCGAGCTGCTCCACGAGCACCGTCATCGCCCAGTAGATGATCGCCGTGGCGAGGTACGCCTCGAAGTAACGGTAGTCGCGGCCGCCGAGAATCTTCGCGTAGGCCGTCACTTCGATCACCGACACCACGAACGCGAGCGATGAGGCCTTCAGCATTCCGATGAAGTTGTTCACCAGTGTGGGGAAGGCGACGACCGAGGCGTTGGGGATGGTGATGCGGTGCAGCACCTGCCACGCGGTCATGCCGAGGGCGTGCCCGGCTTCGAGTTCACGGCGATCCACTGAGAGCAGTGCAGCGCGAATGCTCTCGGAACTGTACGCGGCCTCGTTCAGCGCGAAGGTGAACGCCGCCACCACGAACGGCGTGAGCGCGAGCGTGTCGAAGCTCGTGCCGAACGAGTGGTTGACGTAGAGGATCGCGATGGGAACCGCGTTCACGTTCAGCAGCAGCTGCACGAGGATCGGGGTGCCGCGCAGGTACGACACCAGCACCGCGGTGATCTGGCTCAGCACGGGGACGCGAGCCATCTTGATGAGTGCCATCAGGAGGCCGATCACCGTGCCGAGCGCAGTCGCGATCACGCTCAGCGCGAGCGTGATGGGGATGTACGGAACGAGGGCGAGCGTGTACTCGCCGATCGCGCCGAAATCTATGATGTTCACCGGTTCGGCGTCACATCAATGCCGTCGAAGAACTCCTTGCTGAGCTCGCTCAGGGTGCCGTCTGCGAGCAGTTCCTGCAGTGCACCGTTGATCTCGGCGATCACGGCGCTCTGGTCGGTGGCCTTCGAGAAGGCGAACGCCGAGAAGAGGTTCGTTCCGAAGCTCTCGCTCAGGTAGTCGCCGTCGAGTTCCGTGAACTCGAGGTCGAGGCCCGCCTCGCCGCCGTAGCCCTGGAACACGACGCGTTCGTTGAAGAGGAAGTCGACCCCGCCCGCGGCCAGGTTGTTGTACTGCGTCTGCAGGTCGGCCTCGGTGTACTCGATCTCGATCTGCGCGTCGGGGTGCTGCTCATTGTACGACTCGAGCACGCGGGTGAAGTTCAGCCCGGGCTCGCCGTAGGTCTTCTTGCCGGCGAGGTCGTCGAGCGTGGTGATCTGCTCGCCGTCCGCCGTGCGCGTGATGATGCCGAAACGGGCCTCGATGTACGGGTCGGAGAAGTCGTACTTCTCACGGCGCTCGTCGGTGGCGCTCAGGTTGTTCGCCACCGCGTTGAAGCGGCCCGAATCCAGGCCCGCGAACAGCGCCGGGAACTCGGCTACCTGGAACTCGATCTCGATGCTCGGCAGCTTCTCGTCGATCAGTCGCAGGATCTCGATGTCGTATCCGGTGAGCTCATCGTTGTCGTCGAGATAGGTGTACGGCTTCGGCATCGCGCCCGTCGCCACCGTCAGCTTCTGCACCGAGGCGGCGGCGCTCGAGTCGCCGGCGCCGTCTGCGGGTGCGGCCGAGGAGCATGCGGCGAGACCGAGGGTGGCTGCGGTCAGAGCGCCGATGATGGCTGCGGTGCGGGCGAAACGTGTCATGAGGGGGTCAGCTTTCTGG
>JBEBWI010000110.1:0-8421 GCA_040392345.1 Leucobacter soli | reverse complement strand
CGATGCGGCCGTAGGCGCAGATGACCTCGTCCGAGACGAGCAGCACGTCGTACTGATCGCAGATCTCGCGCACGCGCTTGAAGTAGCCGGGGGGAGGCGGGAAGCAGCCGCCCGAGTTCTGCACCGGCTCGAGGAACACCGCTGCGACGGTCTCCGGGCCCTCGAAGAGGATGGCCTCCTCGATGCGGTTCGCGGCCCACAGGCCGAACGCCTCGGTGTCGTCGGAGGGCGCGCCCATCTCGTCGGCGCGGTAGAAGTTCGTGTTCGGCACGCGATGACCGCCCGGGGTCAGCGGCTCGTAGAACTTCTTCATGTCGGGGATGCCGGTGATCGCCAGGGCTCCCTGCGGAGTGCCGTGATAGGCGACCGCGCGCGAGATCACCTTGTGCTTCATCGGCTGGCCCTTGATCTTCCAGAAGTGCTTCGCCAGCTTGAACGCCGACTCCACCGCCTCGCCGCCGCCGGTGGTGAAGAACACCTTGTTCATCTGCCCGGGCGCGTAGCTCGAGAGGCGCTCCGAGAGCTCGATCGCGGCCGGGTGGGCGTACGACCAGAGCGGCATGAAGTCGAGCTGCTTCATCTGCTTCGCGGCGGCCTCGACGATGCGATCGCGGCCGTGGCCGGCGTTCACGACGAACAGGCCCGCGAGGCCGTCGATGTACTGCTTGCCCGCGGCGTCGTAGATGTGGTGGCCCTCGGCGCGGGTGATGACGGGGATGCCGTCGTTGAGAACCTTGCGGTTCGTGAAGTGCGGCCACATGTGCTTTGACGCAGAGGCCTGAAGAGCGGCGGCGTCGACCGCGGCTGTCGGATCGTAAGACATGGTTACCTAGTTCCCCAGTCGTATTTCTGTTTGTTGAGTTGCAGATAGAGGAAGGTCTCGGTGGTCGAGACCCCGTCGAGCGCACGAACTTTTTGGTTCAGGAGCTCGATGAGCGCCTCGTCGTCTTCGCAGACGACTTCGGCGAGGATGTCGAAGGAGCCCGCGCTGAGCACCACGTAGGCGACCTCGGGCATCTCTGCGAGCTTGTCTGCGATGACCCGAGTGTCGCCCGACACGCGAATGCCGAGCATCGCCTGCCGGTTGAAACCGAGCCGCATGGGGTCGGTGACCGCCACGATCTGCATGACGCCGGCGTCGGTGAGCTTCTGCACGCGCTGGCGCACAGCGGCCTCGCTGAGGCCGACCGCCTTCCCGATTTCGGCGTATGAGCGTCGACCGTCGAGCTGCAGCTGCTCGATGATCGCCTTCGACGTCGCATCGAGTGCGGCGTTGGTTCGTTTCGTGCTCACACCACTGATCTTGTCACCATAGTGAGGAAAAAGCAAAGGAATTCGCAGAGTTCTTTCAGTATGGCAACTGATTTCCGCCGTCTATCGCAACCTCGATTTGCGAGGTGAGCGGGTGGATCCACGTGCTCGCGTTTCGTATCTGAAGCGGGTGAGTGCGATCCTACTGCGGAAACCGTAGGGAAACCGCCGAAAGCGCTACGGAATCAGCAGGGTCGGTTTCGGCTGTGTAACTGTTCCGTGAAGATGTGCCGGTTTTGACCGCTTAGAGGTTGGCAGCTGACCTGCACCTGTGCCATATTCGGTTCTAACTGACCCGGCGATGACGCCACGGCCGATATCGACGGGTACCTGTTACTGAAGTAGTACATGAGTCAAGGAGTCCCCTCGTGGTACGTCACATCCCTGAAGACCCAATTGTTCGTGACCTGGTCAACATGGTGCGTCAGTCGCAGATGAGCCGCCGAGCGCTCCTGCGCGGTGGCGCTGCCGGCGCGGCGGGGCTCGGGGCCCTGGCGCTCAGCGCCTGCTCGGGCGGCGGAGGCGGCGGCGAGAACGGCAGCATCGTCTGGGGCAACTGGACCTACTACCTCGATTTCGACGAGGCGACGGGCACCTATCCCTCGCTCGAGCAGTTCATGCAGGAGTCGGGCATCGCAGTGCAGTACATCGAGGACATCGATGACAACAACACGTTCTACGGCAAGATCAAGGATCAGCTCGAACTGGGCCAGTTCACCGGCTACGATACGATCACCTTCACCGACTGGATGAACGGACGCCTGATCAACGCCGGTCAGGTTCAGGAGTTCGACTACGCGAACATGCCGACTGTGAAGGCGAACCTCGTCGACGCCCAGTGGGACGCGCTCGACGTCGACCCGGGCCGCAAGTTCACCGTGCCGTGGCAGCTGCCGGCATCGGGCTGGGTCTGGAACACCGAGGCGGTGCCGCAGGGCATCAAGACCCTCGACGACTTCCTGCGGCCCGAGCTGAAGGGCAAGGTCGTCGTGCTCAGCGAGATGCGCGACACCATGGGCATGATCCTCTCGGGTCTGGGCTACGATCCCGCGGGCGACTGGGGCGATACGGAGTTCGACGAGGCCCTGGCCTGGCTCGACGACGGGCTCAAGAGCGGCCAGATCGGCAACGTGAAGGGCAACAGCTACACGCAGGACCTCATCACCGGTGACGCACTCGCAGCGATGGCGTGGACCGGTGACGTGATCATGATGAACGTCGAGAACGACGATCAGTGGACCATGGAGGTGCCGGAGTCGGGCGGCATGATCGCCGCGGACTCGTTCACGGTTCCCAACGGCACCTCTGCCGAGAACAAGGCGCTTGTCGAGCAGATGATCGACTACTACTACGACCCGGTGATCGCGGCGCAGGTCGCCGACTACGTCACCTTCGTGACCCCGGTGAAGGGGGCGCAGGAGGCGATGGAGGAGATCAACCCGGAGAACGCGAACAACCCGCTCATCTTCCCCGATGATGAGATGTGGAGCCGCCTGCACTCCTTCCGCACGCTCACCGCCGAGGAGGACAAGCAGTACTCGACGGCCTTCCAGAACGTGCTGGGGCTCTGACGATGGGCGCAGTGCACTCCTTCGCGGAGGCGGGTGCCGATCTCGAGCTCGTGGGGATCCAGAAGCGGTTCCCCGGCTTCACCGCGATCGAGAACCTGGACCTGTTGATTCCCGCCGGGTCGTTCTTCGCGCTTCTGGGCCCGTCGGGCTGCGGCAAGACGACGACGCTGCGGCTCGTCGCCGGGCTCGAAGACCCGAGCGCGGGCAAGATCCTCATCGGCGGGCAGGATGTCACCGCGCTGAAGCCGCACAAGCGGCAGGTCAACACGGTGTTCCAGTCGTACGCGCTGTTCCCGCACATGACGATTCTCGAGAACGTCGCGTTCGGCCTGCGCCGCCGCAAAGTGGTGGATCCCGTGGGCAAGGCCCACGAGGCCCTGCGTCTGGTCGAGCTCGATCATGTCGCCGACCGCAAGCCCGCCCAGCTCTCGGGCGGTCAGCAGCAGCGCGTGGCGCTCGCCCGCGCGGTGGTCAACCGGCCCTCGCTGCTGCTGCTCGACGAGCCCCTCGGTGCGCTCGATCTGAAGCTGCGCCGCCAGATGCAGCAGGAGCTCAAGCAGATCCAGCAAGAGGTCGGCCTGACCTTCCTGCACGTCACGCACGACCAGGAGGAGGCCATGACCATGGCCGACACCGTCGCGGTGATGAACAAGGGCCGCATCGAGCAGATGGGTGCGCCCGAAGAGCTGTACGAGCTGCCGAAGACGGTGTTCGTCGCGAACTTCCTGGGCCAGAGCAACCTGTTCGAGGTGAACGTGGTCGGAAGCAACGACCAGGCCATCCAGACCGACCTGAACGGTTCGCGCATCACAGTGCCCCGCTCGCGCACTCAGCGCGACAGCGGCGCGATCACGGTCGGTGTGCGTCCCGAGAAGCTGCGTCTGCATCGGGAGGCCCCGCAGGCCGATGCCTCGGTCAACGTGATCGGCCCCGGCCGCATCACCGACGTATCATTCATCGGCGTGAGCACGCAGTACTCCGTCGAGGCGCCCGAGTTCGGCGTCGTGCAGGTGTTCGCCCAGAACGTCGAGTCGGGACCGGCGGCGGCGCTCGGCGACGAGGTCTGGCTGAGCTGGCACGCGAACCACACCTTCGGCCTGGCCGACGACCGCCTCGAGACCGGGGCGTTGACCTCGGAGTTCACGACGCAGGCCATCGCCACCCACGCCGCGCTGAACGAATAGGGCGGAGGAAGCGACATGGCATTCACCGCCTTCTCAGCGACCGCGAAAGCGGTCGACCAGGCGCCGCGCAAACGCGGCTGGATCGCGTTGCTGCTGCTCGCGCCCGGCATCGCGTACATGCTGCTGTTCTTCGTGGCGCCGTTCATTCAGCTGGCGATCACCTCGTTGCAGGCCCCGGCGGAAACCGGTGGCATCGGCCAGTACGTGGCCGCCGCCGAGTTCTCGAACTACTGGGTGGCCATGCAGGAGTACTGGCCGCAACTGCTGCGCTCCTTCGTGTACGCGGTCACGGCCACGATCATCGGTCTGCTGATCAGCTACCCGGTGGCGTATCTGATCGGTGTGAAGGTGCGTTCGAAGCCCATGCTGCAGGGCATCCTGCTGATCCTCGTGATCGCGCCCTTCTTCATCAGCTTCCTGCTGCGCACCCTGGCCTGGAAATCGATCCTGCCGAGCGAGCTCGTCGGCACGCACTTCTCGGTCATCTTCGGTCTCGTCTACAACTTCATCCCGTTCATGGTGCTGCCGATGTTCGCGTCGCTGCAGGCGCTCGACCTTCGACTCGTCGAGGCGGGCTCCGATCTCTACGCGTCGCCGGCGACCACGTTCTTCAAGATCACGCTGCCGCTGTCGATGCCGGGCGTCGTCTCGGGCACGCTGCTCAGCTTCATCCCGATGTCGGGCGACTACGTCAACGCGTCGCGCGAGTTCCTCGGCGGCACGGGCACGACGATGATCGGCAACGTCATCGAGTCGAACTTCCTGCAGACGCAGAACTATCCGATGGCGGCATCGCTGTCCATCATCCTGATGGTCATCATCCTGGTGATCGTCGCCACCTACGTGCGCAAGAGCGGGGCGGAGGATCTGCTGTGAAGAACTTCAGTCTGGGCAAGGCCTTCGTGCCGGTCGTCGCGACGATCACCTTCATCTACCTGCTGCTGCCGATCCTGCACGTCATCCTCTTCTCGTTCAACGATGCGGGTCGCAGCAACATCATCTGGCGCGGCTTCACCCTCGCGAACTGGCAGAATCCCTGCGGCGCGCCGCAGGTGTGCACCGCGTTCGGCAACAGCATCCTCGTGGGCGTCGTCGCGACGGTGGTCGCCACCGTGCTCGGCACGATGATCGCGCTCGCGCTCGTGCGCTACAAGTTCAAGGGCCGCTCGACCGTGAGCCTGCTGCTGTTCACACCGATGGCCACCCCCGAGGTCGTGCTCGGCGCGGGCCTCGCCGCGCAGTTCCTGCTCGCCGGCGTCGAGAAGGGCATCGGCACCATCATCCTGGCGCACACGATGTTCTGCATCTCGTATGTGGTGGTCGCGGTGAAAGCGCGCGTCGCGAGCCTCGACCCTGCGATCGAAGAGGCGGGGCGCGACCTGTACGCCGCGCCGGGCCAGGTGTTCTGGCGCATCACGCTGCCGATGCTCACCCCCGGCATCATCGGTGCGGCACTGCTCTCGTTCGCGCTGTCGTTCGACGATTTCATCATCACGAACTTCAACTCGGGCACCGCCACCACCTTCCCGAAGTTCATCTACGTATCGGCGCTGAAGGGCGTGCCCGCGCAGGCGAACGTGCTCGCATCGATCGTGTTCATCGGAGCGCTCGTGCTGGTGATCGTCGTGCAGATGATCAACATCAACAAGCGCAATCGGCTCGCGAAGGCTGCATAGTCGGCGTCGCCGCGCGAGCGGCGCTGCAGGGCGGCGTCGACGGCAGAGCGGAACGGCCGCCACGACCGAGTTTCGAAGGTCGCGGCGGCCGATCCACTGTTCGGCGAACCGTCTTGCCGCACCGGGCGCGGTAGGCTTGGTGATCATGCTCGAACTCGATCTCGGCAGCCGCATTCGCGCGGTGCGCGCCACCTTCACAGACATTGCCGCAGTCATGGATCTGCCGAAGCTCGAACGCGAGATCGTCGAGTTCGAAGAGGCGGCGGTCGCCCCCGGCCTCTGGGACAACCCGGAGGAGGCGCAGCGCGTCACGAGCGGGCTGAGCCACCGCAAGTCGCGCGTGTCGAAGCTGCGCGCCGTCGAAAGCCGACTCGACGACCTCGACGTGCTGATCGAACTCGCGCAGGAGGCCGACGACGAGGGCGTGGCGCTCGAGGCGAAGAACGAACTGCAGGAGATCGAGGGCGTCGTCGGCGAACTCGAGGTGCAGACCATGCTCTCGGGCGAGTACGACGACAGCCCCGCCGTCGTCACGATTCGGGCGGGAGCAGGCGGAGTCGACGCCGCGGATTTCGCCGAGATGCTGCAGCGCATGTACCTGCGCTGGGCGGAGAAGCACGGCTACAGCGCCCAGGTGATGGAGACGAGCTACGCGGAAGAGGCGGGCATCAAGTCGACGACTTTCCAGATCGACGCGCCGTACGCGTTCGGCACGCTGTCGGTCGAGGCCGGCACCCACCGGCTCGTGCGCATGAGCCCCTTCGGTGCCGCGGGCAAGCGCCAGACGAGCTTCGCCGCTGTCGAGGTGATCCCGCTCATGCCCGAGGCGGTCGAGGTCGAGATTCCGGAGACCGACATTCGCGTCGACGTGTACCGTTCGAGCGGCCCCGGAGGCCAGTCGGTGAACACGACGGACTCGGCGGTGCGCATCACGCACCTCCCGACCGGCACGGTCGTGTCGATGCAGAACGAGAAGAGCCAGATTCAGAACCGCGCCGCCGCCATGCGGGTGCTGCAGTCGCGCCTGCTGCTGCTGCAGCGCGAGGAAGAAGCGGCGAAGAAGAAGGAGCTCGCCGGTACGATCACCGCGAGCTGGGGCGACCAGATGCGCAGCTACGTGCTCGCCCCCTACCAGATGGTGAAAGACCTGCGCACCGAGCACGAGGTGAACAATCCGCAGGCCGTGTTCGACGGCGACATCGACGGGTTCATCGCCGCGGGTATCCGTTGGCGCTCGCTCGGCAAGGCTTCCTGAGAGCTGGTGCACTTCTCCGCGAGTCGCCGGGGCCTTCCCGCCGCGGCGGCGTAGGGTCGATCGCGTCATGATCCTCTTTGAGAACGTCACCAAGAAGTACCGCGGCATTCAGCGCCCGGCGCTCGACGGCGTCAACCTGCGGGTTGATCGCGGCGAGTTCGTGTTCATCGTCGGAGCCTCGGGCTCGGGCAAGTCGAGTTGTCTGCGCCTGATCCTGCGCGAGGAGCAGCCGACGGGCGGCCGCATTCACGTGCTCGGTCACGATCTCAGCAAGATCTCGAGCCGTAAGGTGCCCTACTTCCGCCGCAACCTCGGCGTCGTCTTCCAGGATTTCCGCCTGCTGCAGGGCAAGACCGTCTACGACAACGTCGCGTTCTCACTGCAGGTCATCGGCAAATCGCGCGGTTTCATTCAGGAGGCCGTGCCCGACACGCTCAAGATGGTGGGCCTCGAGGGAAAGGCCAAACGTTTTCCTCACGAGCTCTCGGGCGGCGAGCAGCAGCGCGTCGCGATCGCTCGCGCCATCGTGAACAAGCCCTCGGTGCTGCTCGCAGACGAGCCGACCGGCAACCTCGACCCCGCCACGAGCCTCGGCATCATGCAGCTGCTGCGCGCCATCAACGCGGCGGGCACCACGGTCGTGATGGCTACGCATGAGGCGACGTTCGTCGACATCATGCAGCAGCGCGTCGTCGAACTCTCGCAGGGCGTCGTCGTGCGCGACGAGCAGAGCGGCGGGTACGGCGAGACCGCCTCGATTCCGCTCGCCGACCTCACCGCCGCGGGTGCGCAGGTGCTGCGCACGAGCGAGGAGGTCGTGCGGCAGACGCTCGCGCCCGCACCCGAGCCTGAACCCGTCGCCGAGACGAGCGCGCAGGCCCAAGCCCGGGCGCAGCAGCCCCAGCCCGCCCAGGCGCCGGTGCCGCAGCCGGTGCAGGCCCAGGCGCCCTCTGCCGTCGCGCAGTCGGTGGCGCCTGCAGGGCCCGCCGCCACCGCGCAGCCCGCACCCCAGCCCCAGCCCGGTCAGCCACTGCCGGTTCCCGGCGATCCACTCGTGCTGCCCGCCGGAGGCGACGAGGAGTTCGAACGCACCGTGCGCGCGACCAGAGAGCCCGGCACGCGCATCCCCGCGTTCCTGCAGCCCGGCGAGGAGATCGACCCGGTGCGGCTCGCAGGGCAGGGCGGCATCGCCGAGCGCCTCGGGCTCAGCGACACCGGTGACGACGATCAGACAGATGTGGGGCCGGTGCGATGAGGGCAGGGCTAGTGCTCGGCGAGGTCTGGAGCGGCCTGCGCCGCAACCTCTCCGTCGTGATCTCGGTGGTGCTCGTGACCTTCGTGTCGCTCGCGTTCGTCGGCGCCGCGATTCTCATGCAGCTGCAGGTGCAGCAGATGAAGACGTTCTGGTACGACCGCGCACAGGT
>JBEBWI010000109.1:0-8451 GCA_040392345.1 Leucobacter soli | reverse complement strand
TGGAACGCAGAGCCGCGACCGAGTGCTGGGTCGGCTTCGTCTTCTGCTCCCCCGATGCGCCCATGAACGGCACGAGCGAGACGTGCACGAAGAACACGTTGCCGCGCCCGAGCTCATGCCTCACCTGGCGGGCCGATTCGAGGAACGGCTGCGACTCGATGTCGCCGACGGTGCCGCCGATCTCGGTGATGATGACGTCGGGCTGCGGCGTCTCCTGCGCCTGCAGCCGCATGCGGCGCTTGATCTCGTTGGTGATGTGCGGAATCACCTGCACCGTGTCGCCCAGGTATTCGCCGCGGCGTTCCTTCGCGATGACGGTGGAGTAGATCTGCCCGGTGGTGACGTTCGCGGCCTGCGACAGGTTGATGCCGAGGAATCGCTCGTAGTGCCCGATGTCGAGGTCGGTCTCGGCACCGTCATCGGTGACGAACACCTCGCCGTGCTGAAACGGGTTCATGGTGCCCGGATCGACGTTCAGGTACGGGTCGAGCTTCTGCATGACCACATGGAGCCCCCTCGCAGTGAGGAGGTTGCCCAGGCTCGCAGCCGTCAAACCTTTTCCGAGGGAGGAGACCACACCCCCGGTCACGAAGATGTGTTTTGTCGTTTTCGCCGCGTTCTGCTCTACTCCCACGGGCTTCGATCCTATCACTTATCTCGCCGCCCCTCCTGGGCGCCGGGCGGGTTGACATCTGGAACGCGGGTGCGGCCCATGTCGCTGGGCGACGGGGCACGCGCACGCATGGCTCGAGGCCGCGCGTGCCGCGACTACTGCAGCTCCTGCCTCGGCACCCACACCTGCTTGATGATCATGAGCACCATCGCGGTGACCGGGATCGAGATGAGCGCGCCGAGCAGGCCGAGCAGCGTGCCGCCCGCGAGGGCGCCGATGACCACGAGCGCGCCGGGCACCGAGACCACGCGGTTCATGACGCGCGGAGTGAGCACGTACGACTCGATCTGCATGTAGATGAGGTAGTAGATGGCGGCGATGATCGCGGTCATCGGCGATTCGAAGAGGGCCACGCCCGCCACGAGCACCGTGGCGAGCACCGAACCGATGAGCGGGATCATCGCGAGCAGGAACACGCCGACCGCGACCAGCCCCGCGAAAGGCACTCCCACGATCGACATCATGATGAAGCCCAGCACAGAGTTGGTGAGCGCCAGCACCACCATGCCGCTCACGTAGCCGCCGACCGACTTCGTGATCTGCTCGGTGATGTCGATGACCTTGGCTCGCTTGCTGCGTGCCACGATGCTGTAGAACGCCCGCTTCGTGACCTGCAGCGATGCGAGGAAGTACAGGCTCAGGATGAGCACGATGAGTGCCGCCGTCAGTCCGTTGGCGATACCGACGCCGGCCTGCCACACCCCGCCGGCCACCTGCGCCCAGTTCTCGGGCTTGCCCACGAAATCCTGCGCCATGCCGAGCAGGCCGCCGAAGTCGATGAACTGGCCGAAGCGATCCTGCAGCCCCAGGTACCACTCCTGGTTCTGCACGTCGACGAAGTAACCCGGGGCGGTGCGCACGAGCTGGGCGATCTGGTTCGCGATCATCGGGATGACGATGGCGAGGATGCCGCCGACGATCAGGATGAAGCCGCCGAACACGATGCCGATGCCGAGCGGCCGCTTCACCTTGTGCCGTTCGAGCCACCGAACGAGCGGGTCGAGGGCCAGGGCGATGAAGAGGCCGCCGACCACGTACATGATGATGGTGCTGAGCTGGCCGATCATCTCGCCGGCGAGCACCGCGGCGAGCGCGCCGAGCGTGATGATGAAGCCGAGCTGGAACGGGCTGCGCACGATGAACTCGCGCTTGCTCGCGTTCCGCGCCTCCTCGTTCTGCGCCTCTTCCTCGGCCGCGGCGCGGGCGTCGCGGTACATCTCTCGGGTGTCGCTATCGAGCTGCTCCAGGTCGACGTGCACCACGTCGGGGTGCGTGTCGAGGTACAGCGCCCGTTCCTCTGCGCCGACAGGGGTTTCAGGTTCAGCCCCGGCCCGGGAACGGCGAAGACGCCTCGTAATTCTGCTCATGGTGGGAGCGTAGCACCGCCCCCGGACATTCAAGCGGCGGCACCCAGATCGAGTAGTTCGGCGGCGTGTTCGAGGGCGCTCTGCGAGTCGGAGAGCCCCGAGAGCAGTCGCGCCATCTCGGCGAGCCGCGCCTCGCCGTCGAGCGTGCGGCAGCTGCTCTGGGTGAATCCGCCGGCGGAGTCCTTGACCACTTGCAGGTGGTTGTTCGCGAATGCCGCGACCTGCGCCAGGTGGGTCACGACGATCACCTGCGAGGTGCGGGCGAGCCGAGCGAGCCGGCGCCCGATCTCGATGGCGGCCGCGCCTCCGATACCGGCATCGACCTCGTCGAACACGAAGGTGGGCACGGGGTCCGTGGCCGCGACCACGACCTCGAGCGCGAGCATCACCCGCGACAGTTCACCGCCCGAGGCGCCTTTCGCGAGCGGCCGCGGCGCCGCCCCGGGGTGGGGTTGCAGCAGCAGCAGCACCTCGTCGGCTCCGTAGCGGCCGAGCGCGGCCTCCCCCACTTCGACGACGAATCTCGCGTCGGGCAGGGCGAGCTGGTGCAGTTCCGCGGTCACGAGTTCCGCGAGTGCGGACCCGGCGGCGCGACGCGCAGCCGTCAGCGCCTCGGCGAGTTCGCGTTCGCGCTCGGCCGCGGCGTCGAGGGAGGCCGCGAGCCGGTCTATGCGCTCGTCATCGCCCTCGAGCTCGGTGAGTCGGGAGACCGCGGTGCGCGAATGGGCGATCACGGTGTCGAGATCGGGACCATACGCACGCATCAGCGCGCCGAGAGCGGCGAAGCGCTCGTTCGCGCGGGCGAGCTCTGCGGGCCCGTCTTGATCGAGATCGCCCGCGTAGTCGGCGAGGCCGCGCACGGTCTCGCCGAGCTGCACGCCGACCTCTCGCAGGTTCTCGGCGACGGCCTGCAGTTTCGAATCCACCCCTGCGACCCGCTCGAGTTCGCGCAGCGCCTGATCGATCAGGCCGACCGCGTCGGCCCCGTACGGGTCGTCGGAGTCGTTGCTGAGCGCTTGCAGCGCCCCCGCGCTCGCAGCGCGCAGCTCCTCGAGGTTGCTGAGCCGTTCTACGGCTTCGCGCAGCTCCGCGTCCTCGCCCGGCTGCGGATCGACCGCGGCGATCTGGTCGAGCTCGGCGCGCAGCGCGGCGGCCTCGCGGGCGCGTTCGTCGCGCGCTTCGGAGAGTTCCGAGAGCTCGGCCGCAAGACTCCGGCATTCGGCGTGCACCGTCTGATACTGCGCCAGTGGCGTCAGCACCGTCGGCCCGGCGAAGCGGTCGAGCATCTCCCGCTGCGCCGCAGCGCTGCGCAATCGCAGTTGCTCACTCTGACCGTGCACGGCGAAGAGCCGATCGGCGAGTCGCGAGAGGGAGCCCACCGGTGCCGCGGCGCCGCCGATGCTGGCACGGCTGCGGCCCTCGACGCTCACCGTGCGGGTGAGCGTCAGGTCGCCGTCTTCGACCTCGCCGCCGGCGTCGGACACGATCTCGGCGATCTCGGGATCAGCGGTGCGCACGAGCCCACCGACCCGCGCTGCATCGGCACCCGCGCGCACGGCGCCGGAGTCGGAACGCTGCCCCATGAGCAGACCGAGCGCCGTGACGACCATGGTCTTGCCCGCGCCGGTCTCCCCGGTGATCGCGGTGAAGCCCGGCCCCAGCTCGAGCGTGGCATCGGCGATCACGCCGAGATCGCGAATGCGCAGTTCCTCGATCACGACGCCTCCGGGGCCTCGGAGTTGCCGCGCGGCGCCACCGAGCCGTCGCGATTGCCGCGCCAGCCTTCGACGGGCAGGTGGAACTTGTTCACCAGGCGGTCGGTGAACACGGCTTTGTCGATGCGCGCCAGGCGCACGGGAAGCGGCGATCGGCACACCTGCACCACGGCGCCCGCGGGCAGCTCGGTGCGGCGGCGGCCGTCGCACCAGAGCACGCCATGGCCGACGCTGCGGTGCATGATCTCGACGGTGAGCACCGACTCGGGCCCCACGACGATGGGGCGGTTGAAGAGCGCGTGGGCCGCGATCGGCACGAGCAGCATCGCCTGCACCCCCGGCCAGACGACCGGGCCGCCGGCCGAGAACGAATACGCGGTCGACCCGGTGGGCGTGGCGAGCACGACGCCGTCGCAGCCGAACGAGGAGAGGGGCCGCCCGTCGACGCCCACGGCGACTTCGAGCATGCGCGAGCGCTTCTCAACGCTCGCCTCGTTGAGCGCCCAGGTCTCGGCGATCACCCGCCCGTCGACCGTGGCGCGCACGTCGAGCGTGAAACGCTCCTCCACCGTGTAGGCGCCGGCGAGCACCCGTTCCACCGTGAAGTCGAGGCTGTGCGATTCGGTCTCGGCGAGGAAGCCGACGTGCCCGAGGTTCACCCCGAGAATCGGGCAGAGCGCCCCCCGCAGCAGCTCCGCCGCCCGCAGAATAGTGCCGTCTCCGCCCAGCACCAGGGCGATCTCGAGTTCCTCCGGGCGCACCTCGGTGCCGAGCTCGGCGGTCATAGCCGGCGGCAGATGGGGCGCGTACTCGTCGCGATCGGCCGCGTCCATCACCGCGATCACGCCCGCCGCGCGCAGCCGCTCGACCACGCTGATCGTCGCCTCGATGGCCTCGAACCGCGCCGTGTGAGAGACGACGAGGATGCGTCTCCGGTCAGCCCGGTCTTCGGTCATCGGATGCTCCCGCCTCGCTGAAGTGTCTGGATCCCTGCTGCACGGTCGCAGCCTCGGTACTACGCGGAGCCCGGGATGAGCTCCCGGATCCGCCCCTCCCATTCTGTCTGATCGGGCGATGCACCGGGAACGAAATGCACAACATACTCTTGGTTGCCGCTGCCGCCGGCGATGGGCGAGGCGATGAGGCCCCGCGGCCGATAGCCGGCGGCCTCCGCGGCGCGCAGCACTCCCCGCACCGCCTCGGCCGCGAGCAGCGGGTCGACGACGATGCCGTCGCGCACCCCCTGCCTACCGACCTCGAACTGCGGTTTGACGAGCAGCACCATGTCGGCACCCGGCGCGGCGACCGCGACGAGCGCGGGCAGCACGAGCGAGAGCGAGATGAACGAGAGGTCCGCCACGATCAGCTGCGGCGGCTCAGCCGCCCCGGCGAGTTCAGCGAGCCGTGCCGGGGTGAGCTCGCGAGCGTTGCACCCCTCGATGACGCGCACCCGCGGGTCGTCGCGCAATTCGTCGACGAGCTGCCCGTGGCCCACGTCGAGCGCGAACACCTCACGCGCACCGCGTTCGAGCAGCACCTGCGTGAACCCGCCCGTCGATGCGCCCACGTCGAGCGCGAGCCGCCCCTCGACGCGCACTTCGAACGCATCGAGCCCCGCGATGAGCTTGTGGGCGGCGCGGCTCACGTAGTGGTCACGGCCGTGCACTTCGACAGTGGATCCGGTCGCCACCCTCGTTCCGGCCTTCGTGGCGCTCGCGGCGTTCACGCGCACCCGCCCCGAGGCGATGAGCTCTGCCGCCTGGCTGCGCGAGCGGGCGAGTCCGAGCGCGGGCAGCACGCGGTCGAGCCGGTCGGGCTCCGCGATCCACTCGCCTGCGCCCACACGATCGTGTCTGTCGGTGGAACCGTCTCGATCGGCGGCGGTCACTCGTCGTCCCGCGCGGCGCGCTCGTGGTCGCTACGCTGCAGCTCGGCGAGCAGCTCGTCGGTCAGTTGGTCGAAGCCGGCCGCACGCTGCTCGAGCGGCTGCGACTCGATGAGTTCGATGCGGCCCAGCAGGCCGCCGTCTCCCGTGCCGTTCTGCGACTCGTTCATGCGTTCAGACTACCGCCAGTGGTCGGCGTACAACTCTTCGGGAACCTGCAGGCCGTAAATGGCGAGGCCCGATGCCCAGATCGCTGCACAGCCCGCACGCAGCAGGTTGATCGGCGAATCGCCGCGATCCACGATCTCGACGATGTGGCCGCGCATGCGCACGCGGGCGGCACCGACCTTCGCCGTGCCGTCCTTCAGCGTCTCGGTCGCGGGGTACTCGGAATGCAATTCGTCGAGCGACGCCACGATGTAGTCGGGCTGCATGTCGGCCGACGCGGCGACGAGCTGCTTCGGGCGGTCCACGCCCGTGAGCACCACCAGCGAGGCGATGCCGGCCGCACGCGCACCCTTGACATCGGTGTCGAGGCGGTCGCCGATCATGAGTGCGTTGCGCGTGCCGAAGCGGGCGAACGCGGTCTCGAAGATGGCAGGCTCGGGCTTGCCCGCGAAGACCGGGAGGCGCTGCACCGCGGTGTGCACGGCGGAGACGAGCGTGCCGTTGCCGGGTGCGAGGCCGCGCTCGACCGGGATCGTCCAGTCGGTGTTCGTCGCGATCCACGGAAGCAGCGGCTGGCCAGGCTGCTCGGCGAGGGCGAAGGCCGCCTCGGCGAGATGCTCCCAGCCGACGTGCGGCGCGAAGCCTTGCACGACGGCCGCGGGAGCGTCATCCGCACTGCGGGTGACGACATAGCCGGCCTTGCCGAGTTCGTCGACCAGCCCGTCGCCGCCGATCACGAGCACCCGCGCCCCGGGGGCGACCGTCTGCGCAAGCAGCTCGGCCGCGGCCTGAGGGGATGTCACGATATCGCCGCTACCGGCGTTCAGACCGAGGCCACGCAGCTGCGCCGCGACGACCTCGTCGGTACGGGAGGCGTTGTTCGTGATGTAGGCGAGACGGGTGGTTTCCGCGGCGCGGTTCAGCTGCTCGATCGCACCCGGAATCGCTTCCGCGCCCCGGTAGACCACGCCGTCGAGATCGGCGAGCAGCAGCTCGCGCCCATCCAGCGGCGCAGGAATCATCTGCACCGCGCGACGCCCGAAGATCCCCATCAGTTCGCCGACTCCTCGGCACCGTCCGCATCAGTGTCTGCCGCGACGATGTCAGCCGCGGCGGAGTCAGCCGAATCAGTGCGTTCCGACTCGAAGCTCTCGAATGATGCGTCGACCGCGTCTCCTGCTTCTTCGACGCCGACTCCCTCGGAGCCGTTGCCATCGGCATCGGTCTGCTCAGCGTGGGTCGCGTCGGTGTCGGCTTCGACCGTGTCGTCGTCCGCTTCTGCACCCTGCGTATCGTCGGTATCACCCTCCGCGTCAACGGCGGCGGTCTCATCTGCGTCCGGCTGCTCCCAGATCTCGACGACCTCGATCTGATCGTTCGAGCCGTAGAAGGCGACCAGTGCTTCGTCCGCTTGCTCGGCGCGGGCGCGCCACTGGGCGGCCTCAGCGTCCCGCCCGAGATCTTCGAGCACGTTCGCGTAGGCGGTGAAGAGATCCGGGCTCCACGAGAAGGCACGGGTGGGGTTGAGCTCGGGAATCTCAAGTTCGAAGAGTGCCTGCTGGGTCTGACCGAGGTCGAGGCGTGCGCCCGACATGGCGATGGCCAGCAGCACGCGCTGCTCGGTGTCGAGCTCGGCCGCATTCGCCTCGAGGCCGGTCTCGATCGCCTTCTCGGGTCGGCCGAGACCGCGCTCGCAGTCGACCATGAGGGCGATGTGGCCCTGTGAGCCGCTGAGTCGCCGGTAGGTGCGCAACTCGCGGAGCGCGAGCGCAAAATCACCGGTGCGATAGGCGGTGACGGCGAGCGTCTCGCGCGCCACCGGAATGCGGCCCGCGCGACGGCTCGCCGAGATGGCATGCTGGTGCGCGAGCTCGGGGTCGCTGTCGATCAGGTTCGCGACCATCGCGAGATGACGCCCGACCTTCTCCTGCACTGCTTCCTGCAGTGTCTTCAGCTCGTTGCGAGCCGACGGGTGCAGGTCTTTGAACCTGACGTCTTCCGGGATCTCGGGGTCGATGTGCTCCGAGCGCACGGGACGCAGTTCGTGTGCGAGACGCTCGGCCTCCGTGAACTCCCGATCAGCACCACCGCGGTCGCTGCGGCCGCCCCCGCGAGTGCCGCCACGGCCCATCCGGTCATCGGAACGACCGTCACGGTTGCCGAAGCGCCCGTCGCGATCGCCACCCCCGCGGAACTCACCATCGCGACGCGGGCGATCGCTGTTGAAGTCGCGGCGCGGGCGGCCGTCGTCGAACTTGCGCTGCGGACGGTCGTCGCGATCACCACGACCCTGGTACCCACCCTCGCGGCGCGAGCGGTCGCTTCCGCCACGGAACTCACCGTCGCGACGCGGGCGATCACTCCCACTACGGAAGTCGTTGTCGCGACGGGGGCGGTCACTGCCTCCACGGAAATCATTGTCACGACGCGGACGATCGTCACGATTGGAATACCCGCCACCGCGCTGAGGCCGGTCACTGTCGAACTTGCGCTGCGGGCGATCGTCGCGATCACCCCGACCCTGATATCCACCCTCTCGGCGAGGGCGGTCACCATCGAAGGATCGCTGCGGACGGTCGTTCCCGCCGCGGAAGTCACCATCCTTACGCGGGCGATCACTCCCACTACGGAAGTCGTTGTCGC
>JBEBWI010000108.1:0-8516 GCA_040392345.1 Leucobacter soli | reverse complement strand
CATCCGAGTCATCGTCGTCAGACTCGTCATCGTCGGAATCGTCCTCGAAATCGACCCCGTCGATCTCGTCGTCGAAATCGCTGAAGTCGTTCTCGAGCAGGTCGTCCTCGGCGTCGACCTCGTCCTCGTCGGTCAACTCGGCGGCAGCGGCCTCGGCATCCGCCGCCTCGTCGGCGGCCTGACGAGCCTGTGTCTCGCGGTACTGCGCCAGGCGAACCGACCACGGCACCCACTCGGGCGCGACGACCGCGCCCTCGCCGGGCAGCAGCTCGACCTCGAGCACGTTCACCTCCGACTCCTCGTCGATGCGCGCGAGCGTCGCCGCCCAATGCCACCCCGGGTACCCCTGGTGCCGGCACTCGAAGAACAGGGTCAGCACATGCGCCTCGTGCACCAGGTACCCGTCATCGCCGCCGATCGCGTGCGGGTCCGTGATCTCTGCGAGCGCGGCGCGAGCCACGTCGCGGGCAGCGAGCAGCACGGGGTCGGCTTCGATCTCGATCGCCGCCGGCTCAGCTTCAACGGGCTCGGCTTCAACCGACCCCTCCTGAGCCTCGGCCGACCCGTTCTCGGCCTCGACGGGCACGGGCACGGGCGCAGCCTCAGCTCCGACACCGGCGGCCCCGGCCTCGTCGACCGCATCGCCGAGCCCGCCTACCAGAACACCCTCACCCTGCGCGTCGGTAGGAACTACGGCTTCCGCAGCGACGTTCTCCTCAGATCCCTCGGTCGCGTCAGACATCGAAGTCATCCGCAACTCGTCGCAGCATCGTGGCGACCTGTCGCGCCTGCGCGCGTTCCGGGTACTGCCCCGCCTTGAGCCGACCGCCGAGCCCGTCGAGCAGCTTCACCAGGTCTTCGATGATGATCGCCATCTCATCGGCCGATTTCCGGTTGCGACGCGCGAGCTTCGGCGTATCGAGCACCCGCACCGACAGCGCCTGCGGCCCCCGGCGCCCCTCGGCCATGCTGTATTCGACGCGCGTGCCGGCCTGCACCTCGGAGTCCGCGGGCAGGACCGAGGCGTGCAGGTACACCTGCTGCCCGTCGTCGCCCTGAATGAACCCGAAGCCCTTTTCCTCGTCGTAGAACCTGACCTTGCCGTTCGGCATGCCTCGCCCTTTCGATCGTCGGGCGTACCGGCCGCACTCGGCGGGCCGCCCGTTCGCACACTTCCGGGGCGTCTCCGCCCCGCACATCACTCCAGTCTACCCGCTGGCGCCTGACCGGGGGCCTGGGTCGGCGGCAGGCGAATTGCGGGCGCGAGACGCGCTCGACGCCGGGGCGCGATAGACTGAGCCGGATGTCTACAGACTCCAAGAAGTACTCGATCGTCGAGCGCACGCTCGCGTACGCTTCGTTCACGATCATGGCCGTGGCGGTCGCCGCGTACCTCACCACGCTCATCGTCGGCATGGTCGCCGGTCGCGAGGCGCTCGCGGCGAACCTGTGGCCCATCGTCGTCTGGATTTCGTATGTCGGTCTCCCAGTCGGTTTCGTGCTGCTGATGGTGCTGCTCGGCATCAATTTCAGCCGCCGCAGCTCCGCCCGCGACAAGAGCACGAACTAGTCGGCGCGGTTTCCATGAGTGGCACGCTCTCGCTCGCTGCGTCGATCGCGGGAATGGACCACGCCCAGCTGCGCACGTTGCTCGGCTGCCGCGAGGTCGGCTCCCCCGGCTCGATCAGCGATCCACTGGGGCTCGCGCTCGAGCTGCTGCGGCCCGATTCGATTTCCCGCGCCGTTTCCACAGTGGATCGCGGCGGCCTCGCCGCTCTCGCCGCTCTGGGCGCCGGTCGCCCCCCGGGCGAGTCGGAACCCGCGCTCGCGGAGCTGAGGCTGCGAGGGCTCGTCGGTCTCGACGCTCACAGCGGCGCACTGGTGCCACTGCCCGAGGTCTCCGCGGCGCTCGATCGCGCACTGGGCGTCGCGGACGCGGGCGGGCGGGCAGAGACAGAGACAGAGGCAGAGAAGAACATCGATGCTCTCGGCAGCTTCTCCGCGCACGCGGGCGACACCTCTGCACACGGGGACCGTCTTGCCCCCGGCTCGGTCGGCGCCGCGATTCCGCCCGCACCGAGCGCCGATTCGGCAGACGCGTCGCGGTGGTACGGGCAAGCGCTGAGCTCGGTGCGCCGTGTCGCTGCCCTGCTGCGCATCCTGGCCGTGCAACCCGCGAAGCTGAGCCGGAAGGGGCTCGTCACGGCGACCTCGCTGCGCGCACTCGCCGATGCCACGCACAGCGATATCGAGAGCACCGGTCAGCTCGTCGCGGTGATGCAGTCGGCGGGCCTCGCCGTGCCGCACACGGAGGGCCGGCCGGGAACACCCGGTGCTCTGCTCATCGTCTCGCAACGGGCGACCGGCTGGCTCGCAGACGGCTACCCCGAGCGCTGGCTCGAAATCGCCGCGGCACTCGCGAGCGACCTCGACGCGCATCTGCGGCGAGCGCTCGAGATCGCCGATGGCGACCTCGCCGTCGCCGCCTCCGAGGTACTCGCGCACGAGTACCCGTTACTGCCCGGGACCGCACTCGCCGCAGCCACCGAGTACGCCGCGACCGCCGAGGTGCTCGGCCTGACCGTGCACGGGCGGCTCTCCCCCACGGCGCTGCCGCTGCTCGCGGGAGATGCGCCGACGGCGCTCTCGATCGCGACCCGAGACATTCCGCCGCCCGCACCCGGCGTTTACGTGCAGCCCGATCTCACGGTGATCGTGCCCGGCCCACTGCAACCGGCAGACGAACAGGCGCTTTCGGAGTTCACCGAGACCGAGCAGCTCGGCGCAGCGGCGTCGCTTCGGCTCACCTCGACCTCGCTCGCCCGGGCGCTGCGGCGCGGCCACACGACCGCGGGCATTCGCGAGGTGCTGAGCCGGCTCTCGCTCACGGGCATTCCCCAACCCCTCGACTACATGCTCGGCGATCTCGACCGCACTCGCGCCGAAGCGACGCAGCCCATCCGGCTCGCCCGCCCGAACCGCTTCGACGAGCTGCTCCAGGCCGCGTCCGACCGCGCCTTCGATGCGGAACCGCAGTTGACCGAGGTGCAGGACACGACCGAGGGCGACGCGGTCGAAGCGCTCGTCGAGCGCGTGTTCGCCGCGGCCCAGGCCACCTCTGACGCGGGCGATCTCACCCGCCGCCTCGAGCTCGCGATCCGCGACCGCACACCGGTGCAGGTGACCGCCGCTGCAGGCAGCGATGAGCGCACCTTCACGCTGCTGCCCGTGGCGCTCACCGGCGGGCGCCTGCGCGCCACCGACCAGGTCGCCGGGGTCGAGCGCACGCTGCCGGTCACCGCGATCATCGGGGTCGTTCCCGCGTAGGCCCCGCGCCGGGCCGATCGTCGCAGGTCGCGCCACGCCGTCCGACGCGTAAACTAGACAGTTATGACTCTCGGCCCCCTGATCGTTCAGAGCGACCACACCGTGCTGCTCGAGGTGGCGCACCCCGACTCGGAAGATGCCCGGCACGAGCTGGCGGTGTTCGCCGAGCTCGAGCGCGCGCCCGAGCACATTCACACCTACCGCATCACCCGGCTGGGCCTGTGGAACGCACGCGCGGCCGGGCACACGGCCGAGGAGATCGTCGCGACGCTCGATCGCTACGCGAAGTTCCCGGTGCCGACCTCGGTGTCGGGCGAGATCGCCGACACCATGCGGCGCTACGGCCGGCTCACCATCGAGCGCCTCGATGCGGAGTCTGGCGATGCTGCAGACAGCGGATCGCCGGCTCCGCTCGACGGCTCGGCGGCCGAGGGCAGTGGCGCCGGCGAGCGCTTCCCGCAGCGGGTAGCGGAGTCCGACGACCCGGCGATTCTGCGCAAGGCGGACGCACCCAGCGAAGGCAACGCCTTCGATAGTGCGACCGCTGCCGCCACAGCGGCAGCCTACGGAGCAGGATCGCCCCTGCCGCAACTCGTACTCCGCTCCGACGACCCGGCGATTCTGCGCGAGGTCACGAGTGCGAAGAAGATCGCACCGCTGCTCGGCAACAAGATCGACGACCGCACCTACCCGGTCGAGGCGTGGGCGCGCGGGCAGCTGAAGCAGGAGCTCGTGGCGCGCGGCTGGCCTGCCGAAGATCTTGCGGGCTACACCCCTGGCGAGCCGCACGACATCGAACTCGTGCAGGACGGCTGGCAGTTGCGCGACTACCAGCAGAAGGCGGTCGACGCATTCGCCGCGGGCGGTTCCGGGGTTGTCGTGCTGCCCTGCGGTGCAGGCAAGACCATCGTGGGCGCCGGGGCGATGGCCGCGGTCGGTGCGAAGACGCTGATCCTCGTGACCAATGCGGTCTCGGCCCGCCAGTGGCGCGACGAACTGCTGCGCCGCACGAGCCTCACGGAGGAGGAGATCGGCGAGTACTCGGGCCAGGTGAAGGAGGTGCGGCCGGTCACGATCGCGACCTATCAGATTCTCACGAGCCGACGCCGCGGCGAGTACGCGCACCTCTCACTGCTGAATGCGCACGACTGGGGCCTCATCGTCTACGACGAGGTGCACCTGCTGCCGGCTCCGGTGTTCAAGCTCACCGCCGACTTGCAGGCCCGCCGCCGTGTCGGCCTCACCGCGACACTCGTGCGCGAGGACGGGCGCGAGAGCGATGTCTTCAGCCTGATCGGCCCGAAGCGGTATGACGCGGCGTGGAAGGACATCGAGGCGCAGGGCTTCATCGCCCCGGCCGCGTGCTTCGAGGTGCGGGTCGAGCTCGCCGAGAGCGAGCGCTTCGACTACTCGGTCGCCGAGGATCAGGACCGCTACCGCATCGCCTCGAGCGCATCGGTGAAGCAGGAGGTCGCGAAGCGCATCATCGAACGGCACCCGGGCGAGAGCGTGCTCGTGATCGGCCAGTACATCGACCAGCTCGAGTCGATGGCCGAGGCGCTCGGCAGCCCGCTCATCACCGGGCAGACCCCGGTCGACGAACGGGAACGGCTGTTCGGCGACTTCCGCGAGGATCGGGAGCGCATCCTCGTCGTGTCGAAGGTCGCGAACTTCTCGGTGGATCTGCCCGACGCCTCCGTGGCGATTCAGATCTCGGGCTCCTTCGGGTCGAGACAGGAGGAGGCGCAGCGTCTCGGGCGTCTGCTGCGCCCCAAGTCGAGCGCGCGAACGCTGGAGGCGCAGCGCGCTTCCGGAGCTCGAGCCGGCGCACCGTCCGGCGAGGGGGCCGGCGGCGAGGCTCCGGTGCTCTCGGCCTCGTTCTACACGCTGGTCACGCGCGACACCGTGGACCAGGATTTCGCTCAGAACCGGCAGCGCTTCCTCGCGGAGCAGGGGTACGCGTACACGATCCTCGACGCCGATCAGCTGTAATGTGCGGGCCGGTGCGCTGCCGGCCCGCACGCGCCGCGGCCGGGTGAATGCGGCGGCGATCCACTGGAGGGACGAATCCGATCGCGTGCGGCACGACGCACGGGGTCGCGGCGGAATCGACATCAAAACGTTCAGCAAGGTCATAGCGAACTGTCAGATACTGTGTGCATGAACACTCAGCACAAGGGTCCCCGAATTCTGATCGTCGACGACGAGCCCAGCATTCGCGAGCTGCTCAGCACCAGCCTGCGTTTCGCGGGCTTCGGGGTTCGCGCGGTCGGCAACGGCGCGCAGACCATCTCCGCGGTTCTCGAAGAGGAGCCCGATCTCATCATTCTCGACGTCATGCTGCCCGACATGAACGGCTTCAGCGTGACCAAGCGGCTGCGTTCGGCCGGCTACACCGCCCCCATCCTCTTCCTGACCGCGAAGGACGACACGGAGGACAAGGTCACCGGTCTCACCGTCGGCGGCGACGACTACGTGACCAAGCCCTTCAGCCTCGACGAGATCATCGCCCGCATCAAGGCCATCCTGCGACGCACCATTCAGGAAGACGAGGACGCCGTACTCGAGACCGGTCCCATCGTGCTCGACCAAGACACGCACGAGGTCAACGTCGCCGGCGAGCCCGTCGAGCTCAGCCCGACCGAGTTCAAGCTGCTGCGCTACCTGATGCAGAACGCGAACCGCGTGCTGTCGAAGGCGCAGATTCTGGACCACGTCTGGGAGTACGATTTCAACGGCGACGCCGGCATCGTCGAGTCGTACATCTCGTACCTGCGGCGCAAGCTCGACCCGCTCACCGGTGAGTCCCTCATCCAGACGAAGCGCGGGTTCGGGTACATGCTGAAGACCGACGCGAAGTAGGCGGGCATGCGACAGCCCGCGGCCCAGCAGCAGGAGCAGCCCGCTGAGCCGCGGCCCACGCTCGTGCAGCGGTGGGCAGACGTCTCGCTGCGCACCAAGATCACCGGGGTGACGGTGTTCATCCTCTCGCTCGGGCTCATCGTCGCCGGCATCGGCACGCAGTCGTTCCTGAGACCGCAGCTGATCAACGTGCAGGACCAGGAGCTGCGCCAGATACGCAGCGACCCCACCGATATTCTGGCGCCCGAGGCCGACACCTCGGCGCTCACCGCGTACGACATCATCAACGCGAGCAACCGGTACTACGTCGCGATTCTCGATGAGACCGGACAGATTCTGCACGACAACCAGCAGGACGACGACGACCGCGCCGTGCCCGAGCTGCCGCTGCTCACCCCCGACATGCTCGTCGAGAGCAACAGCGGCATCTTCTCGCTGCGCGCCTCGGACGGCGTCGAGTGGCGCACCATCGCGATCCCGGTGATGTCTCGCGGGGGCGGGCCCCAGGGCATCCTCGTCATCGCCTCCTCGACCAGCGGTGCCGATCAGATCATGGCCCAGTTCGCCGTCGTCTTCACCGGGTTCAGCCTCGCCGTGCTGCTGCTCGGGGCCGCGCTCACCCGTATCCTCGTCACCACCACATTCGCCCCGCTCGGCGAAGTGGAGCGCACCGCGCTCGAAATCGCCCGCGGCGACTTCTCGAAACGCATCAAGGTGGCGAGCCCGCACACCGAGGTCGGCCACCTGGGCGAATCGCTCAACGTCATGCTCGACCGCATCGACCAGTCGTTCACCGAACGCGCGCAGACCATCGAGCAGATGCGGCGCTTCATCGGCGACGCCGGGCACGAGCTGCGCACCCCGCTGGTCTCCGTGCGCGGGTACGCCGAGCTCTATCGCATGGGTGCGCTGCAAGACGATGAGCAGGTATCGCAGGCCATGGAGCGCATCGAGAAGGAGGCGATCCGCATGACCTCGCTGGTCGAGGATCTGCTGTCGCTCGCGCGCCTCGACGAGCGCCGCCCGCTCACGCTCGCCGCGCTGCCCCTCAACCAGCTGGCGGCCGACACCGCGCTCGACACCCGTGCGCAAGCGCCCGACCGCGAGGTGACCGTCATCGAGGACGCCTCTCAGCCCGTCGTCACCGGCGACGAGCACCGCGTGCGTCAGGTCATGACGAACCTCATCGGCAACGCGCTGCGCTATAGCCCCGAGGGCAGCCCCCTCGAGATCGCGGTGAGCGCCGACGCCGTGCGCGGGCTCGGCCGCTTCGAGATCATCGACCACGGCGAGGGCATTCCCGCGCAGTTCCGGGAGAAGATCTTCGACCGGTTCTGGCGCGCCGACAATTCGCGCAACCGCGAGACCGGCGGGTCCGGTCTCGGCCTCTCGATCGTGCAGTCGATCATGGCCGCGCACGGCGGGTCGGTGAGCGCGCACGAGACGCCCGGCGGCGGTGCGACATTCCGCGTGGAGCTGCCGCTCGCCCCTCCCGGCGACGACACGGTTCCGATCAGCCGCATCCCCGGCGCGCGCCGGTAGTAGTCGCCGTGCGGAGCGGCACAGCCCTCCTCCACTGCCCGCCCTGCCCGCCCTGGTCTCCCTGCTCACCCTGCTCACCCATGCAACAATGCGTCGCATAGTCCCCGGATTCCTCACGGAAAGGGGACTTTGCGACGCATTGCCGGGCGCCCGGCGGCGTGAGTCGGCGCACGCACGAAAAAACCGGGGCCGCACCTCGAAGGTGCGACCCCGGCTCTCGTTCGGCTGGGCTTAGAAGTCCATGCCGCCGGTCGGGTCACCGGCCGGAGCGCCGACGGGCTCGGGCTTGTCGGCGACGACGACCTCGGTGGTGAGGAACAGGCCGGCGATCGAAGCCGCGTTCTGCAGCGCCGAGCGGGTCACCTTGGCCGGGTCGAGGATGCCCTGAGCGATCAGGTCACCGTACTCGCCGGTTGCGGCGTTGAGGCCGTGACCGTTGGGCAGGCTCGACACGCGATCTGCGACCACGCCGGGCTCGAGGCCAGCGTTGAGTGCGATCTGGCGCAGGGGTGCTTCGATAGCGGTCTCGACGATCTTGGCGCCGACAGCCTCGTCACCCGAGAGCTCGAGCGCGGCGAACGCGGTCTTGCCCGCCTGGATGAGCGCGACGCCACCACCGGGCAGCACGCCCTCTTCCACAGCAGCCTTGGCGTTCCGCACGGCATCCTCGATGCGGTGCTTGCGCTCCTTCAGCTCGACCTCGGTCGCAGCGCCGGCCTTGATCACGGCGACGCCGCCGGCGAGCTTCGCGAGGCGCTCCTGCAGCTTCTCGCGATCGTAGTCGC
>JBEBWI010000107.1:0-8689 GCA_040392345.1 Leucobacter soli | reverse complement strand
TACATTCGCCCTTCGGGTACCGGTGCGGTGAGCCCGGCCGCAAGGTAGGAGATCAAGTCGTCGACGAGCGCCTCCAGATCGGCGGGAAGGGGGCGCCGCTTGCGTTGGGCGGTCTGGTAGCGAGCCAGTGTGTGCACTGCGCTCGTCAACGTGACCCACCAGCGTTCATCGAGTATCTGCTCCGGGATCTCCGGGGCGAGGCGGCCGAGAAGGGTCCTCAGCGAGGTCACCTGCGCGCCGGCGTGCACACCGGTGAGGCCTTCGTATCCGCCTTCTTCGGTGATGAGGTGCGCGAGGAACGACAGATAGTTGCTGCCCGGCTCGAGGTGCGCGGCGAGAGGGCGCACGAACGTCGCCACTACGACCTCGACGGTCGGGGCGATCTCTCCCATCATGAGACTGGTCACGATCTCTGCGCGCATGGCGTCGCTTTCGTTGCCCCGGTACTCCATGATCGCCTTCACGACCTCGTCGCGATCGCCGAAGTGGTACTGCACCGCCGCGTGGTTGCGCTGCCCTGCGGCTTTCCCGATGTCGCGGAGCGGCACGGCGGAGATGCCGTGTTCGGCGAACAGCTTTTCAGCTGCTGTGATGATTCGTCGTCGAGTCGCCTGCCCGCGTACGTTGCCTCGCGCACTATTGGCTCGCGCAGCCGAAGAGATGGTCGGGTTGGGATCAACTGGACTCGTAGCCATGCTAAGAGTCTATGTCTTCAACACTTATTCTTAGTGAGGCCATTTCGGCCCCGGCTTCGTAGACGGTGCCGAAGAGCTCGACTCCACTCGGCAGAAGTTGTGAAGGCACTGCCTCCCACAGCAGCCTGCCCCTCTCGAGTACGGGTGTCGTCGGCTCGAGCTCGACGAGGGGCATCAGAGGGAGCCCCGGATCGTCGGTGTGCGTAGCCAGAACGCCTCCGTTCGGGCCGAGCAGGACTTGGGGGTTCACGATGCGCACGTCGAGGAATCCGTGATGCGCGATGAACCGGACAGAGCCGGAGAATGAGAGCACCCATTCATCGTCCTCCACGCTCGCAGAGTCGAGGGGAAACCGAAAGCGGTTCTCGGCATCGGTGACGACGCCGCCCTCGATCTCGAAGGAACCGCCGGCGATGACGGTGACGTAGCGCAAAAGGGTGTCGCGGACGGCCCAGGAGAGCGAGCCGGCTCTTCGGTGCTGAGGAATATGCATGGTGCTGTCGACTATCTGGTGCTGTCGACTGCCGCGGTTGAGTCACGGCGGTCGACAGCACCGATCGGGTTGGCCGTCGGGACTATCCGATGAACGAGCCGCCGTTGACGCTGATGGTTTGCCCGGTCACGTACGAGGCGTCGTCCGAGGCGAGGTATGAGACGGCGCCGGCGATGTCTTCGCCGCGACCCATTCTGCCGACGGGAATGTAGTTCGCCATCTGCTCGGCGGAAGGGAGGTCGCCTGCCGCGCGCTTCTTGGCGACGCTCGGCGTGTCGATCGAAGAGGGTACGACCGTGTTCACGGTCACGCCTTGGCGGGAGAACTCGACCGCGAGTGCCTTGGTCATGGCCAGCTGGCCTCCCTTCGACGAGGCATATGCCGCCATCTGCGGAGCGCCGCGTTGCGCGCTGGAGGATGAGATCAGGACGACTCGACCGTAGCCCGCCTCGAGCAGGTCCGGCAGTCCGCTCTGCACGAGGTTGAACGTGCCGGTGAGGTTGATGCGCAACGTGTTCTCCCATTCTTCGAGAGAGGTCTCGAGAAACGGCTTCTTCGGTGCGATTGCGGCATTTGCGATGATTGCGGAGAGGGGGCCGAGCTCGGCGCGGATGGCTTCGAGTGCGGTGTCGACCTGTGCGCGGTCGCTGACGTCTGCCTGGTAGCCGCGTGCGATTCCGCCCGTGGCCTTCTCGATCTCGGCGGCCGCGGCCTCGGCGGCGCCGGGGGTGCGGGTGAGGATGCCGACTTTGAAGCCATCGGCCGCCAGCCGTTCTGCGACTGAGTAGCCGATGCCGGCCGCCCCGCCCGAGACGACGGCGACGCGTGCGGAGTGTGATGAGGTGGTGGGATTCTCGGTCATGCGGGCCCTCGGATTTCTGGGTAAGCGGGTCACTGCGCCTGTATCGGCGGAGTGACCGGTCGATTCTGTACGGAAAGCGGAGAACGGTGAGGCGGTGAATCCGACGTGGATTCGCATCATTGCGATAGTGTTGTTTATAACCGAACAATCGTTCCGCTCTGTGGCATACAGACTGTCATGCGAGCGAGATGAAAGTCAAGCTATTGAAAGGGGCGGGCCGATGGTAGTGATCGACCCTGAGGCGACTGCGCAGGTCGAGCCGGAGAGTGCTGAGAAGCGGAGGCGGCATCCTTTGGCGCGGGGTATCGAGTTGCTCACTGTGATGATCGACAGCGATCAAGACCTGCACGGCGTTCGCGAACTCGCTGCTCGGCTCGAGGTCAGCCCCAGCACGGTTCACCGTCTCATCACCGATCTCGAGAAACTCGGTCTCGTCGGGCGAACCGAGCAGGGGGCCTATCGGCTCGGCCTCGAGTTCATGCGCCTGGCGTGGACCGCGGTGGAGCGGTACCCCATACAGGAGGTGTCGACGGACACGCTTCAGGAGCTCACGGAGCAGAGTGGGGAATCCTCCTTCTTCGCCGTCTACGGCGAGAGCCGGAATCACATGATGTTCTCTCTGGTGGTCGAGTCGCCGCATCCGCTCCGATACAGCCTTCCCCTGAAGCAGTGGATCCCGTTGTACACGGGGGCGAGCGGCCTCGCGATTCTGGCGTTCCTGCCTCCGGATGTGGTCGACGAAGTGACGGGCGGGCAGATGGTCCCGTCTACCGAGCGCACCGTCGTCGAGTCCGAACAGTTGCGTGCCCGGCTCGAGATGATCGCGCGCGACGGGTATGCGATCACGCACGGCGAGCGGATCGAGGGGGCGATTGCGATCGCATCGCCGGTGTTCGGGCCTTCCGGCGCGGTGGTGGGCTCCTTGGGAATCACGATGCCCGAGGCCCGCTTCAACGCCGCGTACTCTCAGTCTCTCGCCGGGCTGGTGAAGCAGTCCGCTGGTCGTATCACCGATTACCTCACGGGATCTCGCGACATTCGCACGGGAATCTTCCGGAAGTGAGGCGCGACGGGGTCGTCGTTGACACTGCCCTGCGTTACCATCCATACTGAAAGTGTTGCGTTAAAGAGGCTGCGTGTTCGGTATAACGCGTGAGTTGGCTTGTGGCGCATCATTTCCGTGGCGGTCTCGTCGACGAGCCGCATTTCGAACTGACCCGAAGGAACAACACGATGACTCAAGTCAATTCCGATCGCCGCATCGTGGTGGTGGGCGCATCGCTCGCGGGGACCCGTGCGGCCGAGGGGCTGCGCATGTTCGGTCACACCGGCCCGATCGTGTTGATCGGAGCGGAGGCGGAACTGCCCTACGATCGCCCGCCGCTGTCGAAGGACCTGCTGAAATCGGATTGGTCGGACGAGGTGGTCGAGTCGTTCCGGCTCTCTACTGCAGAGGCGCTCGAGGCTGCGAGCATCGAACTGATGCTCGGTGTCGCCGCGACCGCGCTCGATACCGCGGCACGTACGGTGACGCTCTCCGACGGTTCGGTCGTCGAGTACGACGTGCTGATCATTGCGACCGGTGCGATCGCGCGTCCTTCTCCGTGGCGCCCCGAGTCGGGCGTGTACCAGTTGCGCACCCTCGATGATTCTCGGGCCATCGCCACCTATCTGAAGACGGGGCGGCCGCTGGTGGTCGTCGGCGGGGGCTTCATCGGCACCGAGATCGCGGCTGCGGCGGTCGGTTTCGGCTGCGAAGTGACGGTCGTCGACCCGGTGGCCGAACCGATGGCTCGCATCGTTGGGCCTGAAGTGGCCGGAAGCCTGGTGGCTCTGCATGAGCGTAACGGTGCACGAGCGCGTTTCGGTGTCGGCGTGACGGGAATCGAAGGCGTCGAGGGCGAGCTGAGTGTGCTGCTCGATGACGGCACGAGGCTCGAGACCGGTGCTGCGGTTGTCGGTATCGGCTCGGTGCCGTCGACCGGCTGGCTCGAGGGCAGCGGTCTCGCGATCGAGAACGGCGTGTTGACGGACGGACACCTGCGCGCGATCGGCGCCGAGGGCGTCTATGCGATCGGCGATGTGGCGCGTTGGCCTCATGCGGGCCGCGGCACCGATATTCGGGCCGAGCACTGGACGAATGCCAGTGATCAGGCTCGCTATGTGGCGATGGCATTGACGCAGGGCGTGCCGGGGCGCTACGACTCGACGGACTATGTCTGGTCCGATCAGTACGACTGGAAGGTGCACACCATCGGCTGGCGCGACCCGGCTGGTTCCTCCATCGTTGTGGGCGACCTGGCTGAAGACGGCAGGAGTGCGGTTGTGCACGCCACCCCGGACGGGGCTGTTGCCGGCGTCGTGACCGTGAACTGGGTGCGGGGCCTGAATCTGGCTCGGCGACTGCTCGCGAGTGGCGGGAGTGCAGAGCGTGTTGCGGGGGAGCTCGGCGCGCTCGCCTGAGGGTTCCGTGTATACGGAGAGCCGCGCCCCGGCGGGGGTGCGGCTCTCCGTATACACGCGCCTGCATCGGCGCGCCTCGACATCGTGCGGTGTCGTTCAATTGACAGTGCAGCGGATTCGATGCATACTTGTTGTTGCGTTATAGCGTTCAGCCGTTCTTTAGAACGGAACATAAACTCGAGATGTGCTCCGTTCGCCGGACCCTTCAGCAAGAACGCTGGTTGCCACAACGAAGTGAGGAATTCGAAACATGATGAGCCCCGTGCTGGAAGTCGCACCCGAAGCTTCGCCCATTGCCACGACGGATGAATGGAACACCATGCACACGACCGAAGCATCAGCCATCGAGACGCTGGCAGCCGAAGGCTCGGCAGCGCCAGGTGCTTCGACCGCTCCGCCTACCACGATCCACATTCTGTACGGAAGCGAGATGGGCAACGCCGAGCTCGTGGCCGACAACCTGAACGATGCGCTGGCAGCGAAGGGCATCGACACCTCGTGCCAGGAGCTCAACGAGCAAGAGCTCGACGAGCTCAACGATCTGGGCGTGCTGCTCGTGGTCGTGTCGACCTGCGGCGAGGGCGATATGCCGTACTCCGCCGACCAGTTCTGGCGACGCCTATCGTCTGACAGTGCCCCCTCGCTCGAGAACTTGCGCTTCGCGGTGCTCGCGATGGGAGATAGCGGCTACACGTACTTCTGCGAGGCCGGTGCGCAGATGGACGCGCGTCTCGCAGAGCTCGGTGCCACTCGTGTCGCCGATCGTGTCGACCTCGACGTCAACTACGTCGAGCCTTCGGAAGAGTGGATCGCCGCACGCGTCGAGCAGTTCACCGCCGGTGCGGCCGCTGCAGGCCCGGGCGACGAGGCGGAAGCGCCGACGCCGTCGGCGGCTCACAAGTTCAAGCCGAACGCGCCGAAGGCGTCGGAGTACAATCGCGCCAATACCTTCGACGCGACCCTGACCGAAGCGCGGGCGCTCTCGCTGCCCGGGAGCGCGAAGCAGATCTTCCATTTCGAGATCGATACCTCCGGCAGCGGTATCGAGTACCACGCCGGCGACTCGGTGGCGATCGTACCGGTCAACTCGGCTGAGGCCGTGCGGGCGTTTCTCGATGCCGCGGGTCTCTCCGGCGATGAGGTCGTCGACGGTCGCACGGTGCGCGCGCTCGCCGAAGGCTGGGAGCTGCGCTTCCCCTCCGGTGCTCTGCTCGAGGCGGTATCGAAGCGTGCACCCGAGAGCGACCTCGCGAAGGCGCTCGCCCGCGGCGATCATGCCGCCGGTGAGGACTGGATTCGAACGAACGGCGTTTGCGAGACGCTGCGTCAGTTCGACGCCCCGTTGCCGGTGGAGGAGATCGCCGCATTGATGGGCCCGGTCCGCTACCGCGCATACTCGATCGCCTCGACACCGCTCACCCATCCGAATTCGATGCACCTCACCGTGTCGGTGCAGCGCAATGGCGCTGATGCGGCCCTTCCTGCGGGTATCGGCAGCGGGTTCCTCTCCGACTGCGTGAAGGTCGGGGACACGGTGCGCCTCTTCCCGTTCCCGAACCGCAATTTCCGGCTACCCGAGGATTCTGCGACCCCCGTCATCATGGTGGGCCCCGGCGTCGGTGTCGCCCCGTTCCGTGCATTCCTCTCCGAGCGTGCCAACACCCCGGGCACCGGCCCCACCTGGCTCTTCTTCGGCGACCAGCATGAAGCGACCGATTTCATCTACCGAGAGGACTGGAGCATCTTCTCGGAATCGGGCGTGCTCACCAGGCTCGACACGGCATTCTCGCGCGATCAGGAGCGGAAGGTCTACGTGCAGGACCGCATGCGCGAACACGCTGCGGAGCTCGTCAGATGGCTGCAGGACGGCGCATACTTCTATGTCTGCGGCGACGGGAAGCGAATGGCCGCCGATGTCGATCGGGCCCTGCACGAAATATGCGTCGCGGAGCTGGGAGCCGAAGCGGGCGAGCGGCTGATGGAGCGCTTGCAGAGCGAGAAGCGGTACCTGCGCGACATCTACTGAGAAGCGACGGAGGGACCTCGCGGTATCGTTCGGCTCGGCGCGACCGTGTAGTGCGAGGTCGACGGTATCTTGGTCGAGAGTCAGCTCGATCGGGTCGCTCGCGTTGCGGCATCGTGTTCGCGTCGCACCATTGCGCACGTGGACGCGGCGCAACGCGCAGCAACCGGTGACGCCGCCCGCACCGTCGCGAGGAGAACCGCATGAACCGAACCCGGGGCCTTGCCCCGTTCATCCCCTACGCGGTGGTGTCGGCGGTGCACGTCGGGCTTCTCGCAGTCGACCACCCGTTCACCTACCCGACGAAGCTCATGCTGATGCCGCTGCTGGCGCTCGCCGCGGTGTGGGCGAGCACCGCGATCCGCCCGCTGCCGCGCGGGCCCCTGCTGCTGCTGCTCGCGGCGATCTGCTTCTCGTGGTTCGGAGACGGCGCGGCATTCTTCTTCCCGGGCCTGCCCGAACTGCCGATGATGCTCGCGAGCTTCGGCCTCGCGCACGTCGGCTACGTGGTGCTCATCTGGAAGGTGCGAGGGGTGGCCCGCGGCGGCTTCCCGAGTTGGGCGCTCGTGTACGCGGCGGCCTACGTCGCGCTGATGGTCGTGCTGCTGCCGCGCACCGGGTCGCTCGCCGTGCCGGTCGCGATCTACGGGATGCTGCTCGTGGCCACAGCCGCGATGGCGGCGCGATGCGGGGCTGTGATCGCGTGGGGCGGCGCCTGGTTCCTCGCCTCGGACTCGATCCTCGCGTTTCGGCTCTTCCTGCCCGAGATCATGCCGGCCTGGACGAGCCCCGCGGTGATGCTCACCTACGCGCTCGGGCAGGGCCTGATCGTCTACGGCGTGGTCGCCGCCCTGCGCGCACGCGTGCGCGTCGCAGATGCGGTGCAGGAGGGCGCCGTGCGCACGTCGTGACCCGTGCGAGTGGATCGCCGCTTCGCCGCTTCAGACGCGCGTTCGACGGGCCGTTCGGCGTGTGTTCAGCGCGCCTGCTGCGCCTGTGGTTCCGGTAATTCCGGCAGCCGCCTGAGCAGCTTCTGCGTGGCGCGCTTCACCGCGCCCGCCGCCTCGACGCGGCCGCGCAGTTCGACATCGCTCGTCACCACGGTGACGCGGCGCCCCTCGCCGACGAGCCGTCGCGCTTCCTCGACGATCGCGTCGTCGCCGAGTTCGGGCGCGTCGAGCACCCGTACGCCGGGCGCCGCATCGATGCCGCGGGCGACGCCCTCGGTCACGAACACCCACTCGGGGCGCACGCGATCGACGCCCGGGAAGTCGTGTTGCGAGAGTCCGAGCAGGCCGGCGGGTACGCCGATCCCGTCGAGCAGCGACACCCGATCGCGCAGGCGCTCGTTCGCGGCACGGCGATCCTTCCACCAACCGTCGGGCACCGAACCGACGACATTGGCCGCGTCGACGATCACCGCGGGGCGGGGCGCGAGCAGCGGTCTCAGGATCGGCCAACTCGCGGCGAAGCCCGGGTGCAGCGGGTATCGCTCGACCTCGTCGAGCCGCACCCACTCCAGGGCGTGGCTCTCGGGGTCGGTGATGCGCGCTTCGAAGGGTCGAACCACTTCGGCGATGACCGTTGTATACGTCCAGCCGCCCCGATCGAGCACATGCGTGTAATGGGGATCCGTCGCGTCGAGCGGCACCCCGGCCTCTTCGAGCGACTCGCGCCGTGCGCCGTCGAGGGCGCTCTCGCCCTCGTGACGGGCGCCTCCCGGAATACCCCAGGTGCCCCCGTGGTCGCTCCAACTCACCCGGTGCTGCAGCAGGACGCCACGGGTCGGGTCGTAGGCGAGCAGGCCGGCAGCGCCGAAACGACCCCAATACCGGCTTCCGTCGGCGGCGGTGACCCAGGCATCACCGGCGTTGCGCGTGTCGCTCATCTGGCCCTCGCATCTCCCTCGTCCCGCACCTGTCCTCCACAGGCTATCGGGAGAGGCGACGGGGCGGGCTGCGAGAACGCAAGGTTACACGCCGCTACAGCTTGAAATTCGGGCGGTATCGGGTTAGGATCTTTCTTTGGTGCTTTGCGCCCGTTTTCGCGATCCTTCGCGAGCGGGCGGAGAGCATTCGCAAGATCAGCATTCACCCATTTGAAGCGATAGTGAGGCTATGGCCAAGAAAGACGGCGTCATCGAGATCGAGGGC
>JBEBWI010000106.1:0-8828 GCA_040392345.1 Leucobacter soli | reverse complement strand
CAGCATCGTACTGCTTGAGGTGCTGGATCAGCGCGTACACGGTTTCACGACTCGGCGCTTCAGGGGTTTTCCGTGTTGCCGGGATAGGGGCTATATTCTTTGCCAAGTTGAAGTCAGCGAGCCCGTGCCTGGCAGCAAGGTCGAACGCATTGATGAGCACGGTCCTGACGGTGCGCGCCGTGCCGGGGCCGTGATGCTTCGTCGTGGTCTTCACGAACCGGTCGAGCTTCGGCACGGTGACTTCTGAGAGGCGAACACCGCCGATGCCGGGCTTGATCGTGGAGTCAGCGCGGGTCGAGTAGGTGCGGAGCGTCCCCTGTGCACCCCGACCAGCTGCGCGCGCCTCGGTCAACCATTCCGCAATAGGGTCGTTCACCGTTGAGTCGCGTGAAAGCTCGGCGTCATCATCTGCGACGACGTGGCGCCCCTTCAGCGCCTTCTCGAGGTTCTGTTGCGCGTCGGCAAGCGTGCGCCCTGACCGTTGCACCTTCCGCGTCACCCCGTCAGCGTCACGGTACCGGGTGAAAGCCGTGGGGTGTCGTTACCCACGACCGTGACCCTGGTGCGTCTTCGTCGCTGCTGTACGGCTACCCGCACCCGTGGACCTCAGGCGAAAACTACCGGGATGCTGTTGCTGCCATAGCCGGGGATTGTGGCAGTAAGGATCACTGCAGTCTTCGATGCCACTTCGGTCGCGGTCTCGAAGGTAACAGCCCACTCAAAGCCTTCGGTAGTAGGCCATGCCCAGAAGAGCTCAATCGGGTACGAGATACCATCCGCAGTTACTGTGAACATGCCCTCAGTCACATCCCCGCCGAAGAACGTACTGAACTCAAGGGCTGCCCCGATCAGGGTGCCGCTTAACCCCGATCCGCTATACACGTCTGTGAATGCGAATGTCCCTGATGCTGCCGCCATTGGTGCTGCTGCTGCGACCGCGACGACGGGTGCCGCCCAGGCGGCTCCCTTGATGAGCGTGCGACGTTCAATGTTCTGATGTTCCCCCATGGTGCCCACGTTAGTGGACACCGTCCAGCCTCACCAAGTGTGGGCTGGTTTCAGGTGTCGCTCATGCGCGGGGAACAGATGTGGAGTTCGATCCGAATCCCGGGATCGTGCCGTACAGCATGATCGCGCCAGGGCCGACGGGTGCCGCTGTGATGAACTCTGCCGTCAACTGCGTCATACCGTAGTCGCCGGAGTTGAAGCTGACGACTGGAACCGGCGACCCGTTCACTGTCAGGGTGAACATGCTCAGGTCGAGCGTGGGAAGTGTCGTGGACGAGAAGTCGAGGATGACACCGATGTATGTTCCGCCTTCATAGTTCTCTAGGATTCCGGCGTACGAGAAACTGAATGATTCTGATGCTGCCGCCATTGGGGCAGCTGCGGCGACTGCGACTACGGGTGCCGCCCAGGTTGCCCCTTTGATGAGTGCACGCCGGTCAATGCTGTTCTGATTTTCCCCCATAGGTGTTCACATTAGTGGACACCGTCCAGCCCCACCTAACAGGGGGGCGATTCCATTCCCCGGAAGCCCCGCCGTCGTGCGGGGCTTCCCTCATTTCAGGAGGTGCCAATGAGTTGGCAAGCCACCGTCCCTGCGCGTCTCGGCACGGTCGACAAACCGGGATTCTGCCTGCGCTTTTCGCAGTCGTTCTTCGGGGCGCCGGCGATGTGGCGGTCCGCGCGCCATGCGTGGGATGCCCTGCCCGAGAAGTACGGTCCCGAGGTGCCCGGGAATCCTAATGTGTGCCGCATGGGTCGGCCCGATTGCCTTCGGGGTCTTCGCGGCGGGAGAGACCCTGCGCAGAGGGCTGCGGCGGATCGCCCTGTAGAGTCAGCCCAAGGAGTGGACCGGCGCGCTTCCTGACTCGTCACCCGCCTGGGTATGACAATCGCAGTGCAATCTGCACTCGTTTTGTCACCCGAGAAAGACCCCACTCTCTACCGGTCTTGTGCCGGGGAGGGTGGGGCTCTTCGTCGTTTCTGGCGGGGACCAAGAACCCGGGCCCGGGGAGCATCGTCCGATCGCGTCTCGGGCACTCCCACCACGACGCCCACGGAATCATCGCGGGGGAGTCGCCGTGCGGGCAGGCCGCTGCGTTCGCTGATACGAGCAGTGCGTAGTCGTCGTCACTCACGAATCCAGGCGAGCGCCATTGCACCCGCCGGGATCTCGCAGGCCGCTTTCGCCGCCTCCCACGTGCCGCCCTCACCGACGACCTCGGCCGTCTCGTGCGGGGGGGGTGATGCGAGCGTGGCGCTCCGCAAGGGGGAGAGGGTCGAGGGCGATCAGAGCGCGAGCGAACGTCAGATCCAGCGTATCTGCGCCCGGCGTTTACCCGGCGTTTTGGGCTCAAAAAGTCGAACTACCAGAATCTACCCTGGACTACCGGGCGGGCTCCCGCCCATATCCTGCTTGGCGAGAGTAGACCTAAGTAGATGCAGGTAATAACGGCCCTCAATCGGCACAGTCCGGGTTCGAATCCTAGTGAGTGCGTGTGTGTGTGTGGCGCAGGAGTACGGGGACAGCAGGGCGGGAAGAGGCGGCGAGCGGGCGCGCAGTACGAGGCGAATGCGCTCCCGGTTACAGCAGCATCCCCGCAGCGAGCAGCACGACTCCCAGCAGCGGCAGCGCTCCCTGCTTGACCGCGGCGCCGCGCTTGCCGGGGGAGGAGACGAACAGCACGAGCGCCGCCGCCAGCATCGACCCGGCGCCCGCGAACACGAGCGCGGCCCCGACCTCGGGCCTCCCCACGAGGTGCAGTGCGATGCCGACGCCGGTCACGATCGCGAGGAACAGATTGTAGAATCCCTGGTTGAACGCCATCTCCTTGGTGGCGACGGCCTCGGCTTCGCTCAAGCCGAAGGTCGCGCGCACGCCCTTGCTGGTCCAGGCGATCGACTCCATCCAGAAGATGTAGACGTGGAGGAGGGCGGCGAGGCCCGAGATGATGAGCGCGACAGTCGTCATGGTCGCGATTCTAGTGTTCTGCGCGAGGGTTTCGTGCGAAGATCACGTACGAGAAACCCGCCCCCGGCCGTGCCGTCGAACACACGCCTTTCGGCATGCGATCGCGGCCGGTTCGGGGACGGGCTCACCGCGAGACGCTCAGAAGCCGGCGCCTACGATTTCTTGGGGCGCACTCGCTGGTACGGCTTCGCGATGGAATCGCCGACGGCCTCGGCGATGAGCTGCTCGGCCGAGCGGTTCTTGCGCGCGAGCTTCGCCACCCACTTGGTGAAGCGGGCGCCGCGGGCGAGCTCCTTCGCGCTCCGATCCTCGACCGCGTAGAAGTACAGGGCGGTCTCCGGGAGCAGCGAGAGGATCCCGTTGATGACGTGCCGCGTTCCCCAGCGCGCGATGGGCCCTTTCACGTCCGGGTGACGGAGCGAATGCCCGGCGAGCGCCGCGAAGATGGTGACCGCCTTCGTGTTCAGCTCTTCGCGGATGTACTCGTCCAGTTCGGAGAACGTGGTGAAGAACGGCCCCGGCACGTACAGCTTCTCCGCGCCGATTCGCGACTCGACCACCATGCGGTCGGCCTCCTCGGCGGTCATGCCCGGACCGAACTCCTGGTAACCGCGAATCGCCGACCAGATGTACGTCCACCAGGTCCACCGCTGCCACTCGGGCTGCTTCGCGCTGACCACCTCACCGGTCTCGGGGTTGGTCCACGAAGCGTGCTCGTGCAGTCGGTCGACGTGCGCCGCAGCGGCGTCGGCGTGCGCCCGGTCGGCGAAGATCGAGTCGCGCAGGTAGGCGGAGGTGCGGTCGAATCTCGCGGCCATCTCCTCGGGCCCCTCGCTCGTCAGCGACACCCGCTGGAAGTGGGTCATCATCCCGGGTTCGAGCATCTGCAGGAACACCGCGTTCTTCGCTCCCAGCATCGAACCGGGATCTGAGAAGACTCGCCAAGATATGCTGTCGGGCCCGTAGTAGCCCTCGTCTGCTCTCGGCATGTCGGCGAGCACTCTGCTCGGGTATTCCTCTGGCATGTTTCCCCCTGATGTGTTGCGCGCGCTCCGAAGCACTCGTGCTCGGTGCGACTCGCATGATCTATTGGCACAGCTGTGTGGCCAACATGATTCTGCCCTGTTCCGCATCTGTATGGCCAGTACCCACGCCGAAGCCGAGGGGCGGTGCGGTGCCTCGAGCGTCGGCACGCTGCACGGTGCGGGCCCCGGCTGCGACTAGATTGGAGGCGTGCTCTTCGCCAAGACCGTGCTCATCATCGTCATTCTCGTGACCATCGGGCTCGGTCTGTACCTGCGCGTGAAGCGCTGGCGATCGGGTCGTCGTCCCGGTGACGAGTCGTAGCGCCCGCCGGGAGGCCGTCGCGACTCACCGAGCGGCAGGGCGGCGACGCCGTGTCCGCGCCTGATTTCCCGACGTGCGGGGTGTCGTCGGCTCGCCGACGGGGCTAGGCTTCCCGGTATGACACTCGATCTCGCGGCCCCCGAGCTGCGAGCCGCTGCTGCCGAGCGCCCATGGGAGCGCCCGGAACGCTACTGGCCGGGGCTGAGCGCGGCGACGGCGGCTTTCGGAGCACCCGTGGTGACGCTCGGTCTCGAAGCGCTCAGCAGCAATGCCTACGACCTGCTGCGCCGTGCCGGCGGCCTGCCGATCCGCGTGGCCTCGAAATCGGTGCGGGTGCGCGGGGTGCTCGACGCCGTGCTCGCGCTTCCCGGCTTCCGAGGGGTGCTCGCCTACACGCTGGCCGAGGCGCTGTGGCTCGCGCAGTCGGTCGACGACGTGGTCGTCGCGTATCCCACAGTGGATCGCGCGGCGCTCGCCGCGCTCGCTGCCGACGCGCGAGCTGCCGCACGGGTCACCGTGATGGTCGACTCGGCGCAGCAGCTCGACCTGATCGACGCTGTGCGGGCTCCCGCGGAGCGGGAGCCGATCCGCGTGTGCCTCGATTTCGACGCCTCGTGGCGGTGGCCCGCGCTCGGGCATGTGGGGGTGCTGCGGTCGCCGGTGCGCGCACCCGATGCGCTGCGCGCGCTCGCGGAGGAGGCGGTGCGGCGGCCCGGGTTCGTACTCGTGGGTGTCATGTCGTACGAGGCGCAGATCGCCGGGGTGGGCGACCGGCCCGCCGGCCGGCCGCTCGAGGCGCGGGTGCTGCGCGCCGTGCAGCGGGCCAGCGCCGCCGAGCTCGCCGAGCGCCGCGCCGAAGCCGTCGCGCTCGTGCGCGAGGTGGCCGAGCTGGAGTTCGTGAACGGCGGGGGCACCGGTTCGCTCGAACTCACCGCGTCCGACGGCTCCGTGACCGAGCTCGCGGCCGGCAGTGGGCTCTTCGGCCCGCACCTCTTCGACCACTACCGCGCGTTCGACGTGGCGCCGGCGGTCGCGTTCGCGCTCGATGTCGTGCGTCGCCCGAATGACGAGACGGCGACCCTGCTCGGCGGCGGCTGGGCGGCGTCGGGGCCCGCCGGCTCCGACCGACTGCCCGCGGTCGTCTGGCCCGAGGGGCTCTCGTATGCGCCGCGCGAGGGCGCGGGGGAGGTGCAGACACCGGTGATCGGCGCCGCCGCGCACCGCTTGCGCATCGGCGAGCGTGTCTGGCTGCGGCACACGAAGTCGGGGGAGCCCATGGAACACGCGAACGATGTCGTGCCCGTCGCGGGCGGCGCAGCCGCCGATCCGCTGCCCACCTATCGCGGCGAAGGGCGGTGCTTCCTGTGACCCGCGAATGGCGAAACTGGGCGCGCACCGAGCGGTCGCAGCCCGTGCTCGAGGTGGCGCCGCGCAGCACGCAGCAGGTCGTGCTCGCCGTGCAGCGCGCTCGCGAGACCGGTCGCACCGTCAAACCCATCGGCGCGTCGCACAGCTTCACGGGCATCGGCGCGACCGATGGGGTGCGACTTGATTTCAGCCGCATGCGCGGGCTGCTCGACGTCGACCTCGAACGCGGCCGGGTGACGCTGTGGGCGGGTACCCACCTGTGGGAGCTGCCGGGCATTCTCACTCCGCTCGGGCTCGCGCTCGAGAACATGGGCGACATCGACCGGCAGACCGTCTCGGGTGCGATCTCGACGGGTACGCACGGCACCGGAACGGAGTTCGGCGGGCTCGCGACGCGCGTCGTCGGCGTCACGCTCGTCACCGGAACGGGTGAGGTGCTGACCGTGAACGACACCGAGAACTCGGAACTGCTGCCCGCCGTCGGCCTCGGACTCGGGGCGCTCGGCGTGCTCATCACCGTGACGCTGCAGTGCGTGCCTCGGTTTCTGCTGCGCGCGGTCGAGGCGCCGATGCCGCTCGCCGCGGTGCTCGAACGCTACGAGGAACTGCACCGCGGGAACGACCACTTCGAGTTCTTCTGGTTCCCGCACACCACGGAGGCCCGCACGAAGCGCAACACCCGGCTTCCGGTCACCGAGCCGGTGCGGCCCCTCTCCACGGTTGCGCGGTTTCTCGACGAGGAGGTCGCGAACAACCTCGTGTTCGGTGCATTCGTCGCGGCCGAGAGCGCGCTGCCGTCGCTGACGCCGCGGGTGAACCGACTGATCCAATCGGCGTCGAGCCGGCGCGAGTACAGCGATGAATCCCACCGGGTGTTCATCACCAACAGGCGGGTGCGGTTTCGCGAGATGGAGTACGGGGTGCCGCTCGCGGCCGTGCCCGACGTCGTTCGCGAGCTGCGGCGCGTGATCGAGCAGCGCGGATACCGGGTCTCCTTCCCGGTCGAGGTGCGCACCGCAGCCGCGGACGAGCTGTGGCTGTCGACGGCGCACGGGCGGGAAACCGGCTACATCGCCGTGCACCGATACCGGCGCGACACCGACCTCGGCTACTTCCGCGACGCCGAAGCGATCCTCGCCGCGCACGACGGGCGCCCGCACTGGGGCAAGATGCACACGCTCGGCCGCGACGAACTGCGTGCGCGCTATCCCCGGTTCGACGATTTCCTCCGCGTGCGCGACCGACTCGACCCCGATCGGGTGTTCGCGAACGAGTATCTCGCGCGGGTGCTCGGCGACTAGCTCCGTACCGTACGGCACGGAGCAGCGGGGGGAGTACACAGCGAATTCGAGGTGCGCGCCGATAGGATTCGGGCATGAGTGGTTCACTGATCGCTGTTCTTATCGCCGTCGGCGTCGTCGTCGTCCTCGGCATCTACGTCTGGGCGACGTACAATTCCCTCGTCACGCTGCGCGTACGCGTCGATGAGGCGTGGAGCGACATCACGGTGCAGCTCAAACGTCGGGCCGATCTGATTCCCGCGCTCGTCGAGACCGTCAAGGGCTACGCGGCGCACGAGAAGGGCGTCTTCGAGTCGGTGACGCAGGCGCGCGCGGAGACGATCTCCGCAAGCGGCCCGGCCGAAGCCTCGGCGGCCGAGAATCACATGCAGCAGGCCCTCAAGAGCATCTTCGCGGTGGCGGAAGCGTACCCGCAGTTGCAGGCGAGCCAGAACTTTCTGCAGTTGCAGAGCGATCTGGTCGACACCGAGAACAAGATTCAGGCCGCGCGTCGCTTCTACAACGGCGGCGTTCGCGAGCTGAACACGAAGATCCAGATCTTCCCCAACAACGTATTCGCCAAGATGCTCGGCTTCAGCGAGCGCGATTTCTTCGAGGTCGAAGACGTCGCTGCGATCTCGGAGCCGCCGCGCATCCAGTTCTAGGCGGGGGCGAACGTGTACCGCGCGATTCGGCGCAACAAGATCAACAGCGTCCTCATCATCCTGCTATTCCTCGCCATCATCGGCGGCCTCGGGTGGCTGGCCGCCTACATCTACAACTCGACGGCGATCGTCGTCTGGGTCGTGCTGTTCGCCGGCGGCTATGCGCTCTTCCAGTACTTCGCCGCGGGCAAGCAGGCCATCTCGATGAGCGGAGCGCAGCGCATCTCCGAGGCCGACAACCCGCGGCTCTACCGCATCGTCGAGAACCTGGCGATCACCACAGGCACTCCGATGCCCGAGGTGTACGTCGTGAACGATCCCGCACCCAACGCCTTCGCCACCGGCCGCGACCCCGGGCACGCGATGGTCGCCGCCACCACCGGGCTGCTCGACATCATGACCGACGCCGAGCTCGAGGGCGTCATGGCGCACGAGCTCGGGCACGTGCGCAACTACGACATTCGCGTCTCGATGATCGTCTACGGCCTGGTCGTCGCGGTCGGCATGCTCGCCGACGTGCTCGTGCGCATGGCCTTCTTCGGGCGCAACAACAACAGCAACCCGGTCGTGCTGATCTTCGGACTCGTCGCGATGCTCGTCGCGCCACTGGTCGCGAGCCTCGTGCAACTCGCAGTGTCGCGGCAGCGCGAGTACCTGGCCGATGCGACCGGTGCGCTCACCACGCGCAACCCCGAAGGGCTCGCGAGCGCACTGCACAAGCTCTCCGAGTACGGGCGCCCGCTGCAGAAGCAGAACAGCAGCATGGCGCACCTGTGGATCGCCGATCCGTTGAAGCCGGGGCTCACCCAGCGGCTGTTCGCGACGCACCCGCCGATCTCCGATCGCATCCGCCGGCTGCTCGATATCGGCGGCAAGTTCTAGGGGTCCGATCGCCCGCTTTCCATGCTGCGAAACGTATGCCACGTTCGGGCGCAACGCGGGTAGGCTTGGGGGCGTAACTACGGCGGCTTGTCCGCCATTCTTCTTTTCTAGCCGGAGCAGATACACCTTGAGTGACTTCCTGTCAGCCCAGACTCGCACCGAAACCGACTCGCTCGGCAGCGTCGAGATCCCCGCGTCCGCGTACTGGGGGGTGCACACCGCCCGAGCGCAGGAGAACTTCCCCATCGCGCGTCGGCCCATCTCGGTCTACCCCGACTTCGTGCGCGCGTTCGCCTGCGTGAAGCAGGC